>NZ_JBVHCY010000001.1:0-550067 GCF_057922445.1 Flavobacterium sp. UM26 | reverse complement strand
TAACTGACAAAGTCCTAATCGGGGCATAAGTAGCTAACTTTGATGGAAGATAAGGTTCACTTTGTCAGTTTGGTTGTTGATTAAAAGTACTCTAAATTTATTTAGCAAATCTAAAGGATGGGAACGGCATCCTCTTGTGGCGGTGTTCGCCACAAGAGATATAGTGTACAGCGGGACCAGTGTTTCCTGAGAAAGCCTATTTTTTCTGCTTCTAATTATTTTAAAATTCAAACGGCAAATCTGTGGCCAAAGAATCAACTGGAATTTGTGTGCTGTCTGGCACTCGCAGTTTGATGAACGATTTGGCTTGACCGGTAATGAAGAAAGGTTTCGATTTGTAAATGGAATCTTCTGGCGCAAGTAGGCCTCGTCTGTTCATTAAATTAGTCAGGTACAATTGCTGTTTTGCGGCATAGTCTTTCAGGTTACCTTCGTCATTGAATTGGTACATAAATTTGCGAGGACTCGGGATGATTCTCGCCAAGTACAGACACTCGTTCAAGTCTAATTCGGCAGGTGTTTTTTGGAAATAAAAACGACTTGCCTCGCCAATTCCATACACGTCAGGTCCCCATTCGATAATGTTGAAATATACTTCGAGCATGCGCTCTTTGCTTACCACTCGGTTGTTTTCGAGGATGTACACCAATAAAATTTCTTCTAGTTTTCTAGACAAGGTTTTTTCGCGGGTCAAGAAAACATTTTTGACCAATTGCATACTGATGGTACTCGCACCACGCGCAAATTTTTTGGTTCGAATGTTTTTGAGAATCGATTGTTTGAAAGCTTCATTGATGAAACCTCTGTGACGAAAAAAGGAAGGATCCTCGGTAGTGAGCACACATTTTTGCAAATAGGGAGACATTTGGTCCAAAGGGGTGTAATCTGGGTTTTCTGTTCCTACTACAATAGGGCGTTGCAATACGTTTTTGATGATAGCTCGGTACACAAATTCGCCATTGAGTTTCGTTAAATTGGCTTTCCCGTATTTTGTAATTCGGAGGTTTTCTTTGTTTAATTTGCTGTCAAAAACCAGTTGATACGGTTTGTTTTTATTGAATTTAAAGTCCAAGTTGTACTCAAAATTTCCTTGGGCTTCCATCCCTTGAAAGTTGGTAAATAAACCATCGGGAAGCGAAACGATGAAATCTTGCGCCTTCATTTTTGGGATGCTTACTTGCAGTTTATAGATGGTATCCGATTCGGTTTCATAAGCCAAGTAAGGATTCAGTTTTATTTTGTTGAGTTGCAATGTTGAGCTTTTGTCGATAGAAATAAAATCAGAACCCAAAAGAAAACGGAAGTCAAAACGCGCTTTTTTGATGACTACATCTTTATTGGCAATTTTGGGATGATTGACGTGTAAATTGGTTATGGTAGCAAAACCATCAAAATGGAATTCGCCCATTGTTTTGTCGATGTTGTCAACATTTAAATGAATGGAATCAAAACTCGATTTGAGATTGTAGCGCTCGTCTACATAAGGCAAACGAATGGCGCCAGTATCTTTATTGAAAATGCGAATATCGGCTTTTCTGTTTCTCGGGTCGGCCAAGCCTTTCATGCTCAGATGTTGCTTGAAAGTACCCGTTTCTACCGTTATTAAGGAGTTGAGTTCTTGATTGTCTAAAGTAAGTTTTTCGATATCGATATTGGCTTTTTTGCCATTATCATCAATCTTGAAGGCTAGTTTTTCGATGCTCATATCCGTTGGAACCAAGTTGAGCAATCTCGAAATCATTCGGTAAGCTGTTGCGGCATAATCGGTTTTACTATCCGAGTTTTCTAGATTGAGTTCTTCATCTTTTTTCAAAAAAGCATCAAAATTTTTGACCTTTCCTTTTTTTACCAATTGAATGTATCCTTCTTGTAGTTCCAAAGATTGTAGTTGGATATTACCAATAAAAAGATTCCAAAAGCTTATGCTGGTTTTCAGTTTTTTGATATTCAAAAGGGTATCAGCGTTTTTTGGAGCCAGCACTACATCGTACAAATCAATACCGTTTAATCCGTCAAAAGAGGCTTTTTTTACGGTAAAATTACTGTTGTATTGCTGCGTCATTTTGGTCGAAACTTTATCTAACGCTTGGTTTAAAAGGGAGTCTCTAAAAAAAATAAAACCGCCCACCACGAGTAGTAGTACAGCTAAAAGTATTTTGGCTGCCAAAAGCAGTTTTTGTTTGTTTGTTCTCATATCATGGTTTTCACTTCGGGTGCAAAAGTATCTTATTTTATGTTAAGATAAATTTAAAAATGCTGTGTGGACTTACACAATAATCCAATTGAATATCATTCTCAAAAACGTCATTTATTTGATCTTCAGGTTCAAAGAAGGATAGTCCAATTTTTAAAGTTTCGGGAGAACATTCGGAGAGAAATTGATCATAAAACCCTTTGCCATAGCCCACTCGGTTTCCTAATTTGTCATAGGCCAATAATGGCACAAATACTACTTCTATTTGTTCGGGAGGAACGGCAATACCTGATACGGGTTCTGGAATTTGGTACTCGTTTTTAACGATTTTGGTGTTTTCTGTCAATAAAAAATGCGTCATTTTTCGGGTCTCGAAATCGCTTTTTGACAGGATGATTTCTTTGTCTTTTCCAGCTAAAATGTGTAAAAGATATTCGGTGTTGATTTCCTTTTGGGGTTCAATAGGTAAAAAAATATGAAAATAGGTTTTGTCCCAAATCGGAAGCGATAAAGCTTGGTTTGCGATTTCCAAGCTCATCGATTCTATGTCATTTTCACTAAGTGCTTTTCTGAGTGCTTTGTATTTAAGCCGTAATTCCTTTTTCAACATGCATAGTTGCTTTTAATTGGGCTATAAAAGTAGTCAAATGTTCGACTTCTACATGGTCCATAAGCACTATTTTGTACCATTTGTTTTCAGCGTTGTGTTGTTGGGGTACCAAATCAAATCTTTCAGCTAAAGCATGATTAATGTTTTTTGCATCAATGGTTACAATATTCATATAAGGTTCACGGAAATACGGAATGTTGAGTTGGTCCAATTCATTGCATAAAAATAGTGTACGCATTTGCAACACGCTTACTTTTTCGAACCAACCGTGCGGACCGTAAGCAAACAAAATCATCCAAACCGCCACTGCATTAGAACCCGATCGACTTCCGCAAAGCGTTAAATCCATTCCTTCTACATACTCGGCTTCTTTAGTCAAGACATTTTCTATCAATCCTTTTCGGCAAATAAAAATCCCTGTACCATAAGGCGATTGTAGCATTTTGTGCGCATCGATGGTAATCGAACTAATTTTTGGATTATTAAAATTAAGGGTCGATTGAGGATTGCTAAACGGATACACAAATCCACCGTAAGCTCCATCAATATGGAGTTTGTATTCTAAATGGTGTTTTTCGTAAAGCGCGGAATATACGTCGGGATTATCTACAGAACCAAACATAGTGGTTCCCATATTCGCAACGGTGATAAAGTATTTTTTGCCCTTATTTTTGGCATCGATTAGCAATTGTTCCAAAGCATTTGCGTTGATTTCTCTTTGATGAAAAGAAACGGGAACTTTAATCCAATCGAGCATCAAAACATTGGAGCCTTTGGCAATGGAGTAGTGCGTATCTTCAGAAGCAACGATGGCAATTTCGTGCAGTTGTGCTCCTTTTTGGTTCATAAAGTAATTGCGATACATCCAAATGGCCTGAATATTCGCCTCTGTTCCACCGGGAGAAATATAACCATCGTAGGAATTGGGTACGGCTTTGAAAATATCAACGGCAATTACATCTAGGACTTCACGCTCTATTTGTTGGGTTCCTTTGAATGCTTTTTCGGAGGTGCCCAAGGTATGGCAACCAATATGATTAGGATTGGCGACATAGGTTTGCAAAGTAGGCGCTTCTTTCAAAAAAGGCGCATCGTCATAAAAAACTTTTCCGTCTAGTTTTGATGCTGGATAACCCAAAGAAATGTCTTTCGAAAAATTTACATTTTCGTCTAATGCTTTTTGAATGCGCTCTTTGCGTTCTTTTTGGTCTAATTTTTTCCAGTGCAACATACCTCTATTTTTTCTACAAAGGTAAATGGCGTTTTAGAATTAGAATATGACTTTTGTTAGGTTTTGGACGATTTACTATAGCTCCATAAACGAGGCAATTTGAGCTTCGGGTTGGCTTGTTGCTTTGTTTTTTTCAGGAACCAACGAAGTAGACAAATGAAAAATGGCATCGCCTTCGTAAACTATAGGCGATTGATTGCTGTTGATTACGTAACCATCATTAGGCGCCTTGATTTTGCGTTCAAATTTCCCAAAGGGGTCGGTTATGGTCGCGAGAATGGTTCCTTTTTTTACAAACGTGCCTATAGTATTGTAGTCGTGAAGCATTCCGGAGCATTTGGCTCTAACCCAATTCGATTTTTCGATGTAAATGGTTTTGTTTTCTGGAATTTCGATAGTGTGTTTGGGGTCTAACATATCTAGGTAGGCTAGCACTCGTTTTACGCCATTAATGCCTTCATTGGCCACTTCATTATTAATGTCCAATGATTTTCCACCCTCGAAAAGCAGCATTTTTATATTCATTTTGGTACTCGAGTTTCGGAATGAACCTCCAATATTTTTGGAATACAAAGTAAATGGCGCATTGAAGGTATCGGCCAATAGTTTTAATTCGGGGTCGTTTTCGGCCAAACGAATTTGTGGTGCATTGAATCTACTAGCGCCTCCGGCGTGAAAATCAATGGCATAATGCACTTCGGGCATAACTTCGTTTAGAATGTGAAAGGCAAATCTACTCGCCAATGAACCTTTTTTGCTTCCTGGAAAAGAGCGATTCAAATCACGACCATCAGGAAATTCTCGGGAACGATTCACAAATCCATACATATTAATAATAGGAATGCAAATAATGGTGCCACGTTTGGGTTTGTTTATTTTTTTGCTAATGAGTTGTCGAACGATTTCTATGCCGTTGATTTCATCTCCGTGAATACCCGCTGAGAAAAGCACGACGGGCCCGTCAAGTTTAGAGCGACGAACAATAATAGGGATGTTGAGTTTTGTAGTCGTGTGAAGTCTCGCCATCTCAACGTTGATGGTTTTGTTTTCTCCAGGTAAAATGCTTTCGCCAAAAATCGTTATTGGTTTTAAACTTCTCATAGCCAACTTTAATGGGCTAAATATAAAAATTATTAGGTATTAACTGTTGTTTGAAATTCAAATAAAATAAAAACTAAAACACACTAAGCTACTTCAGTGCAAGTAGAGTCAAAGATTTATAACAGTTAGCTAAGAACTCAATAATTGACATCGAAATAGAATTTCACAAATTCCATCAACTCTAATCATTTGTGCTATCACTGCCTATTTTGATTCCTGATTAATTAGTAAATTCGTGGCTGAAATTTTTGAATACGAATGTTCTGAAGAAAAAGCCAACGCAGAAGTTTTAGAAAAATAGAATTACTAAATTTGTTCAGAATAAAAAGCGATAGCGAATTTTCTAAAACTACAATGACGCAACCCTCTATAGCCCTTCAAATACAAACCCTTCCTGATAATCCAGGAGTGTATCAATATTATGATAAGGAAGGTAAAATTTTATATGTAGGCAAAGCCAAAAATTTAAAAAAAAGGGTGTCCTCTTATTTTAATAAAATTCACGATACGGCAAAAACCAATGTGTTGGTCAAAAAAATTGTGACCATCAAACACATTGTAGTTCCCACAGAATCCGATGCGTTGTTGTTAGAAAATAACTTAATCAAAACACTTCAGCCTCGTTATAATGTATTGCTTCGCGATGACAAAAGTTACCCTTGGTTGTGCATCAAAAAAGAACCTTTTTCGCGCATTTTTTCTACTCGAAGAATGATCAAAGACGGTTCCGAATATTTCGGTCCTTACACGAGTTTTAAGACCGTAAATACGATTTTGGAATTAATTAAAGAATTGTATCCACTGCGCACTTGTAATTTTGATTTGAGCCAAAACAACATCAATAGTGGGAAATTTAAAGTATGTTTAGAATACCATATTGGCAATTGCAAAGGACCTTGTGAAGGTCACGAAAGCTTGGAACATTACCAAAAACAAGTAAATGCGATACGCGAAATCCTTAAAGGAAATTTCAAAGAAAGTTTAAAAGACTTTAAGCGAATGATGATGGAGTTGGCGGCCGAAATGAAGTTTGAAGAAGCACAGAAAATAAAGGAAAAAATTGAGGTTCTAGAAAATTACCAATCCCGTTCTACGATTGTCAATCCAAAAATTACGAATGTCGATGTGTTTTCGATTGTTTCGGATGAAAGTGCCGCTTTTGTCAATTTCTTGCAAATTTCCCACGGTTCGATTATTCGTTCGCACACAATGGAAATCAAGAAGAAGTTAGCAGAAACCGATGAAGAGTTGTTAGAATTAGCCATTGTTGAACTTAGAGAACGCTTTCATTTATTGTCCAGAGAAGTGATTGTTCCTTTCGCCATAGATTTAGGTGAAAATATTAAAATTACAGTACCTCAATTGGGTGACAAAAAACAAATATTAGATTTGTCTATTCGTAATGCCAAGTTTTACCGCATAGAACAACTCAAACAATTGCAGATTGTCGACCCAGATCGCCACACCAATCGCATTATGGCGCAAATGCAAAAAGACTTGCGATTGCCTGTACAGCCTAGGCATATTGAGTGTTTTGATAATTCAAATATTCAAGGAACGAATCCTGTCTCGGCTTGTGTGGTTTTTAAAGATGGGAAACCTAGCAAGAAAGATTATCGTCATTTTAATATCAAAACCGTCGAAGGACCCGATGATTTTGCTTCGATGACGGAGGTGGTGTACCGTCGATACAAACGATTATTGGAAGAAAACGAACCTTTACCACAATTGATAATCATTGATGGAGGAAAAGGACAATTGTCTGCTGCTTTAAAAAGTATTGACGAACTTGGATTGAGAGGAAAAATCACCATCATTGGCATTGCCAAACGATTAGAAGAACTCTTTTTTCCCGGAGATTCCATTCCTTTATACTTGGATAAAAAATCGGAAACATTAAAGGTGATTCAGCAATTGAGAAACGAAGCCCACCGATTCGGAATCACGCATCATCGCGACAAACGAAGTAAAGCCGCTTTAAATTCTTCGATTGAAAGCATTCCAGGCATAGGCGAAAAAACGATGACTACCTTAATTCAACATTTTAAAAGTGTTAAAAGATTGCAAATGGCAACAGAAAAAGAAATTTCTGACGTTATAGGAGTATCGAAAGCCAAAAAAATTTCCGACTTTTACAAGACAAAATAACGGTATAACATTTCCGATTATGAAGAAACTCTCGATTATCCTTATCTTATTGCTTAGTAGTTTCTCATTATTCGCGCAAAACCAAGACAAAAGACCAAAAATTGGTTTGGTATTGAGTGGTGGTGGCGCGAAAGGTTTTGCGCATATTGGGGTACTCAAAGTACTCGAGGAAGCAGGAATTCAGATTGATTATATTGGCGGAACTAGTATGGGTGCGGTGATTGGAGGTCTCTACGCATCGGGGTACAATGCAGCACAAATTGACTCTATTTTTCAGAAAACGAATTTTGACGAATTGATCAATGATTATATTCCTCGAGCTTCAAAGAATTTTTATGAAAAAAGAAATGATGAGCTGTATGCTTTTGTATTGCCTTTTAATAAATTCAGGATTGGAATTCCTGAGGCGCTTTCTAAAGGAATGTATAATTTCAATTTGCTGACCAGATTAACTAGGAATGTAAAAGATGTAAAAGATTTCAATCTACTTCCTATTCCCTTTTTATGTATAGCTACCGATATTGAGAGCGGCGAACAAGTCTTGCTCAATAAAGGTAACTTGGCTCAGGCTATGTTGGCCAGTTCTGCTTTTCCTTCGCTTTTTTCTCCTGTAGAGATTGATGGAAGGGTTTTGATTGATGGCGGTGTTGTAAATAATTATCCAGTCGATGAGGTCCTTAAATTAGGAGCAGATATTATTATTGGTGTGGATGTGCAAGATGGTTTAAAAGATCGAACTCTTTTGAGAGATGCAACCAAAATATTGGTGCAGATTAGCAATCTCAATATGATTGATCGAATGAAAGACAATGTAAAAAAAACAACTATTTACATTAAACCAGATATCAAAGAGTATGGTGTGATTTCTTTTGATAGAGGTCGTGAGATTATCACAAAAGGAGAAGAGGCGACCTTTGCGGTTTATGAAGCATTAAAAAAATTAGTTCCAGAAAATAATGCTTATCATAAACCTAATTTACAAATTGTTTCAGATAGTATTTTTGTTTCCGAAGTAAAGGTCAACGAGTTGAAAAACTTCACAAAGGCTTATGTCAAAGGAAAATTACGTTTTAAAGAAGGAACCACAATAACCTACGAAAAGCTACAAAACGGAATTAATAATATAAATGCAACACAAAACTTTAGTGCAATTAACTATTCTTTAGAACCTAACGGATATGGAGAAACATTAGATATAAGTCTAAAAGAAGACCCCCTGAAAACGTTCTTAAAGTTTGGATTACACTACGACGGTTTGTACAAAAGTGCCGTTTTGGCCAATATCAGCCAGAAAAATCTTTTCTTCAAAAATGATAATGCCTCTTTGGATTTGATTATTGGTGACAACTTACGCTATAATGTAGATTATTATGTAGATAATGGTTTTAATATTAGTTTTGGTTTTAAATCTACGTTTGCTCAGTTCAATCGAAACGTGGCAAATTCCATTCAACCAGGAGGAATTGTTGGAGGAGATGTTTCTCTAATTAATATTGACTTTAAAGATTGGACAAATCAAGCATATTTTCAGTCCGTTTTTGTTCAAAAATTCTTGATAGGTGCGGGTTTAGAGTATAAGCATTTACAAATAGTACCTATCACAATCGCTAAAAATTCTCCAGATATTGATGATAGTAATTATGTAAGTGCTTTTGGTTACTTAAAATATGATGCATTTGATAATAAATATTTCCCAACAAAAGGATGGTCTTTTTCGAGTGATATCCATACCTATTTGATGTCATCTAATAATAACGGATTTAACCCATTCACTATTCTCAAAGCCGATTTTTCTGTGGCTTTTAAAATTTTACCCAAACTCGTTTTCAAGTTTCAAACAGATGCAGGATTTAGCGTTGGAGAAGATAGCGTTCCTTTCTTTAATTTTGTTTTAGGAGGTTATGGCTTTAATGCAATAAATAATTTTAAACCCTTCTATGGATATGATTTTTTAAGTATTGGAGGGAACAGTTATATAAAGACTTCTGGAACGCTAGATTATGAGTTTTACAAAAAAAATCATTTTAATTTTTCGGCAAACTTTGCCAATTTAGGGAATGATATTTTTAGTAGTTTGGATTGGTTTTCTATACCAGAATTTTCAGGATATGCTGTAGGTTATGGTTTGGATACTATCATTGGTCCAGTTGAGATTAAACATTCATGGTCTCCAGAGACCCCAAGTGGTTATACTTGGTTTAGTATAGGATATGTGTTTTAATCGTAAATTATATCAAAAAAAATTACGACATTTGCTTTCATGAAAACAAAATGGCAAGGTTTATTAGATTTTCTGCAATTTCTTATTAAGAGAAATCCAGAATGATTGCACTATTTTTTAAGGAATACAATTAGGTTGAATCTAAATTTTTTAAAAAATGCCAATATATCATAAACTAGGAGATTTTCCTCAAAAACGCCACGTACAATTCGAGAAACCTGATGGGGGATTGTATTACGAGCAACTATTCGGTACCGAGGGTTTTCACGGTCATTCGTCACTATTATATCATGTACACCGACCTACTCAGGTCAAAGAAATACTAAATTCTTACTCGGTAGAACCCAAAATTGCTATCGGCAAAAACATCAAATCATTATTGCTAAAAGGGTTTGAATTGTTACCCGAAAATGATTTCTTAGAAAGCCGCAAGCCTATGTTGGTCAATAAAGATTGTACCATTGGTTTAGCAGCTCCAACAGCATCCTTGCGCTCCTATTTTTATAAAAATGCCGATGCCGATGAAATGATTTTCATCCACAAAGGAAGCGGAACGCTAAGAACAATGATGGGTAATATTCCTTTTGAATATGGAGATTATCTCATCATACCTCGCGGAATGATTTATCAAATCGATTTTGATACTACAGAAAATCGCTTGTTTTATGTAGAATCTTTCGCGCCTTTTTATACACCAAAACGATACAAAAACGAATCGGGTCAGCATTTAGAGCACGCTCCTTTTTGTGAACGCGATTTCAAATTGCCAACAGCGTTAGAAACGCACGACGAAAAAGGAGATTTCTTAATCAAAATAAAAAAAGAAGGGATGATGCACGAAGTGGTCTATGCCACGCATCCTTTCGATGTTATTGGTTGGGATGGCTATAACTTTCCTTATGGCTTTAGTATCCACAACTTCGAGCCCATAACTGGTCGCGTGCACCAACCACCACCAGTACACCAAACCTTTGAAACATCAACTTTTGTAGTGTGTTCTTTCGTGCCTCGTTTATATGACTACCATCCAAAAGCTATTCCTGCACCATACAACCACAGCAACATCGATAGCGATGAGGTATTGTATTATGTAGATGGCGATTTTATGAGCCGTAATAATATCGAACAAGGTCACATCACTTTGCATCCAAAAGGAATTCCTCACGGGCCAGCACCAGGAGCAATGGAACGAAGCATTGGTCAAACTATCACACAAGAATTAGCCGTTATGGTCGATACGTTTCGCCCTTTAATGGTTACCGAAGAAGCGATGGGTCTTGATGACGGACAGTACTACAAATCTTGGGTAGAAGCCCCTTAGTCCCCAAAGGGAGGATGGTATCAATTATTCCAAAATAAAACTTTTAAATCAATTTAACTATAAATCCTATTTACCCCTAATAGGAATTCCCCCTTTGGGGGTTAGGGGGCTTAATTATGGCAAAAGAAGTACAATCAGTAGAATACGGATTAGAGAAAATATTTGAAGGAGCACAAGATTTCCTTCCATTAATGGGAACCGACTACGTAGAATTTTATGTGGGTAACGCCAAACAAGCGGCTCATTTTTATAAAACCGCTTTCGGATTTCAATCGCACGCATATTGCGGGTTAGAAACAGGCTCAAGAGACAAAGTTTCTTATGTGCTAAAACAAGACAAAATCCGTTTGGTGTTGACTACCGCTCTTACTAGCGAATCCCCAATTGGAGAACACGTAAAAAAACACGGCGATGGTGTAAAAATAGTGGCACTTTGGGTAGAAGATGCTCGTAAATCTTTTGAAGAAACCACCAAACGTGGCGCAAAAGTATACATGGAACCTACCGTAGAAAAAGACGAATTTGGTGAAGTAGTTCGCGCTGGAATTTATACTTACGGTGAAACCGTTCATATGTTTGTCGAACGTAAAAACTACACTGGTGCTTTTCTTCCAGGATTTGTAGAATGGAAATCGGATTATAATCCTACTCCTGTTGGACTAAAATACATCGACCACATGGTAGGAAATGTGGGTTGGAACCAAATGAACGTTTGGGTAAAATGGTACGAAGACGTGATGGGATTTGTGAATTTCCTTTCTTTTGATGACAAACAAATCCATACCGAGTATTCTGCTTTGATGAGTAAAGTAATGAGTAATGGTAATGGACGAATTAAATTCCCAATCAACGAACCCGCCAAAGGAAACAAGCGTTCACAAATTGAAGAATATTTAGATTTTTATGAAGGAGCGGGTGTGCAACACATTGCCATTGCTACCGATGATATAATTACTACTGTTACTGAGCTTAGAGCTCGTGGTGTAGAGTTCTTATCACCACCGCCTCATGCGTATTACGAAGCCATTCCAGAACGTTTGGGCGAACACATGAGTATGATGAAAGAAGATTTAGCCGTAATCGAAAAGTTAGCCATCATGGTAGATGCAGATGAAGATGGGTATTTATTGCAAATCTTTACGAAACCAGTTGAAGACCGTCCTACCTTGTTTTTTGAGATTATTCAGCGAATGGGGGCCAAAGGATTTGGAGCAGGTAATTTCAAAGCTTTATTCGAATCGATAGAAAGAGAGCAAAAATTGCGAGGAACGCTGTAAAATTAAGTTTTTTTTGCATTATCAAAAAAAATAACTAAACCAAAAGCTAATTTTTTGCAAATGTTGTGTTAAACTCAATTTTTTCGCAAAAAAATATGGATTTCTGTTTTACCTTTGTACTCACAAATGAAAGGGGTGGTTTCCTTTCATGGGTATTATAAATTTCATAATTTATAGTTTTTTGGTTAGTTAATAGCATAAAAACTCAGTCATTAATTTGACTGGGTTTTTTTGTTTTAATACATTTGGAATCATTTTTGCCAAGAGAATCTCAAAAAAAGCTCAAAAAATTACTTAATGCGAAAACTAATACTCCTCTTTTTGTTGGTCTTTACAGTTAGCTTTGATTCTCAAGATTCATCGGCATTCGATTCGGGTGAATGGTTTAAATTCCGGATACATTATGGTTTTGTAAATGCAGGTTACGCCACATTAGAAGTAAAAGATGCGGTCATCAATCAAAAATCTGTTTATCATGTTATTGGTAAGGGATACACTACTGGAATGTCTCGTTTCTTTTTTAAAGTGGATGATTTATACGAAAGTTATTTTGATAAAGAAACCGGTTATCCTTATCAATTCGTTCGGAAGATAGATGAAGGTGGTTATACCAAAAATCAAGAAGGTTTTTTTAATCAAAGCACTAACAAAATTTTAGTGAAGGATTATAAAAATAAAAATGAGAAAACATTTTCCTTTCCCAAAGGAACACAAGACATAGTCTCTACTTTTTATTACCTTAGAAATTATCCTACTATTGATAAATTAAAAGTGGGGGAATCTGTTACTATTGATATGTTTTTTGATAATGAAACTACAAAGTTTAAGTTAAAATTCTTAGGTCGTGAAGATATTACAACTAAATTTGGCGTGATTTCAGCAATGATTTTTCGTCCCTTGGTGCAATCTGGCCGTGTTTTTAAAGAGAAAGAGAGTTTAACGGTTTGGATTTCAAATGATCAAAATAAAATTCCTTTACGAATCAAAGCAGAACTAGCAGTTGGGTCTATCAAAGCTGATTTGGATGCCTACAAAGGATTAAAGCATCCCTTTAAAGTAAAAGCAAAATAGAATGAATCTTACAGATAATACCTCTTCATTATTAGAACAACTCGATCAAAAATTTAAAGCAATAGATCAAAAAACAACCACTCATTTGGAAGGTCTTTTGTGGTCTAAACCCATTACTTATTGGGATTATATACAAACGGATGCCTTATTGAATCTGCAAACGCAACGCACAACTTTACCTGATGAAATGGTTTTTATTATGTATCATCAAGTCAATGAATTGTTGTTTAAAATGATTCTTTGGGAAATGCAACAAATCTCTTACTGTGAACAAATAGAAACGTCTTTTTTTACGGAGAGATTAATGAGAATTAGTCGTTATTTCACTATGCTGACAACATCATTTGATATTATGGGTGATGGAATGGAGGTTGAACAATACATGAAATTTAGAAATACGTTGACGCCAGCTAGTGGTTTTCAAAGTGCACAATACCGAATGATTGAATTTGCATCTACAGATTTAATCAATTTGATTGACGCTCGATTTAGAGCAACAATCGACCGCAATACTCCTTTTGAACATGCTTTTGAACATTTGTATTGGCAAGCTGCCGGAAAAGATCACGAAACAGGTGAGAAGTCTTATTTGTTGAAAGAATTTGAAAGAAAATACAAAGCTTCTTTTATTGCTCAAATGAAAGAGTACAACACGATCAATCTTTGGCAAAAATTCAAACAATTGCCTAGTGAGGCTCAACAAGATCCTGCTTTAATCAAGGCTATGAGAGAGTATGATTATACGGTAAATGTTACTTGGGTAATGCAGCATTTAAATACCGCCAAAAAATATATAGAGTCGAGTGGATTGGGTGATGGAGAAGCTACAGGTGGAAGTGATTGGAAAAAATACATGCATCCTAAATACCAAAGACGAATCTTTTTTCCTGAACTATGGAGTGCTGAAGAATTGGCCAATTGGGGAGTTGGATTATAATTGTATATTTAAAACGTAAAAGTTTCTTTGATTTTAAAAAAGTGAATCATATTACCTTAATTAAAGAATTAAAATAATAGAATAAAAAAAGTAGTATATTGAAACGTTTCGCAATCCTTTTGTTATCTTCTCTAGTTTTTTTCTCATGTACGAAAAAAGATGAGGTTTGGAGTGAAGTCAAAACAAAACCTATTTCTAAAAAGAAAGAGTTTGGCTTTACTTATTCTGATTTTAATGTGGTGCATGATACTTTAAAGAGTGGAGATACTTTTGGTAGCATTATTCAGAAACAAAATATTGGTGACAAAAAAGTATTTGAATTGGTGGAACAAATCAAAGATTCATTTGATGTAAGAACCATTCGAAACAATAAGCCCTACACACTTTTGCGTTCGAAAAATAAAACGAAAGAGTTGCTTGTTTTTGTTTACCAACCCGATGCTCTTCATTATTATGTAGTAGATTTAAGGGATTCAATTGCAAAAGCCTACAAAAAAACAAAACCCATTACCATCAAAAGAAGAACAATTGGTGGTGTGCTGAAAAGTTCTCTTTCTGAAACCCTAGAAAGTGCTAAAGTTGAAGGTGGTTTAGCAAGTAGAATTGCAAAAATTTATGCTTGGTCTATCGACTTTTTTAAATTAAAGAGAGGCGATCGTTTTGCGATTACTTTTACGGAACGATACATTAACGATTCAATTTATGATGGAGTTGATAGTTTGGAAGCTTCATTTTTTGAATACAAAGGGAAAATTATTTACGCTTTCCCATTTGTAGCTAATCCTTCGTCTAACAGAATCGAATATTATGATGAAGAAGGGAAAGGCTTGAAAAATTTCTTTTTGAAAACACCTATTAAATTTAGTCGCTTAACTTCTCGATTTACTTCAAATCGTTTTCATCCCGTTCAATTACGTTGGAAAGCACACAAAGGAACCGATTATGCTGCGCCTCATGGAACGCCTATTACAACTACTGCCTCAGGTGTAGTTGAGCAAACGGGGTATACCGCAGGTAATGGTAATTTTGTAAAAGTGAAACATAACGGGACTTACTCCACGCAATATTTGCACATGTCTAGAATTCTGGTGCGAAGAGGACAACGTGTAACTCAAGGACAACCTATTGGACTTGTAGGAAGTACGGGGTTAGCAACAGGTCCACACGTTTGCTACCGCTTCTGGAAAAATGGAGTGCAAGTTGATCCCTTGCGTTTAAAGTTACCCAATGGAGAGCCTTTGACAGGAGCAACCAAAGAACGTTTTTTCAAACAAATAAAACCTTTAAAGTTTGAATTGGATAGTTTTGCCAATCTATAAACAATCTTTATTTTTTATTATAACGTTTTCGTAGATTGTTGTTTGTTTAAACCGAGGATAATCATCAATTTAAAGTTAATTGCTTAATTTTGCATCTATTAAAAATGCATTAAATTTAAGCACATGGCCTTACATACAATCAATCCAACGCAAACTAAAGCTTGGGAAAAATTACAAAATCATTTTGAAGCTTTGCAATCGGTTACGATGCAAGAGTTGTTTCTAAAAGACACCAATAGAGCCGAGCAATTCAACATTATTTGGAACGACTTTTTAGTAGATTATTCCAAAAATAATATAGATAAAGAGACGATTCAGCTATTAGTTGAATTGGCTAATGAATGTGGTTTACAATCGGCTATTTCGGATTATTTTGAGGGAGCATTAATCAATCAAACAGAAAATCGTGCAGTTTTGCATACGGCACTTAGGGCCAAAGCAGATGCTATTATAAATGTTGAAGGAGTAAATGTAATTCCTGAGGTTTATGAAGTAAAAGCCAAAATAAAAACGTTTACGAATGAAGTAGTTTCAGGAATTCGTAAAGGATACACAGGTAAGGCTTTTACAGATGTCGTAAATATTGGAATCGGAGGTTCGGATTTAGGACCTGTGATGGCAGTTGAAGCCTTACAATTTTATAAAAACCATTTGAACGTTCACTTCGTATCTAATGTTGATGGAGATCACGCGAATGAGATTATCAAAAAATTAAATCCAGAGACAACATTATTTGTCATTGTTTCTAAAACCTTTACTACGCAAGAAACTTTGACGAATTCTGAAACCATTAGAAAGTGGTTTTTACAATCGGCTACACAAGAAGATGTTGCGAAACATTTTGTGGCGGTTTCTACAAACTTGCAAAAAGTGACCGAATTTGGTATCAATCCAGACAACGTCTTTCCTATGTGGGATTGGGTTGGAGGAAGATTTTCATTATGGAGTGCCGTAGGCTTGTCTATTAGTCTAGCAGTTGGTTACGACAATTATGAAGCTTTATTAGGTGGAGCCAATGAAATGGACGAACATTTTAAAACTACTACTTTCGAAAATAATATTCCTGTTATTTTAGGTTTGTTGAGTGTTTGGTATAATAACTTCTTTGGTGCAGAAAGTGAAGCGTTGATTCCATATACTCAATATTTACAAAAATTAGCGCCTTACTTGCAGCAAGGAACGATGGAAAGTAATGGTAAAAGTATAGGTCGTGACGGAAAGCCAGTTGATTACCAAACGGGAACAATAATATGGGGAGAGCCGGGTACCAATGCACAACATGCCTTTTTTCAATTAATTCACCAAGGAACAAAATTGATTCCTACAGATTTTATTGGTTATGTAGAACCATTGTATGGTGATTGGAATCATCATGATAAATTGATGTCAAATTTCTTTGCTCAAACTGAGGCCTTGTTGCATGGCAAAACTGCAGCTCAAGTACAGGCTGAATTTGACAAGCAAGGACTTACTCCAGAAAAAGCAGCATATCTTTTGCCTTTTAAAGTATTTACAGGTAATAAACCAACCAATACCATTTTGATTCAAAAACTTACTCCTAAAACTCTTGGGTCATTGATTGCAATGTATGAACACAAGATTTTTGTGCAAGGTGTTATTTGGAATATTTTTAGTTTTGACCAGTGGGGTGTTGAATTAGGGAAGCAATTAGCAAATTCTATTCTAGAAGAAATTGAAACAGAGTCTGTTAAAAAACATGATAGCTCTACAGCATTTTTATTGAATCATTTTCTTAAAAATAAGAAAAAGTAATACTCAAAATTGTGTTAAGAAAAAGCCTCGAAGGATAATCTATTCGAGGTTTTTTTTTACAATATTTTTTTGTGGCTTAAATTGATTGGATGCTTTAAAGTTGTTGAATCAATTAAAAATGTTTCAAAAAGCACATAATTCCAAAAAATAGTATGCATTCATAACAATTTTTCATTTTTTTAACACAAAAGTGTTTAATATGCTAAATGTTTATAAATGAACTCTTAACTATTTCTTATTAACATTAAATTAACATAAAATTGTCTTAAAAGTTGGAATTTTGCCAAGTATATTAATCAAACAAAAAAGCATGAAAAATCTATTTAAGTTATTTTTATTACTTGCATTTTTTGTATTTTCAAATCCTGATGCTTATGGACAAGGAAATACGACATCTTCAATTAATGGTGTAGTCTATGATGATGACAAGAATCCTCAGCCATTACCTGGAGCAACAATTTTGGCGGTACACACACCATCAGGAACTCGTTACAGTACAACTACTGATTTTACTGGAAATTACAGAATCTCAAACATGAGAGTTGGAGGACCTTATGAAATTACGATTTCTTATGTTGGTTTCAAGGCTTATAAAGATAATGACGTAAACCTTCAATTGGGAGAATCAAAAAGTATTAAGGTTTCTCTAGCAAGTGAGTCTAATGAGTTGAAAGAAGTTGTAGTTAAATCTTCGCGAGATAATACTTTTAATTCAAGAAAGACAGGTTCACAAACTATTGTGGATTCAAGAAAAATTAATGCCTTACCATCTTTGTCAAGAAATATTTCTGATTTTGCTAGATTAACTCCACAAGCACAATTAAGAGGTGATGATGTATTGTCGATAGGTGGTCAAAACAATAGATTTAATGCTATTTATATCGATGGTGCGGTAAGTAATGATGTTTTTGGTCTTGCGGCAAATGGAACAAATGGAGGTCAAACTGGGGTGAGTCCTATCTCGATTGACGCAATCGAGCAGTTTCAAGTGAGTGTTTCTCCTTTTGATGTAAAACTTTCTGGTTTTGCAGGAGGAGCTATTAGTGCAATAACAAGATCTGGTACAAATAATTTTGAAGGTTCGGCTTATTTCTTAAATAGAGATGAAAATCTAGCTGCAAAAACTCCACCATCGTTGGCAGGAACAGCTGGAAGAAAAAAATTAGCGGATTTTTCTGCTCAAACTTATGGAGTTCGTGCAGGTGGTGCAATTTTGAAAGACAAGTTATTTTATTTTATAAATTACGAAAGACAGGATAATGAGACACCACAACCTTTCGATATAGCAACATATACAGGAAGTATAGGTGGGTCTCCATTTAATCCACAAACTGCTTTAACAAGAATTGAGCAATTAAGAGCAAAATTAGCTACATATGGTTATGATCCAGGTTCATACGAGAATAACGTTAGAACTTTGATAAGCGATAAGTTAATTGCAAAATTAGATTGGAATATTAATGATAATCATAAGTTGTCAGTAAAGCATAGTTATGTTAAAGCTGAAAATTTTGCTCCAAGTAGATCTTCGGCTACTGCGATCAGTTTTATTAATGGTAGTCAACTATTTAATTCAACTACAAATTCAACTTCTATAGAGTTAAGCTCTAAATTTGGTAACAAGTATTCAAATAATTTAGTTGTTGCTTACACTGGAGTTCGTGACGATCGTGATGCATCAGGTACTCCTTTTCCAACAGTACAGATTGTTGATGGTCCAGGGAGTATTTTCTTTGGAGCAGAGGCCTCTTCAACAGCTAATTTATTAAATCAAGATGTATTGACAATTACAGATAATTTTGAGATACAAGCTGGTATCAATACGATTACAATTGGGACGCATAATGAGTTTTCAAAATCTAAGAATGTATTTTTTAATAATAATTTTGGATCATATAGATTTAGTAACTTCGATGATTTTATAAATGATAGAAAAGCTAATAGATACCTTTTAAACTATTCGTTAATAGGAGGTGATGGAGATAATTCTCTTGGAGCAGCAGAATTTGGTGCTAAACAATTTGGAGTATATGTTCAGAATGAAATGAAAGTATCAGATAATTTTAGGTTTACGTTTGGACTTAGACTTGATATGCCGGTTTGGGAAAATGGTTTAGTAAATGATGATTTCAATAATCGTACAATTGGGTTATTGCAAGCTGCAGGTAAAGATCTGAAAGGGGCTCGAGTTGGGCAAGCAATTGCAAATACTGTACATGTTGCGCCACGTTTAGGTTTCAACTACGATGTAAAAGGTAATAAATCAACTCAGATTAGAGGGGGACTTGGAGTTTTTACCTCGAGATTACCTCTTGTTTGGCCTGGAGGGACTTACAATAATAATGGTATTACACAAGGATCAGTACAATTAACTACAGCTGCTACTGTGCCAACATTTAATCCAAATCCTTCTGTTGGTAGTCAAATGACAGGATTGCCTGCATCTGTTCCTCGTCCAGGAAGTGGTGGGAAAGGTGGGAATATAGATCTTTTTGCAAAAGATTTTAGATTACCACAAGTTTTTAAATCAAGTTTTGCAGTAGATCAAAAACTTCCATTTGGTTTTGTTTTAAGTTCTGAAATTACTTACAATGTTAATATTTATGCAATTAAGTACGAAAATTTAAATATAAGATCAGCATCTAGTAATTTAACTGGAGCTGATACAAGACCACGTTATAATGGAAATAATAGAGTTGACAATACATATTTAGGAGTTTATTTAGCTTCAAATACAAGTGATGGTAGTGCATACAATTATTCATTTACTTTGGCTAAAAACTTCAGATCTGATTTTATTGACGGAAGTGTTTCAGGTACTTATTCCTATGGTAAGTCAACAGTTTTAGTTGATGCTACTTCTTCTCAAAATAGTTCTCAATGGAATTTTACTGAGACAGTAAATGGAGCAAATTATCCAACTCTTTCTAGATCTGATTTTGATCAAGGAAGAAGAATAGTTGTTAATGGTACTGCTACATTTAAATGGTCTAATTTTACTAAAACTACTATTGGTGCTTTTTATGAGGGAGCTCAAGGTACTCCATTTAGTTATGTGTATAATGATAACGGACGTTTATTGCAAGATACTTTTCAAAACTCAGCTTTGATATATGTGCCAGCAAGTAAAAGTGAGATTAACTTAGTATCTACTTCAAGTAATACCTTAACTCCTGACCAACAATGGGAAGCTCTAAGTGCCTTTATTGAAGGTAATAAATATCTTAGAAGTAGAAAAGGAAATTATGCTGAAAGAAATGGAGATCGATTAAAAACAAGTCATATTGTTGACTTAAAATTTACACAAGATTTCACCATTAATGTTGGTAAGAAGAAACATTCAATTGCATTTACCGCTGATATTTTCAATTTTACAAATTTATTGAATAAAAATTGGGGTAAAAGATATTTTGTTAGTAATGATCAAGTTTTGTTATTACAACAAATTGGTTTTGTTGCTGGTACAAATACACCAACTTTCAATTACAACCCTGCTGTTGCTAACAACATTAATCAAGTTGATGATGTTGGACTTAATTCATCAAGATGGCAAATTCAAACTGGAGTTCGTTATACTTTTAATTAATTCTGTTGATTAATTTTCAAAGAAACCCTCATTCAAATAGAACTGAGGGTTTTTTTTACCCCTTTTTTTTCATATATTTGAAATTCTAAAACAGATATTATATGTACGAATTTATACAAAAATTTCACTCTGGCTGGGCTTATTTAGTATTGTTAATTTTAGTAGTAGCGGTAGTTAATGCACTACTTGGTTTATCTTCCAAAAAAGACTTTACCGCAAAAGATCGAAAAATAGGCTTGTTTGCTTTAATCTTTACTCATCTTCAGTTAGTTATTGGTTTGATTACCTATTTTGTTTCTCCTCTAGGCTTAGCTTCATTTGGACAAATGTCTGATAAAGCATTGCGATTAACTTCATTAGAGCATCCCTTAATTAATATTATTGCTATTGTTTTGATTACTATAGGTTGGTCAAAACATAAAAAACTAACTGATTCCTCGGCTAAATTTAAAATATTTGCTATTTTTTATGGCTTAGGTTTGCTTCTAATCTTGAGTAGAATACCTTGGTCTCTATGGCTTTAATTTTTTAAAACTACTGATCAAAGTCAGTAGTTTTAAAGTAGTATTAATTTAAAAAAAGTTAAATGAAAAAATTATTAGCCATACTTTTTTTATTTGTTGTCATCGGAATAGTATATAGTCAGGCTCCTTCTTTGATAAAAGAAAAAGTGACTAATTCCAAAGACACCATAAAAAAAGAAAAGTCCAATCTTTTACCTCAAACCTTGATAAAAGATACTGTCTTTGATCCTAATGTGAAGTATGTTTTGTACAAAAAAAATGGGCATGCTTCTTATTATGCTGATAAGTTTCATGGTCGAAGAACGGCGAGCGGACAAAAATTTGATATGCATAAAATGACAGCAGCTCATAAAAAATTACCTTTTGGAACCAAAATAAGAGTGACTAATGAGGCAAATGGGAAATCTGTTATTGTAGAAGTTAATGATAGAGGTCCGTTTGTTAGATCTAGAGAAATAGATTTGTCTAAAAAAGCATTCATGGCTATTGCATCATCCAAAGGTGCTGGATCTATGAAAGTAACAATAGAAACTATTGTAAAAAAGTAAGCAACATCTTTATTATTGGTTTATTTTAGAAATTATCCAAACAAAATATTTTATTTCATAAAGCCTAGAACTTCAAATTCTAGGCTTTTTTGTTTTTGGTAAAGCTGTTTAATTTTATGTTGATAATGAATATATTTGAGGATGGATACTAGCAATTTTCAACGAAAAATAATTCATATTGATATGGATGCCTTTTATGCTTCTGTAGAGCAAATGGATAATCCTAGCTTGAAAGGTAAGCCTATTGCTGTTGGAGGCAACGAAAATAGAGGTGTAGTATCTGCTGCCAGTTATGAAGCAAGAAAGTTTGGAGTTCGTAGTGCTTTGAGTGGTGTTTTGGCAAAAAAATATTGTCCTGATTTAATATTTGTACGACCTCGATTTGATCGTTATAAAGAGATTTCTAGACAAATCCAACGTATATTTTACGAGTACACCGATCTTGTTGAACCGCTTTCTTTGGATGAAGCATATTTAGACGTTACACACAATAAAAAAGGAAATCCTAGTGCGACTTTGTTGGCCAACGAGATTAGAGCAAGAATTTTATCCGAAGTGGGTCTTACAGCATCAGCTGGAATTTCTGTAAATAAATTTATTGCAAAGGTTGCTAGCGATTACAACAAACCTAATGGGCAAAAAACGGTCAGTGGTGATGAAATTATTCCCTTTTTAGAAAACTTACCTATTCAAAAGTTTTATGGAGTAGGGAAGGTAACTACTGATAAAATGTTTCAATTAGGGATTTTTACAGGGTTAGATTTAAAAAATAAATCAGTAGAGTTTTTAGAGCAACATTTTGGTAAATCCGGACGATATTATTATGACGTTGTTAGAGGAGTACATAATAGTCCAGTTCAACCTAAACGGACTACTAAATCTGTAGCAGCAGAACATACCTTTGAAGTGAATTTATCCTCAGAGATTTTTATGCTTGATCAATTAGAATCTATTGCGTTTCAGATTGAGAAGCGTTTACAAAAACATGCAATTTCTGGAAAAACAATTACTTTAAAGATCAAGTATAGCGATTTTTCACTACAAACAAGGAGCAAAACTATGCCTTATTTTGTATCCGATAGAAATTTAATTTTTGATATAGTAAAAGAGTTGTTGTATCAGGAACGATTAAAAGATTCTGTTCGGTTATTAGGTATTGCCTTAAGTAATTTAAATACAGAGCAAAAGAAAACTGTTGCAGTACAGCTTCAGTTTGATTTTTAGTGTATTTATGTTGTTCAACAACAGTTAAATGATGAAAATTGTAATGTTAGATTTTAAAAATCAGTTACATTTGATAAATTAAATTACTTGAAGATGTTGAATATTAGTGAATATGAAAGTGCTAAAGCCAAGTATTTTAATACTTTAGCTCTTAAAACTACCTCGGTTTTATCCATGAGTTTTCATGAAGAATTTTTGGGAAGTGTCAAAAAATCATTCGGAGATTTTAATCGTTTGTGTGAAATTTTACCAAAAAACAATCTTCAATCTGATGGCGAAAATCTTAGAAATGCACTTCTAGAAGAGGTTGTTATTGTGACTGATACCAATTTGAAAATTGTTTTTGCCTCTAATAATTTATCAAAAATGAATGGTTATTCTGAGAGTGAAGTCATTGGGAATAGTCCCAAAATGTTTCATGGCGCAAAAACCAATAAAGCAGTATCAAGACAGATTCGTGAAAAAATTAATCAAAAATTGCCTTTTGAATCACAAGTAGTGAACTATAAAAAAAACGGAAAAACGTATGATTGCTTGATTAAAAGTTATCCTATCACTAACAAGAAAGGTGAAGTAACACATTTTATTGCTTTTGAAAGAGCTATTTAAGCAAAACGCCTTTCATTCGAAAGGCTTTTTTGTACTAGTCTTTACTTGATATTTTCGAAAGTAGTCTAAGGAATTCTATATACAACCATACAAGGGTAATTAATAATCCCATAGCTCCATACCACTCCATATATTTTGGCATTCTTTGATTTACTCCTTGTTCGATTCTGTCGAAATCTAAAAACAAATTCAATGCAGCAATGATGATAACAAACGCACTTATTCCAATACTCATAAGTGAGTTGTCATAATGTATAGGGGTAAAGCTTGTAAACATCGAAAACAACCAAGAAATTAAGTAATAGGTTGCAATTGCCAAGGTAGCTGCAATAACCACAGATTTGAATTGCTCTGTGACTTTTACAATTTTATATTTATAAAGGGCTAGGCAAACTAAGAATGTTACAAATGTTGCGCCTACAGCTTGTAGTACAATACCAGGATATTTGATCTCAAAAATAGCTGAAACACCTCCGATAAAAAGTCCTTCAAAGACGGCATATCCAGGTGCTAAATAGGGGGATAATTGTGGTTTAAATGCTGCGATTATTACCAGAATTAATCCAACTATGGCTCCTCCAAAAGCAGGAACAATTGGATTCATCTCATTAAATGCCATCCACCAAGTAATTGTAGCTGCTGCTGTAAGTAGTAAAAAAAGGATGAGGCTTTTGTTTATGGTTCCAGTTAAGGACATTTCTGAATCATAGCCAATGATTGTTGCTTGATGCACTTCGTTTGAATTGCCTTGATTTTTAAATGTTTTGTTGTTTAAAAACGGATTATTAGAATTGTTAAAAGCCATAAGTGTAGTTTTGTTATTATGGAATGAAAATTTAAGATGGTTAAAGATATAAATACTCTTGATTATTTTGAAATAAAATGTAAATAAAAACGCTCCAAAAAATGGAGCGTTATATGATTCATAACTTTAAGAATTATGCTATTTCAGAAACTCTCAAGGTGTTAACCATTCCTTTATCTTTGATTGGCATTGCTGCTAAATTGATTAGGAAATCTCCTTTTTTCACAAAACCTTTCTCTTTTACAATTTCATTGACATCAGTTACAGTGTCATCTGTGCTAACATCTTTGGTGTACATAAAAGATTTAACTCCCCATAATAGATTAAGTTGCGTAAGGATGCGCTTATTTGAAGTAAATACCAAGATATGTGCATTTGGTCTCCACGCTGAAATTTGGAAAGCAGTATAACCACTATTGGTCAATGTACAAATCGCTTTAGCATTAATTGAATTGGCCATCATTGCAGCATGGTGGCATATTGTTTTGGTGATATAACGATTGGTTTTTACTTGTGGAGTATTTTGGGGAACATTAATAAGCGGAGAGTCTTCGACAGCTTCTAATATTTGTGTCATTCGTTGAATGACTTGAACGGGATAGTTTCCAGTAGCTGTTTCTCCTGATAGCATAACTGCATCAGCACCATCCATAACGGAATTAGCAACGTCATTGACTTCAGCACGAGTTGGTGTTAAACTAGTAATCATTGTTTCCATCATTTGAGTAGCAACTATTACTGGTATTCTTGCTGTTTTGGCTCTTCTGATTAATTCTTTTTGAACCAAAGGAACTTCGTGAGCTGGAAGTTCAACGCCTAAATCACCACGAGCAACCATCAAAGCATCACAAAAAGCCACAATTTTATCCATATTCTCTAATGCTTCAGGCATTTCGATTTTGGCAACAATTGGGATTTTAAATTCAGAATGTTCTGCAATTAATTCTTGTAAATCTTGTAAATCTCTTGGAGTTTTAACGAAAGATAGTGCAATCCAATCTAGTTGTTGCTCAATTGCAAATTTTGCATCTGCAATATCTTTTTCAGTCATAGCGGGTAGAGAAATTTTAGTGTTAGGAAGGTTAACTCCTTTTTTCGATTTCAACTCACCACCTTGAATAACTTTGGCAACTACTTCGCTTTTTTTGTCTGTTTCAACGATTTCAAAAATTAGTTTTCCATCGTCTAAAAGTATTCTTTCGCCAGGATTAACGTCGTTTGGAAAGTTTTGATACTTCATGAAAACTTTTTTTGAAGTTCCAATAATATCTTCTGCTGTAGTAAATGTGATTAGATCACCTTCATTTACAAACGCTCCTTCTTCCATAACACCTACACGTAATTTAGGTCCTTGTAAGTCACCTAAAATTGCGGTTGTATATCCAAATTCTTCATTTAATCCACGAATGATGCTAATTTTCTTTTTTACATCTTCATAATCAGCATGCGAAAAGTTTACTCTAAATACATTAACTCCTGCCTCAATCATGTCTTTGATGACCTCTTTTGTACTACATGCAGGCCCAAGTGTGGCTACAATTTTCGTTTTTTTGTTTGTAAGCATTGGTATTAAAAAATTAAATTGTTTTTAGATTTTATGGTTTCTGTTTTTACACTATATACCATGCTTATGGTTTCTATAGTATTTAAATCAGCAACTGTTTTTATTATATTAAAATTGCTATGGCAAGTTTCAATCTTTAAGAAATAGTCTGCCTTTTTTAATTCTGGTATTAAATAGACTTGAGCAGAAATTTCAATATTTTGATCGAAAAATAGATTGGATTTTTTTTTATTACCACTCTGAATCACTTCATTTTTGTTTTGAATCAGATACCAAGTACTATCTTTTTTACAGTCATAGAAAGAATATTTTGAGAAAAAAGATTTTCCTTCTTTAATATCAATCAAAATGTCTTTTGGACTTTTACTAAGATTAATGTTTAAGACTAGATTAATAAAATATGCCAAACGATAATCCTCTAAAGGACTGTGTATGGCAATAATTGAATAATCTATTTCTTCAAATTCATCTAAACTTACTTTATGAACAGCCATTTCAAAAATAAATTAGCAGTAAAGGTACTACTTCTATAGAAGATTTTCTAAGAAAGAATGATATGATTTTGTTAAAACGTTAACGAAAACGATATAGTTTTAAGAAAAATAAGATTATTTCTTGTTTATTTTTTCTTGAAATGCAAAATAAGCTCTTTGGGCTGCTTTTTCTTCAGCTTTCTTTTTGGAAGTAGCTCTTGCTTTGGCAATTACTTTATCGTCTATGCTTAATCTGACACCGAACAAACGTTGCCCATCGATGGCGTTATCTTCAAAGATATCAAAATGAAAGATTCTTTTTTCCTTTTGACACCACTCAATAACTAAGCTTTTGTAGCTGATTACTTTCCCTTCTAACCTACTGATGTCTACATAAGGAATGATGACTCTCGAATTGATAAATTTTTCGCAAAACACATATCCTTTGTCTAGGTATATGGCTCCAATTAGTGATTCAAAGATATTACCATGAATGTTGTCTCCAAAGTGTTGTACGGGTACTTTGCTCTCGATGAATTGAATTAAGTTTAAGTCTTTTCCTAACTCATTTAAGTGTTCTCTACTTACTATTTTGGAGCGCATTTTGGTTAAATATCCTTCGTCTCCATAAGGTGCTTTACTAAATAAATAGCCAGCTATAACAGAACTTAACATGGCGTCTCCCAAGAATTCTAATCGTTCATAATTCATCGGATTGCCTTCTTTATCAACTTTGTTGGAAGAACGATGGGTAAAGGCTTTTCGGTAAGGGTCTAAGTCTGTCGGTGGGAAACCCAGTATTTTTTCGAGAGCAGTAAAAAAAATCCCGTCTTCGAGAGAACGGGATTTTGAAAATATTTTTTTTAAAATACGCATACGTAATTAGTCAACTAATTTTTTAAACAATACACATGCATTGTGTCCACCAAAACCAAAAGTGTTACTCATAGCAACATTCACCTCTCTCTTTTGTGGTGTATTTAGAGTAAGGTTTAAAGATGGGTCAATTTTATCATCAACCACACTATGATTGATAGTTGGAGGAATGATTCCATGTTGCATGGCTAATATAGAAGCTATAGCCTCGATAGCGCCAGCAGCACCCAATAAGTGACCCGTCATCGATTTTGTAGAATTGATGTTAATGGTTTTTGCATGGTCACCAAAAACTGCACTAATCGCTTTTAATTCAGCTACGTCACCAAGGGGGGTAGAAGTTCCGTGAGTATTGATGTGATCGACATCTTCTGGGTTCATACCTGCATCGCGAAGTGTGTTTTTCATTACTGCTATTACACCAATTCCGTCTGGGTGTGGAGCAGTTAGGTGATATGCGTCCGATGACATACCGCCACCACCAATTTCGCAATAAATTTTAGCGCCTCTTGCTTTGGCGTGCTCATAGTCTTCAAGTACAAGTGCACCAGCACCTTCGCCTAGTACGAAACCATCTCTGGTTGCATCAAAAGGCCTAGAAGCTGTTTCTGGGCTTTCATTTCTGGTAGATAAAGCGTGCATAGAACTAAAACCTCCCATACCAGCAATTGTTACAGCTGCTTCAGAGCCTCCAGAAATAATTACGTCACACATACCTAATCGGATGTAGTTAAACGCATCAATCAATGCATTGGCAGAAGAAGCACAGGCCGAAACAGTAGTGTAATTCGGACCCATGTAGCCATTACGCATCGAAATATGGGCTGGAGCAATGTCGGCAATCATTTTTGGAATAAAAAAGGGATTGAATTTTGGTGTTCCATCACCTTTTGCATAGTACATTACTTCGTCTTGAAAAGTTTCTAATCCACCAATTCCTGCGCCCCAAATAACGCCAACTCTTTGTTTGTCAATATTATCGTCTGTTAAACCAGCGTCTTTTATTGCTTCATCACTTGCGGCAATAGCATATTGAGCAAATTTATCTAGTCTGCGAGATTCTTTACGATCCATATAGTTTTCAATATTGAAGTTTTTAACTTCGCATGCAAACTTTGTTTTGTGTTTTTCGGTATCGTAATATGTAATTGGAGCAGCACCGCTCACTCCGTTCAAAAGACCATGCCAGTATTCTTGGATGTTATTTCCAATTGGAGTTAGTGCGCCTAATCCTGTAACTACAACTCGTCTTAATTCCATAACGTATGTGTTTTGTTAGCTTTAAACAAATAAAACCCACGCATTCTTTTATTGTATGTAGAGTACAAAAGAGACATGGGTATTACAATATATGTATTTTTAAGGAGGAAAAATCCTCTTCTATGTGTTAATTTGATTGTAAAAATAATAACACCCGTTTACAAAGAATGCAAACGGGTGGTAATTTATTATTTTTTTGCTTCCTCGATGTAAGAGATAGCTTGACCAACAGTAGCAATGTTTTCTGCTTGATCATCTGGAATTTGAATATCGAATTCTTTTTCGAATTCCATAATAAGCTCAACAGTGTCTAATGAGTCAGCTCCTAAATCATTTGTGAAGCTTGCTTCTGTTACAACTTCGTTTTCGTCAACACCTAATTTGTCTACGATAATCGCTTTTACTCTTGATGCAATGTCTGACATAATCTTTAATTTTAGAATTTAATTTGTTGGCAAAAATAAAAAACTTTATTTTAAAACCACTATTTAGTTAATAAATGTATCGCAGAAACAATAAAATTTATTTTAACAAAGGGGATACAATGCTATTTTATTTCGTTTTTTATGCCGTTTTTTGCAAAATAAATTGAGTTTGAACATGAAAAAAATTGTAATTTTTGCTTCAGGATCGGGAACAAATGCCGAAAATATTATAAAATATTTTTTAAATTCTTCAAAGGCTAAGGTGGTGAGTGTTTTAACGAATAATCCGTCTGCAAAAGTGATTGAACGTGCCTCAAAATTTTCAATTCCTACAAGAATTTTCTCAAAACAAGAATTAAATGAAGGTTTTTTATTGCAAGAAATAAACCAAATTCAACCTGATTTGATTGTTTTAGCAGGCTTTTTATTAAAAGTACCTCAAAATCTAATTGATGCTTATCCTAATAAGATTATAAATATACATCCAGCTTTGTTGCCAAAATTTGGAGGGAAAGGGATGTATGGTATGCATATTCATCAAGCGGTTGTGTCTCATAAAGAAAAGGAAACAGGGATCACGATTCATTATGTTAATGAAAATTACGATGAAGGAGCAATTATTTTTCAATCCTCTGTTGCTCTAACTTCTGAAGATACACCAGAAGATGTAGCAGTAAAGATTCATGAATTAGAACAGAAACATTTTCCAACAGTCATAAATAGTTTACTATAATGACTAGGCTTATGGTTATTATTTTTGAACTTAATAAGTAAAAAAAAATATTTATAACATGTCACATCAAGTTCATATTTATACTGACGGAGCGGCCAAAGGAAATCCAGGTCCGGGTGGTTATGGCGTGGTCATGGAATGGGTAGGAAAACCATATAAGAAGGAATTTTATGAAGGATTTCGACTAACTACAAACAATAGGATGGAGTTGTTAGCAGTTATTGTAGGTCTTGAGAAGTTGAAGAATGACAATACTATGGTTTTGGTAATTTCGGATTCTAAATATGTAGTAGATTCTGTCTTAAAGAAATGGGTTTTTGGTTGGGAGAAAAAACGATTTATCAATAGGAAAAATGCGGATTTGTGGAAACGTTTTTTGGTAGTTTATCGTAAACATCATGTGGATTTTAAATGGATTAAAGGTCATAATAATCATCCTCAAAATGAACGTTGTGATCAATTGGCAGTCATGGCTTCGCAACAAAAGCAACTTTCTATAGACACTTTCTACGAAAATGAAGAACAGAAAAATAATGTAACTAATTGAAAATTAGTAATTTTTTGTTTTGGTTCTTTGCCTCTTTCAATCGTTGCAACTTTACACTTTATAAACTATCTTTGCGCCTTAATTCGAAACACAGCAAATGAATAAATTATTGATTGTTGGAACAGTAGCTTTCGACGCAATTGAAACTCCTTTTGGAAAAACCGATAAAATTTTAGGTGGTGCGGCAACATATATTGGTCTGTCTGCGTCTTTTTTTAACTTACAATCTGCAATTGTATCGGTGGTAGGTGATGATTTTCCACAAGAACATTTAGATTTATTGACTTCTAGAAATATTGATATATCTGGAATTGAGATTGTTCAGGGAGGAAAAACGTTCTTTTGGAGCGGTTTGTATCACAATGATTTGAATTCCAGAGATACATTGGTTACAGAACTTAATGTTTTGGCTGATTTTCAACCAAAAGTCCCACAAAATTTCAAAAATGCTGAAGTGGTAATGTTAGGTAACCTTCATCCATTAGTGCAAAGCAGTGTTTTGGATCAAATGGAAACTACACCCAAATTAGTTGTTTTGGATACCATGAATTTTTGGATGGATTGTGCATTACCTGAATTACTTGATGTAATTAAGCGGGTAGATGTAATTACTATAAATGATGAAGAAGCTAGACAACTTTCGGGAGAATATTCATTAGTAAGAGCGGCCGCCAAAATACATACTCTTGGACCTAAATATGTAGTGATTAAAAAAGGCGAGCATGGAGCGCTTTTATTCCATAATAACGAAGTATTTTTTGCACCAGCATTACCTTTAGAAGAAGTATATGACCCAACAGGGGCTGGTGATACTTTTGCTGGAGGTTTTTCGGGCTATATCGCTCAAAGCGAAAATATATCATTTGAAAACATGAAAAATGGAATCATTTACGGTTCTAATTTGGCTTCATTTTGTGTCGAGAAATTTGGAACCGAAAGAATGGTAGGTTTAGAAGAAAATGAAGTGAATCAGCGATTGAAACAGTTTAAGGCTTTGACACAATTTGATATCGAACTATAATGACTTAAGCTCAGGAAACTGGGCTTTTTTTAATACACAATTTAATACAACACAACAATAAATACCATGAGTGACGCTTTACAACACGAATGTGGAATAGCTTTAGTACGACTTCTTAAGCCGCTTGAATACTATAAGGAAAAATATGGATCTGCTTTTTATGGCATCCAAAAAATGTATTTGCTTATGGAAAAACAGCACAATCGAGGTCAGGACGGTGCTGGATTTGCAAGTATAAAATTAGACGTTGAACCAGGTCAAAGATACATCAGCCGAGTGCGTTCAAATCATGCACAACCTATTCAAGATGTATTTGCCCAAATCAATTCTAGAATTAATGAAGAACTTTCTATTCATCCAGAATATGCTGATAGTGTTGAACTTCAAAAAGCCAATATTCCTTATTTAGGGGAATTGTTTTTAGGGCATGTTCGTTATGGGACTTTTGGAAAAAATAGTATTGAGAGCGTGCATCCTTTTTTACGTCAGAATAACTGGATGCATCGTAATTTGATTCTAGCAGGAAACTTTAATATGACCAACGTTAAAGAGTTGTTCGAGAACTTGGTAGAGTTAGGTCAGCATCCTAAAGAAATGGCAGATACGGTTACAGTAATGGAGAAAATAGGACATTTCCTAGATGACGCTGTTACCGATTTGTATCAAGAATGTAAAAATGATGGCCTAAACAAAAGAGAAGCTTCTCCAGTAATTGCTGAAAAACTAGATGTTGCGAAAATTTTACAGCGCGCTGCTAAAAATCTTGACGGAGGTTATGCTATGGCGGGACTTTTAGGTCATGGTGACGCTTTTGTTTTTAGAGATCCAGCTGGAATTCGACCTGCTTATTTTTACCAAGATGACGAAATTGTTGTGGTGGCCTCTGAACGTCCTGTGATTCAAACAGTATTTAATGTGCCTTTTGAAAAAGTACATGAAATTGAGCCAGGTGAAGCGTTGATTATTAAAAAGAATGGAACCGTTTCTATGCAAGAAATTCTTCCGGCGATTACCAAAAAAGCTTGTTCTTTTGAGCGTATCTATTTTTCTAGAGGAAGTGATGCAGAGATTTATCAGGAGCGAAAAATGTTAGGTAAACTCGTTTTGCCAGCTGTTTTAGAAACAATAGATTTTGACACTGATAACACTGTTTTTTCATATATACCTAATACCGCAGAAACCTCTTTCTTTGGAATGGTAGAAGCTGCTCAGGATTTTTTAAATCAACGTAAAAACAATTACATTTTAGCCAATAGAAATACGTTAACTACTGAGAGTTTACAAGAATTGCTGGCTGTTAAAATCCGAACGGAGAAAGTAGCTATTAAAGATGCTAAATTAAGAACCTTTATTACCGAAGATAGTAGTAGAGATGATTTAGTGGCTCACGTTTACGATGTAACTTATGGAGTGGTTCAGCCTAATGATAACTTGGTGATTATCGATGACAGTATTGTTCGTGGAACGACATTAAAGAAAAGCATCATCAAAATGATGGATCGTTTGAATCCTAAACGAATCGTTGTGGTTTCTTCGGCGCCCCAAATTCGTTACCCTGATTGTTACGGAATTGATATGGCTAAGTTAGAAGGACTAATTGCTTTTAGAGCGGCTTTAGAATTGCTGAAAGAAAGAGATCTATATCATATAGTTGACGAAGTTTATACTAAGTGTAAAGCGCAAGAAAACTTTAAAGATGTTGAAGTAGTAAATTATGTTACTGCCATTTACGACCCATTCACTCCGCAAGAAATTTCAGATAAAATCGCTGAAATGTTAAGTTCTTCTGAAATCAATGCGGAAGTAAAAATTATTTTTCAAACAGTTGAAAATTTACATATAGCTTGCCCTAAAAATTTAGGGGATTGGTATTTTACGGGTAATTATCCTACTCCAGGAGGTAACCGTGTTGTCAATCGAGCTTTCATGAATTTTTATGAGGGTAAAGACGCTAGAGCGTATTAAAGAAATCATAAAATGTGCATTTAATCGGATTTTTGTGCATTTCATCGGAAAAGATTGTTAGTAATATAGCTTTGCGGTAAGTTTACATCACCATAATATTAGTAGGTTAAGTTTATGGTAGATTTGGGGCAAAAAGGGTGGAAGAAATTCCACCTTTTTTATTTTAATCGTTAAATTATTTTGTTTCCGGCAATTGTATTGTTTTGGGGTTTATTTTTTATATTTATTTTAAGGATAATTTCTGTATATACGCATCAAAAAAAAAGAGTCGTTTTAAATTTAGAAAACGACTCTTTTTTTTGGGAATTAAAATGATTACTCACTCAATGCATTCCATCCTCTGGCTTTTAATTGAATTTTAGTATTAGCTCGAGTGATTAAATGAATTCCTTCGCTCGATTCAGTCATATGCCCGATAACTGTAAAGTTGGGATTCCCTTTTATTTTATCAAAATCGGTAATGTCTATGGTAAATAATAACTCATAGTCTTCTCCTCCATTGATTGCAATGGTTGTGCTGTCAATATTGAATTCCTCGCATACTGAAATAAATTGAGGATCTAAAGGTAGCTTTTCTTCATATAAATTACAGCCCACATTGGATTGTTTACATAAATGCATAATCTCGGAAGAAATACCATCAGACACATCTATCATAGCGGTTGGTTTTATTTCTAAGGCATGTAATAAGGAACTAATATCGGTTCTTGCTTCTGGTTTTAGTTGTCGCTCAATCAAATAAGTATACGCATCTAAATCAGGTTGTGAATTAGGATTTACTTGAAAGACTTGTTTTTCTCTTTCTAAAACTTGAAGCCCCATGTAAGCAGCTCCGATATCTCCAGTTACAACTAATAAATCGGTTGCTTTGGCTCCGTTTCGATAGACGATTTCGTTTTCATCTGCTTCACCCAAAGCGGTGATGCTAATAATCATTCCTTTTTGAGAAGAAGTTGTGTCGCCACCTACGACATCAACTTTGTAAGCTTTGGCTGCTCGTGTAATTCCTTCATATAACTCTTCTAACGCTTCTAACGGAAATCGATTAGAAACAGCTACCGATACAGTGATTTGTGTAGGTTTGGCATTCATAGCACAAATATCAGAGAGATTAACTACAACTGCTTTGTATCCCAAATGTTTCAGAGGCATATAGGCCAAATCAAAATGTACTCCTTCAATTAATAAATCGGTTGAAACCACTGTTTTTTTTGTGCCAAAATCTAAAACAGCTGCATCGTCACCAATTCCCTTTAGGGTTGATTCTTGGTTACTTTCAAAGTTTTTTGTCAAATGGTCGATTAACCCAAATTCACCTAATTGAGCAATACTAGTACGTTGAGGGTTTTTATCTTCAATCATGTTTATTTATGGTTTTAAAAAAGGCAAAGGTACGAAGATGTTAGTCTAATTTCGTGTGAATTTGTATAGGTTTACAATACAAATAAGTTTCTTGGCTTAGAACGACGCTTATCGTTTCATACTAAAATGCGATTTGAATACTTGTTGTTCTCCATTTAAAAGATAAGTAACTACAAACCAATAATCAGTTGATGGTAGTGGTCTTCCATTGTAATTTCCGTCCCATCCTGGACCTGATGGCTTGATTTCTTTGATAAATTTCCCATAGCGATCAAAGATTTGGATCACGGCATTGGGTTGGTTTGCTAAATCTATTATGTTCCAAGTATCATTAAAACCATCATTATTTGGTGTGAAAAATTTTGGATATTTCAACACATTTGTCGCTAAAACTCGATTATCACAACCTCCTTTTGTATCTTTAATTGTAACAGTATGCGCACCTGAATCGACATCATAAAAAATAGAGCCAGTTTGAAAATTTCCATCATCAAGTTTAAATTCATAACTCCCTAACCCATTCTTTACCGTTACTATAATATCGATGGAGTTAGTAAAAGCACTAGAAACCGTAATGGTTGCCTCGGCAGGGCTTGATTTTTCGACTGTATAAGTTGTGGGATTGAACCCGCAATCATCACCAATACTTGGATTTATTTTTTGACTTCTCATAATATAAACTCCTTCTTGTGTTGTTGAAAAATCAATGCCTGTACCTTTTTTTATACCAGACGAATACCATTCAACACTATAATCGTTCGGATTTAATCCTGAGGACAACAAAGCGGGTTGCAGTACATTACCTGATTGAAAATCAACACAGATATAAGCAAGTTGCGGCGTTAAATCCTTCAAAGGAAATATGGTGATTTCAAAAGAAACCTCAGAGAAACAGTTGGGATTCGTTGCTGAATCAGCATAAACATATATTTTTTGACTTGTCGTAATCTCATCGCCAGCTTTATATGCTTTTCCTCCTTTATTTGTATTTGAATAATAAGAACCAATACTCAAAGGAGGCAAAATATAGCTAATACAAGCAGTAATATTTGGCGCAGGTTGGAGTACCGGAGTGTTAGAGATGTTCACCATGAAAGAGGTTTCACTAGTGCAAGTGATCCGGTTACCAGCCTCGGCAAAAACATATATTTTTTGGGAGTTTTTTAATACAGTACCCGCTGCGATTGGATCTTTGCCGTTTGGACTTAAGTAATATCCTCCGACAGTTAAAGTAGGTAAGGTATAACTATCACAAGTGTTTACATCAGCGAATGTTCCTACATCTACTTTTTTTATATTAATCTTAAAGAAAGATTCATTATTGCATGTTTTAAAATCATTCCATTCATTATAAATAAAGACAGTTTGAGAAGTGCTAATCATTGTACCTTCAGGAATTACCGTTCCAACCCCGTTCCTGCCTCCTGAAGCCGTGTAATAGGTTCCATTTGTTATTTTTGGTAAAGGAAAACTAGAGCATGAAATAATGTCTGTAAAATTATCAACAACTGGTTTTGACCTAATTTCAATTTTAAACGCATGTTCGTTGTTGCATTCGGGGCTAGACGCAAATATATAAATCGTTTGGTTTATGGTAATACGTGTTCCTGCTTGTAGTTGGTTTCCTCCTCCATTGGGTAAGGTGTAATATTTTCCATTTGTTAAAGCGGGTAAAATATACTCTTCACAAGCAAACACATCATCGGGTTTATCAATTAAGGGCAAAGGTTTTATTGTGATATCTATTTTTAGCGTATCGGTACAATTGGGTGTAGTGGTAGTAGTTGCAAAAAAATATACCGTTTGCGAACTAGTAATTTGTGTTCCAGCAGGAATTGCATTGCCTTGGCCTCTGGGCTGATCATAATATCCGCCAATTGAAAGTGGAGGCAAAATATATGACCCACAACTGCTAACTGGTTCAAAAATAGAGGGATCAATGATCTCGATTTTAAACGATGTTTCATTAGTACATTGTCCATCATCGGCAAATATGTAAATGGTTTGAGAGGATGATATACTGCTTCCTGGGATTAAGTTTGTTCCATTACCACTCGGTTGCGTGTAATATTTTCCTTTAGTTATGGTAGGTAAAACATACGAGTGGCATGTTACAACATCAGCTAATTGCTCCACAGGTGGTAGCGGAAATACCGTTATAGCCACCGCTTCGTCTCTACAAACTACTCCATTAATTTCAGCATAGTAAAAAATTATTTGACTTGTTGTCAAAATAGTTCCTGCTGGTAAAAGGTTTCCGCCGCCACTGGATTGGGTATAAAAGTCACCCACAAGTACATCAGGAACAACATACTGTCCACATCCTTCTTTCAAAAAAGACAAGTCATATGCCAAAGTAACCAAAAAAGAGGTTTCATTACTACAAATAGAATTGGGTGAAGGGTCGTTGTATATATAATAAATGCCCGATGTCGTAATCACATCGCCGATATTGAGTTGTGTTCCACTAGCGTTAGGGCCGGTATAGTATTTTCCATTGTTAATATTGGGCAAGGTGTAACTATTGCAGGCAATAACATCCGCTATTCGATCTACATTGGCCAAAGGTATAGTAATTACATCAAAGGAAACTGTGGTATAGCATCTTGATTCATTGTTGCTCTCTACTCGTACCCAAATTGCAAGGGGTGATTGGGCTAATGTTGTGATAAAATTACCCGGATTACTAATGCTATTAGTTTTATTGTTGGCATCAATTAAATTAAAGTAATACGATAAGGTATAATCTGTTGGTGGTAATCCATTTAAAATAATACTAGCATTATTGGTTAAATCAACAGGGATTCGTCCATTTGCGGTATCGCATACTTTAATATCAGGTGGATTGATAGTATTTAACGGAGCCGTAATTTGTAGTTCGAATGATATCAGATCATTGCAAAGTGTATTATTGGTAACATGAATGGGTATGATGTATATTGTTTTGTTGACCGAAGTGATATAATTGGTCAATTGGTTAGTTGGAATAGCTGGACCGTTGCCATTGGCATTTGCCAAAGAGTCAAAATACAAAAGCTGATAGGCTGCAGGATCTAACCCAAGTGTAGTTGCATTATTTTGTGTTAAATCGAAAGCGTAACTTGCATTGGTATTGTAACAATTAACTAAGTTTTTAGGAGCTGCCAAAGCCAATTCGAAAATATTCACTTCGTCTTTAATAATACAGCCCGAAAGAGTAGCCGTCACGCCATAGGTTCCTGCTTGAGTTACAGCTAATGAAGAGTTGGTTTCTCCTGCGATTTCGATACCATTAAAAGTCCAACTATAATTGTAATTTCCAATTAAATCCGAATGAAGAATTAGGCGCTCTCCTTTACAAAGAGTTTGGTCTGGTCCTAAGTTCATAGATGTTTTAAAACTGCCCCCTTTTATAAAAACTGCAGAATCATAATTGCTATCGTTGTAGTCACCTATCGCTAATTTGATTTGATACGTCCGATTAGGAACTACTGTTGCAGAGGCAGTTAATACCTTGGTTTCGCCCCTCATATTAATTGCAGAAGTAGTAGGATTGCTAACATTATAATTGTCAAAAAAAGAAGGATTGGCAGAAATACACGACGAATTATAGCGATTATCGCGAATATTTAAAACCGATACCGCTTGGTTTGTTTGGGGGAGTACAGCCAAATTAGTAGCAATACCAGTGGTGAGATCTGTTAATATAAAACCAAAAACATCGCTAAAACCACATTGAAACTCCCCATACTCGTTAGACGCAAACAAAAAATCAAAACTAAAATTACTGGACACTGGCGTAAAATCAAATTGAATATAACTCACATCAGTAATTGGAGTAATTTGTCCGTTGCTGTTACTTATCACTTGTAAATCAGGATCGCCATTGATGTTCAATTGACTGCTTTCGTTGATGCCGGTATAAGGTCCTTCACTATATTTAGCGATTCCGTTTCTAATAATAATACCTTCTTGAAACGGAAAATTAGGATTTGTGCTACTAAACTTCCCAATTCCTAATCGTGATGAAAATTTGAAGTTGCTCTCTTCTGCACAAGCATTTTTCAACAATTCATTTCTAATCAATTCGGGAATGCTAAAAGTTGTTGTATCCACAACAATGCCCTGCGACCAAGAATGTGCCGAACAAAATAATAAAACAAGAAATAGAGCTTTTCTCATAATTCTGAATGTATTATTTGTGATGAACAAATATACAAATCAAAACAGTAAAAAATTGATAATCAATAAATTGAATCTATTTTTGTTTTAGTAAATCTCTGTTTTATACCGATAATGTATTTTTCCGCAAGCAACTGACTACAAAATGACAGTAGCAACTAGCGCATCACTTCAAAATTGATTAAATTGCAACTTAGACCTATTAAAATTTAAAAAATGAAAGCATTCGATATAGTGACCCTAACAGTGAACCCAGCAGTAGATAAAAGCACGAGTTTTAAAGGATTAGTTGCCGAACAAAAAATTCGTTGCGAAGTGCCAAGATACGATGCAGGTGGAGGAGGAATTAACGTCTCTAAAGCTATTGCACGTTTGGGAGGAGATTCTATGGCCTTATTTACTTCAGGAGGAGCAATGGGGCAATTGTTAGAGGAATTAGTAGCTAAAGAAAATATTGCCAGTGAGGCTGTGGCTGTGAAGAGTTGGACACGGGAAAGTTTTGTAGCAGTAGACACCAATACCAACTCGCAATATCGATTTGGATTTACAGGAGGTTCGTTAACGGAAGAAGAAAGTGAGCGATTTTTAGCTAAAATTGGGGAGTTCAAACCTAAATTTTTGGTGGCTAGCGGTAGTTTGAATGAAGGCTTAAATGCCAATTTTTATCAAAAAGTAGCCCATATTGCAAAAGAGAACCACTCAAAATTAATTATTGATACTTCAGGAGAAGCTTTGGAAAAAGTTCTTGAAGTTGGCGCTTATTTAATCAAGCCAAACGTTGGTGAACTAGCCAAATTAATAGGCGAAGAACGACTTGAAATGGAAGAAGTAAACGAAGCAGCCAAGAAAATTATAGCCAAAGGAGGTGCAGAAATAGTGGTGGTGTCTCTTGGTCCACAAGGCGCTGTATTGGTTAACAAAGACTATTATGAGTTTGTACCTGCTCCCAATGTCGCCAAAAAGAGTACAGTAGGTGCTGGTGATAGTATGGTAGGAGGAATGGTTTGGGCACTTTCTCAAAATAAACCTTTAAAAGAAGTTATTCGATGGGGAGTGGCTTGCGGTTCAGCCGCCACGATGAACGAAGGAACCCAATTGTTCAAAGGATCTGATGCGCAGCGTTTGTTTGAATGGTTGAAGGATAAATAAGCCCCTAGCCCCCAAAGGGGAAAAAAACCTGATAATTTTTACATCATCAGGTTTCTCTATATTGTAATTTCCCCTTCGGGGGTTAGGGGGCTCTAGTCGTTCAACTTCAAAACAGCCATAAACGCTTCTTGCGGAATTTCTACATTTCCCACTTGACGCATACGTTTTTTACCTTTTTTCTGTTTTTCCAAAAGTTTACGTTTACGAGAAATATCTCCACCGTAACATTTGGCGGTAACGTCTTTACGTAAGGCTTTTATGGTCTCACGAGCAATGATTTTGGCTCCAATTGCTGCTTGAATCGGAATATCGAATTGTTGTCTCGGAATCAACTCACGCAATTTTTCGGTCATTTTTTTACCAATGGTGTAAGCATTGCTTTCGTGAATCAACGCAGAAAGCGCATCCACTTGATTAGCGTTCAATAATACATCCAATTTAACCAATTTTGAAGCACGCATTCCAATAGGAGAGTAATCAAACGATGCATAACCTTTAGAAACTGTTTTCAAACGGTCGTAAAAGTCGAATACAATTTCGGCCAATGGCATATCAAAATTTAATTCCACACGTTCAGTGGTCAAATACGTTTGATTCGTGATAATACCACGTTTTTCAATACATAAACTCATTACGTTACCCACAAAATCAGCTTTGGTAATGATAGTAGCTTTAATGAAAGGTTCTTCTACACGATCCAATTTTGATGGTTCTGGCAAATCGGATGGATTGTTAACGATAATAGCTGTTTCAGGCTCTTTTTTGGTGTATGCCAAATACGAAACGTTCGGAACTGTGGTAATTACGGTCATATTGAACTCACGCTCCAATCGTTCCTGAATAATTTCCATATGTAGCATTCCTAAGAAACCGCAACGGAAACCAAATCCAAGAGCCGCCGAACTTTCAGCTGTAAATACTAGCGAAGCATCGTTTAGCTGTAGCTTTTCCATCGAAGCTCTTAGTTCTTCAAAATCTTCTGTATCTACAGGGTAAATTCCCGCAAAAACCATTGGTTTCACGTCCTCAAAACCAGTAATCATATTGGTAGTAGGTGTTTTGGCATCGGTAATGGTATCACCAACTTTTACTTCTTTGGCTTCTTTAATTCCAGAAATCAAATATCCTACATCTCCTGTAGAAATCACGTTTTTGGGAACTTGATTTAATTTTAGAGTACCTACTTCGTCGGCAAAATATTCATTGCCAGTAGCCATAAATTTTATCTTTTGACCTTTTTTGATTTCTCCATTTACCACACGGAAAATAACTTCAATTCCGCGGAACGGATTGTAATGTGAGTCAAAAATTAAGGCTTGTAATGGTTCTTCTTTGTTGCCTTTTGGAGCAGGAATTTTTTCGATAATGGCAGCTAAAATATTTTCGACACCAAAACCTGTTTTTCCAGATGCGTGAATAATATCTTCTAATTTACAGCCTAACAAATCAATAATATCATCGCTTACTTCCTCAGGATTTGCACTTGGTAAATCGACTTTATTCAAAACAGGAATAATTTCTAAGTCGTTTTCTAAAGCCAGGTATAAGTTAGAAATGGTTTGTGCTTGTATACTTTGAGCCGCATCTACAATCAAAAGTGCTCCTTCGCAAGCGGCGATTGAACGCGAAACTTCATAGGAGAAATCCACGTGACCCGGAGTGTCAATCAAGTTCAAGATATAATCCTCACCTTTGTATTTGTACTCCATTTGTATGGCGTGACTCTTAATCGTGATGCCACGTTCGCGCTCCAAGTCCATATTGTCAAGCAATTGGGCTTTTTCTTCTCGAGCACTAACCGTTTGCGTAGCGCCTAATAATCGGTCGGCAAGGGTACTTTTTCCGTGGTCAATGTGTGCAATGATGCAAAAATTTCTAATGTGTTTCATGCGGTGTCTCTGTCATTAATGGCGAAAAATATCGCTTTCAAGCTGCAAATATAGCGCAAAGTTTAGATTTAATTGTATGTTTTTAAAGTTAGTACCGATAACTATTTATTTTTAATCCTCTTGTAGTAGGAGTTTATGAATTGAAAGATGTGGTTGGTATTTTGATACAGTAGTTTTTTATCGATTAGAAGCAGTAGAAAGGTATTGCTGTTGTTTTTGTATATTTGAGAAATGAGTACAACATCCCCTTTTTTGAAAAATCTACATCTTATTATTTCAGTAGCTATAGTAGCACCTGTTGGTCTGATATATGGTGTTAAACCTAATTTTCTTTTTGAGGTAAGCCTACAATCACCCGACGAGTTTTCAATTTTCAAAGCCATAATGGGTTTGTATTTGTGCTTTTCGTTTTTTTGGATTTTAGGAATTTTTCAAAAACATTTTTGGAAAGCGGCAACTATTTCTAATATGATTTTTATGTTGGGCTTGGCTTTCGGTCGATTGCTGTCATTTTTTTTAGACGGTTTGCCTTCTACAATATTTCTTATTGGCACCGTAGGAGAATTGGTTTTAGGGGTTTACGCTTATTATCAATTAGCTGAAGATAAAATTGGTTGATGTTTTTTATTTTTTATCAAAAGTAACGAATACATAAGTCGTATCTTTTTTTGTATCAAAAATGACTCTTCTATTCTCTTTGTTTTCTAATTCAAACTGCTCATTTACCACAAATTTTACTTCGGTGAATTTGTATCCCGTGTAGGTAGTTATTGTAGTTTGATAAAGACTATCTTTTTTAATAGCTTTCATTTCGGTATCCTTATCCCAAGAAAGAGGTTTGTCGTTTCCTCGAATACCTACTTTTTTTATGTTTTTGATTTTTGATACATCCAAGGTATAAACTACCGTTCTTTTATACGTTTTTTGAACACAACTTGTCATAAGTACGCAAAGTAATATTGTCGATATTGTTAATGTGGTTCTCATAATTATGCTTTGTTTTTAGTTAATAAGTAATCCATACCAAAACGCCCAGAGCCTACCATCAGATTAAAAAGTCCAATCCACAGAAAGCCCATAGCTGGAAGGCAATTCCAAAGACCGTTTTGAATTTGTTGCATAAAAATGGCCACTAGCATCGTGCAAACGATTAGCAATGAAGCGATTCTTGTTTGCAGGCCAATTATTAGAAGAAGTCCACCAATTGCCTCCGAAAAAGCGCCCATCCAAGCAAAAAATACAGGGGCAATCGCAAATATTCCGCCATAACTTGCTACATCATTAGGAAACCAAAACGCTACTTCGAATAAACCTAAGTTGTTGTCAGCCGGAGACCAAGGCATTCCGAATTTGGCGGATCCAAAATCAAAAGCTAATAGATAGCCGCAAACGATTCGTGGTAGGCTTACTACTAAATCTTGTGACCAATGTGGTAACAAGGTAGGTGTTGTGATTGTTTTTATTATTTTCATAATTCTTTTGATTTTGTGATTGAAAACTCTAGTTGGTTAGTAATTTACCATTGCCTGATTTTTTTGAATTGGCATCAAATATGGCTTTTCCTTTGTTGATGATGTCTCCATTTCCTGACACTTTTGCCGAAAGTGTTTCGGATACATTTACAGTAAGGTTTCCGTTTCCAGTGCTGTATAAAGTGGCTTTTTTTGCAATGAGATTTTGAGCGTTTACATCGCCATTTCCTGTTTTATTGATATCCAAAACATCAATAGTTCCAAGAATTTTACTATCTCCATTTCCTGTGTTTTCTAGTCTAAAGTAACGTCCAAAAACATTATTTACAATCAAATCGCTATTTCCTTTATTCTTGATGACACTAACTTCGGGCATAGAGATTTTGATTTTGGTGTTGGTTTTTTCAATATATTTTTTGTTGTTTTTGTTGTCTTTGAATTGAATTTTTAGTTCATATTCTGAGGCGTTTTCTGAGAAAATTAAAAGATTGTTTAAATTGTCATCTATTGTTACCGAAATGCTCCAAGGTTTTCCTATTTCAATTTCAATTTTTCCATCTAAATCTTCAAGATAAACTTTGTCAAAATTTTTATAATCATAATTAGTAGTGATGGTTTTTCCAGAACCTTGAAGTTGTGCTTGTGCAAAGATTGACGTAATGGTCAATACAATGGTGAGAATTATTTTTATCATAATCTTTGTAATTAGTTTATTGGTTATTGTAAGTCATACCTAAATTCAAGTCGCCTTTTACTTTTAGTGTTACGGAACCATATTCGTTGCCTGTGTTTTCTATAATCAGTGCCGTATTTTTTGCGGTTTTGATAGTTGCGGTTTCTTTGGGTTTGATAACAACGGGAGAGTGAGTTCCACCGTTAAGGGGAGCTTGATAAATTTTTAAGGGTGTTGTTCCTTCGTTTTTCAAATAGGTTTTGAAAGCATTGTGTTCGTTTTTGCCTAAGACAAATGTTTCGTTGGGTTTAATAGAAGTATTAGAGTTTAGTGACCCAAAAACACTGCACGAAGAGGCTAAAAAAAGTGTTGCTAGACAAGCAATACGTGTTGTACTTGATTTCATAGTTTTTGTTTTATGGATGAATAACAAGGCAAAGATGCGTGGTGTAGTCTTAGCAAGCGTTGCAAATTATAATTTGAGTCCAACTAAGAGAGTCTCAAATTATAAATAGCTTTTGTCATCAAGCAGAATCAATGATTTAGAGGGTAGTCTCAGATTGTGTTTTGAAAAGGAGACGGAGTTTTTTGAAGTTTTTTGCGCGAAGGATGCAAGGGAAAATCCTTTTTTGCGATTCTTTAAGCAAAAAAGATTGGAATAAGCAGCCTGACCCTTTTCGGGTCGCGCCCAAATTTTGCTAAAGCTTGGCAATATATTCTTTTGGAGAAAGACCTGTATTTTTTTTGAAAGCACGATTGAAGGTAGCTTTGGAGTTAAAACCGCAATCATAGGCAATTCCTAGAAGCGTAGTTGTTTTATGTTCACCATTTGTAAAAGCCTTTTTGACAGATTCGACTCGGTGATGGTTGATGTAGTCGTTAAAGTTCATCTGAAATCCTTGATTGATGGCTTTAGAAATTATGGACGCATTGGTTTGTAATTTTTTGGCCACTTCGGTCAATGATAATTCGGGATCTTGATATAGTTTTTGATGAATAATAATCGATTCGATTTTATCTTTCCAAAAGGTAATTTCTTCTGAAGGTTTGTTTTCGAGAAATTCGAAATCAATATCCAATACTTCGGTTTCTGAATGGAACGGGTTGGCTAGTAATAAAGCTGGCTTTTTTTCAAAAACAGATATTTCAAAAGGGATTTTGGCAACAACAGCATTAGCATATCCTTCTATAGCAATATAATAAAGAACTAAAGAAAAGAACAGAAAAAACCACCAACTCCCTTTATAGCTATTGAGTTCTGTGAAGTATAAACCCAAAGCATCAAAAACGACTGGTAAAATTAACATAATCAAAAAGCTGTACAAGAACGTTTTTATCCATTTAAAAAGTAAGCTATCTGCGTAGCTGACTACCTGTTGCATTAGTTCTCGGTATTTATTGTAAAATCGAATTGAAATGATAAAATAAAAAAGCATTGAGAGCTGTCCGGCAGTTTGATACCATTCGTCAAAGTCTTTATCGGAACCATCTTGATAAAAATAGTAATCGCCCAGAATTAATTTATCATAAACAAATAATGATAAACTATAAAGCAGATATAGGATGCCAGGAACAAAATGAATACTATTTTTTATGTTTAGGGAAAAAGAGGGATTCAATAAGCTTTGGATGTAAAAGTACATCAAAGGACCAATTAAAAACAAATGCTGGAAAGGCGTATAGAATAAAATATCTCGATAAGGCTGATTGTCATACCATCCGCCAAAACCCAACATCCAAGGAGCAATATACAAGCAGCAAACAAAAATGAAAATGCTTAGCCAATAGTTAGAAGAAACCTCGGTTTGAATTCCTTTTTTTAGCAACAAAAGAGAGTAAACAATGCCGTGAGAAAATGAAATTAATAGCAGCGAAGAATAAAAACCAAAGGTAAAAAGCATAGCGAAGTTTTCGTAAAAATACTTATAAAATGCTAAAAATGAGACACTCTTGAGATTAAATTTTATTACTAAAAATTCTTAACTATCTTTGCAAAAAATTTAAGCAATGCCCAAAATTGGCAACATAGAACTTCCAGATTTTCCTTTACTTCTTGCACCTATGGAAGACGTAAGTGATCCGCCTTTTCGTAGATTGTGCAAAATGCACGGTGCCGACTTGATGTATTCCGAGTTTATTTCTTCTGAAGGATTGATTCGCGATGCCATTAAGAGCCGAATGAAGTTGGATATTTTTGATTACGAACGTCCTGTTGGAATACAAATCTTTGGTGGCGATGAAGAAGCGATGGCGTTGTCTTCTAAAATTGTTTCTACTGTAAACCCTGATTTAATTGATATTAATTTTGGTTGTCCTGTAAAGAAAGTCGTTTGTAAAGGTGCTGGTGCTGGAGTTTTGAAGGATGTCGATTTGATGATTCGTTTGACCAAAGCGGTGATTGATAGCACGCATTTGCCTGTAACCGTAAAAACGCGTTTGGGTTGGGATGATAATTCTATCAACATCGATGAGGTGGCCGAGCGTTTGCAAGATATTGGAGTTGCTGCATTGAGTATTCACGCTAGGACGCGTGCTCAAATGTATAAAGGCCACTCGGATTGGTCTCACATTGCTCGAATCAAAAATAACCCGAGAATTACGATGCCGATTTTTGGAAACGGCGATATCGATTCTCCTGAAAAAGCATTAGAATACAAAAACAAATACGGAGTCGACGGGATTATGATTGGTCGTGCCGCCATTGGTTATCCTTGGATTTTTAACGAAATCAAGCATTTCTTTAAGACGGGAGAACATCTGGCCAAACCCACGGTGGCTGATAGAGTAGAAGCGGTTCGCAACCACTTGACTTGGGCTATGGATTGGAAAGGCGAACGTCACGGAATTGTAGAAACAAGACCACATTATACCAATTATTTCAAAGGCATTCATTCCTTCAAAACCTACAAACAACAATTGGTTACGCTCGATAAACCAGAAGAATTATTTGCGGTACTGGATGAGATTATCGACGCTTATTCTGGGTATGAAGTGGTGTAAATAAATGGTTTAGCTACCTTGTTTTTTTACTATATTTGACTAAACAATAGTTATTATGAGTGTTCAAGCAGAAAAATCTTTTTTAATTGATTTACTTCAAAATAGTAATGATGCTTCATTTATTCAGAAAGTAAAAAACTTTGTTTTGAAGGAAATGGAAGCTATCCCTTTAACGGAAAATCAAAAAAAGGAATTGGATAAAAGAATGTTAGAGCATAAGGAAAACCCTAAGTCTGGTTTAGATGCTTTTGATTTTTTAGATAAGCTAGCATCCAAATATGAATTATAAAAAGCTTATTCTAAAGACAAATGCAGCCGTTGAAATAGAAGAAATAATGGCTTTTTATGCGTCTACAAATCTAGCGATATATAAAAAATTCTCTTCCGAACTCAGAAAAGCATTTCAAGTAATTCAACGAAACCCAGAAAGTTTTCAATATAGATATTCAAAAATTAGGGTGTTTTGGTTGCGGAAATTTCCCTACGGATTGTATTATTTTATAGAAGAACAAGAAATTGTGATTGTAGCTTTTTGGCATTCAAAAGAAGATATTCCCAATAAGTTACCTAAAATTTTATAGTCTTTTAATCCAACAACTTCTTCGTAACTCGACTACTAGCAATCAACGAAGCTAAAAAGCCAAGCGTGATAATGGTTGCCATTACGATTACGATGTTTTCAAAACTAAAAACGACTGGATAAGCCAGTGTTGGGGTAATCATAATCCACTCGAATTGTTGTTGCAATAACACAATAACGATACCCAAAACCAATCCAATAATTCCTCCGTAAATACTCAATAAAGTTCCTTGTAGCAAGAAAATGTAGCGAAGACTCTTGATTTCGGTTCCAAGATTAAATAAGGTTTTCAGATTTCCTTTTTTGTCCAAAATCATCATAATCAAAGCCCCAATCAGGTTAAAAAGCGCTACGACAATCACTAAAGTAAAAATCAAATACACCGCGATGTTTTCGGTATTCAACATTTTATAAAGCGACTCGTTCAACTGCGCTCTATTTTTTAGTGTGATTTTATTTTTGAAAATCGTTTGTAATTGCTCAATAATAGCTTCTTCATCAGCATTTGGCTTGAGTTTAAATTCTATACCAGAAATTTGATTGGGTTGATATTCGAGTAATTCTTGCGCCAATCCTAAGTCGGCAAAAACGTACTTAGAGTCCAAATCTTCACTAATCGAATAAATCCCAATCGGAATCAAATCACTCTGATTAAAGGCCTCTGATGGAATGGTAATCGTCCCTTTGCCCGGTCTTGGCACCATAACTTCTAGCGCCGTATTGTAATCAAATAAACCCATCGAGAATTTTTGCGCCATTCCATATCCTACGACAACTTGATAGGTGTTGGGTTGCAGCCATTGTCCGTTGTATAATTTTTTTTCAATGGCGTTTACTTTAGTGAATTGCGTGTCTACTCCTTTCAGATAAGTCACTTCTTGCTTGTCTGCAAAAGTAAAAAGCACTCGTTCCTCAATAATTTTGGAGAACGAAGCGATTCCAGCTATTTTTTTGATTTTTTGATTTTGTTGAGGAGTAACAAAAAACGATTTGCCAAGGGTGGGCGTCGCTTTTAAATCGGGGTCAATTTCGTTGGTAAACGAAAGACTAAATTCTTTCAAACCGCTAAATACCGACAGCACCACAAAAAGTGCCATAGCACCCACAATGATGCCCAAACTAGCAATACGATTGATGATGTTAATAGCGCTGTTTTTGCTATTACTTCTAAGGTATCGGTGCGCGATGTAAAGCGGAAAATTCAATTTAAAACTGTCTGCGTTTTTCTAATAAATCTCTGTTTTCAATAGGATTTTCCTGATTTTTCAAGGCATTGTCGATTTTCTCGATATAATCCAACGAGTCATCAATAAAGAAAACCAAATTAGGAACTCTACGCAATTGCAAACGAACACGTTGCGATAAATCGTGTTTAATCAAGTTGGTATTCGTTTTTATCGCTGCCAAGGTTTCTTGTGCTTTTTCTTGAGGAAAAATACTTAAATGCACCGTAGCTACCGATAAATCTGAGGTTACCACTACTTTGGATACTGAAATTACTAAGTTAGTAACGCCATTTTTTCTCACTTCACCTTGCAAAATGTCCACCAAATCTTTTTGGATTACACCGCCTATTTTTTTCTGTCTATTTGTTTCCATACTGCAAAAATACTACTTTTAAGCTTTATTCGAACAAATTTTCAACGTAACAATCCTGATTCTAAAATAATCCGATTGGAAATCAGGAGCTATTTCCTGCTGTACGCTATATCTTTGCTGCCTCGTCTTTTGGGACGAGGCAACAAAGGATGCCGCTTCCATCAGGGCTAGGGTTTAGGATAATCGAGAAGTTTTATTTATTGTTCGATGTTTTCAACCATTTGGTGAAATTCAAATAAAAAAAATAACCACATAGAACAATAGATTACAGTTTATGAAAAAGAATAAATAGAAATAGTTCTATTTCACACATAGTATACTATGTGAATAGTAAAACGTCTATCTTTTCTTTTAAGAATAATAAATTCTATGTTTCTCCCTATGTGGTAAAAATAATTTCACCTAAAGGGTATAAGAGTTTACTAACAACAAACACACTATGCAAAGCACTTCCTTTTCAATTTATGACGCATCTGCTGGCTCGGGGAAAACCTATGCATTGGTCAAAGAATACCTCAAAATTATTTTGGTCGCCCCCAAGAACGATGCCTATCGTCATATTCTAGCCATCACTTTTACCAACAAAGCGGTACAAGAAATGAAGAGCAGGATAGTAGGTAGCCTATCCGAATTTGCCAAAGACGAACCCAATTCGAAAGCGCTTGATTTAATGCAAGATTTGGCTATTGATACTCAGTTGTCTTTGATTCAAATCAAAACCAAAGCGCAACAAATCATCAAGCATATTATTCATAATTATGCGGCTTTTGATATTTCCACCATCGATAAATTTACACATAAAGTCATTCGTGCTTTTGCTCTCGATTTGAATCTCCCGATGACTTTCGAAGTGACCTTGGATACCGAAAATTTATTAGTCGAAACCGTAGATGCCATTATTGCACAAGCTGGCGAAGATGCAACGCTAACGCAACTACTCATCGATTTTACTATGGAGAAAACCGATGATGATAAGTCTTGGGATATTTCAAGGGAAATTTTAGAAACGGGTCGGCTAGTGCTGAATGAGAATAATCGTAATGAAATTGCTCAATTTCAAGACACTACGATTGGTGAATTTGTAAAAATAAAAGAGAAGTTACTGCAGCTCAATCGCGATTTAGAACAAGAGACGATCACTGCGGCAGCTGCAATTTTAGCACAAATAGACTCAAATGGTATTGATTCAAAATCATTTTCTGGGGCTTATTTTCCAAAGCATCTTTTAAGTATTCAAGAAGGAAAATTTAATCCTAGGAACAAAACCTATCACGAATTTGATGATATAAAAATCAACAAAACAGCCAAAGATAGAGCGATTATAGAGGCCTTAATACCTGATTTTTTGAGTCAACTCGCTGCAATTTATAAGATTTTTGAAAAGATTAATTTTTATAAAGCCTTTCTAAAAAACATTACACCTTTGTCTTTATTGAATACAGTCAGCAACGAATTGTCCAAAATTCAAGAAGAGCAAAATGTGCTTTCCATTGCCGAGTTTAATGCGATTATTCATCGAGAAATTCAAAACCAACCCGCTCCGTTTATTTATGAGCGTTTGGGTGAGCGCTATCGCCATTTTTTTATCGATGAGTTTCAAGATACTTCCGAAATGCAATGGCAAAATCTCATTCCGTTAATTGATAATGCCTTGGCGGGTCAAGATGATTATGGCGTAAAAGGAACGTTGATGATTGTGGGTGACCCCAAACAATCTATTTATCGTTGGCGAGGAGGAAAAGCAGAGCAATTTATCGCCTTGAGCAAAGACCATAATCCGTTTAGCAATCCAGATAAAAAGTTGATTCATTTGGACAAAAATTACCGGAGTTATTCTGAAGTAATTGACTTTAATAATGCTTTTTTCAAGATGTTATCGGCTGAATTTACCAATGAAGATTACAAAGATTTATACGAAAATCACAGCCATCAAAAAGCAAATGACAAAAAGGGGGGGTATGTAAATATTTCTTTTATTCCTCAGTCAGTCACTAATGAGGAAGATGAGGAAACACTTGATAAAACAGCATTGTATGTTTTGGCAACTTTGCAAACGATTCAAAAAGTAATCGCTCAAGGATTTGAATACAAAGACATCGTTATTCTTACCCGAAAACGAGAACAAGGAATTGCTGTAGCGAATTATTTAACGGAACAAAACATTCCTTTGCTGTCCTCAGAGACTCTGATGATTCAAAATGCCACGGAAGTTCGTTTTTTGATTCATTTGTTGCGCTATTTGAATAATAGCAATGACTTAGAAGCCAAGGTGAATTTTTTGTATTTCATTGCCAAAAACAAACAAAATCTATTAGCTGTCCCTGATTGTATTGCGCAAGGAATGGCATTGTCAAACGAAGCTGATTTTGAGGCTTGGTTGCAGCAGCAATTTGGGGTGCAATTCTCATTTCAGGATATCCGAAAAAAAGCCTTGTATGAGGCGGTTGAGATTAGTATTGCTAAGTTTTTGATTGCAGAAAATAGCAATTCGTATGTGCAATATTTTTTAGATATTGTGCTTGAGCGGGACATTCGCAATCAAGCTGGAATTGCAGATTTTTTACTGTTTTGGGAGAAAAATGGATCCAAATTCAGTATTCCATCGCCAGAAGGCAGCAATGCAGTCCGAATCATGACCATTCATAAATCCAAAGGACTGGAGTTTCCCGTGGTAATTATGCCTTTTGCCGAGGAAGATTATTCACGCAAACCCAAAGATAAATTATGGCTCGATGCCGAAAAGGAAGAGCTCGGATTAGAGAAAGTATTGATTGATAATAGTAGTGCGGTTGAGGGTTTCGGAGCAGAAGCATTCGAAGTTTACCATCAAAAAAAGCAAGAAGAATTGTTGGATAATATTAACGTTTTGTATGTAGCGTTGACTAGGGCAGAGGAACAATTGTATATTATTTCTAATATGAACTTGTCCAGTAAAGGTGAGTTGCCAAAGAACAATATGTGTACTTTCTTTATTCAATATTTAGAGGGCAAAAATCAATTTGACAGCGAAAAATTAACCTATGATTTTGGTTCTGCTGCCAAGCTTTCAAAATCGGTAAAACATATCGATTCCACCAAGTCAATTCCAGTGATGGAAGCGTTTTTAGACCCCAAAAACATCAAGATTGCTCAAAAAGAAGCCTTAATGTGGGGTACTCAGCAGCAAGAGGCCATTGCTTGCGGAAACGTTGTACACGAAATTTTATCATTAGTAAAGTATAAAACGGATATTGAAAAGGCCATCGAAATTGCTTTGGCAAATGGTTGGATTCATTTCGAACAAACAGCAACGGTAACTCAAACGATTCAGGCTATTGTTTCACATCCCGAGTTGGTGGGCTATTTTGAGGAAGGGAATCAAGTTTTTAATGAGCAAGCCATTATTCAAAACGGAGGAAAAACAATGAAACCTGACCGTATGGTTTTGAAAGGCGCGAACGAAATGCTCTTGTTGGATTATAAAACAGGAGTTCATAATGTTAAATATCAGCAGCAATTGGAGAATTATCAAGAAGCTATTGAGAAAATGGGATATAAAGTAGTTAAAAAGGTATTGGTGTATATCGGATTAGAAATCGATATAGTAAATTTGTCATAAAAACTAAATTTAGAATATAAAAACACATACTATGTACGGTAAGATACAAGAATACTTGAAAAACGAATTGCAAACCATCGAAGCTAATGGCCTTTTTAAGAAAGAAAGAGTCATAACTTCAGCACAAGGGGCAGAAATTACAGTGAATGGAGAAACGGTCCTTAATTTTTGTGCCAATAATTATTTGGGACTTTCTTCGCATCCAGAAGTGATACAAGCTGCAAAAGATACTTTAGACTCTCACGGTTTCGGTATGTCATCCGTTCGTTTTATATGCGGGACACAGGATATTCACAAAACCTTAGAAAAAAAGATTGCCGATTTTTATGGTACGGAAGATACTATATTGTATGCAGCAGCTTTTGATGCTAATGGAGGTGTTTTTGAACCTTTATTAGGAGAGCAAGACTGTATCATTTCAGATAGTCTGAACCACGCCTCTATTATTGATGGCGTGCGTTTGTGTAAAGCGGCTCGCTATCGTTATGAAAATAGCAATATGGAAGATTTGGAACAGCAACTAATCAAAGCTACCGAAGCGGGTACACGTTTTAAATTGATTGTTACTGATGGTGTTTTCTCTATGGATGGACTTGTAGCACCTTTAGATAAAATTTGTGACTTAGCCGATAAATACGATGCACTGGTGATGGTTGATGAATGTCACGCGGCAGGTTTTATTGGAGCCACAGGAAAAGGAACATTAGAAGCTAAAGGAGTAATGGGACGTGTTGATATAATCACAGGTACCCTTGGAAAAGCTTTAGGGGGAGCAATGGGTGGTTATACTACAGCTAAAAAAGAAATTATTGAAATTTTACGTCAACGTTCAAGACCTTATTTGTTTTCAAATTCATTGGCTCCAGCAATAGTTGGTGCCTCAATTAAGGTCTTTGAATTGCTAGAGAAAGATACAACCTTGAGAGATCAATTAGAATGGAATACCAATTATTTCAAACAAGGAATGCTTAAAGCGGGTTTTGATATTATTGATGGAGATTCAGCTATTGTTCCTGTAATGTTATACGACGCGAAGTTGGCGCAAACAATGGCCAATGAGTTGTTAAAAAATGGAGTGTATGTAATAGGTTTTTTCTTTCCAGTAGTACCAAAAGAAAAAGCGAGAATAAGAGTTCAGTTGTCAGCAAGTCATACTAAAGAGCATTTGGATAAGGCTTTAGCGGCCTTTGAAAAGGTAGGTAAATCATTAAAAGTGATTTAGAATTAGCTATTTGGGTTTTTTTTGTAGGTTTTTTTTAACTTTTAATTTTGCTGATAAAAATTAAGTTGCTATTTTTGTTTATAATTAACTAAATTTTAATAGAATCATTATGAAACATCTTAACAAACTTTTAGTTGCTGTATTGATGGCTGCGGGTTTAACATCGCATGCTCAAGATAGCAACAATCCATGGGCTATTACCATAGGAGCAAATGCGGTTGATTCAAGATCTAGTGCTAGTAGAGACGGCCTTAATTGGTTTGACCAACACTTTTCTCAACCATTTGCTGTTAAAGACAATTGGAATATACTTCCATCTGTATCTTACATTAAAGTAGATAGACATATCAGTGGAGGTTTCTCTTTTGGATTGTCTGGATCTGTGAACAAAATTGATAAATTTGTTAACTTTAATCCAACTGCTGCCAATGCAGATAGCAGAGGAATGAGTGTAACAAATCCTGGAGATTTAATGTTCTACGGAATTGATGGTACTGTGAAATACAGTTTCATGGATTTAATTGGAACAAAATGGTTTGATCCAAGTTTACAAGCTGGTGGAGGTTATACTTTCTTAGGGAAAGATAGCTTTGGTCACGTTAACTTAGGAGTTGGATTAACTTTTTGGTTTACTGAGAATGTTGGTTTAGCTTTATCTTCTGGATACAGAATGGCATTGCCTAATGACGAAAGAAATGATGGGTTGAATCCTGAAAAACCATCTTTAGTACAACACACTGCAGGTATCGTATTCAAATTTGGAGGTAAAGATACTGACGGTGACGGAATCTACGATAAAGATGACGCTTGTCCAGAAGTTGCTGGTTTAAAACAATTCAACGGATGTCCTGATACTGACGGTGACGGAATCGTTGACGGAAGCGATGCTTGTCCAGATGTAGCTGGTTTAGCTGCATTCAACGGATGTCCTGATACTGACGGTGACGGAATTGCTGATAAAGACGACGCTTGTCCAGATGTAGCTGGTCCTGCATCAACTAAAGGTTGTCCAGATGCTGACGGTGACGGTGTTGCAGACAAAGATGATAAATGTCCAACTGTAGCTGGTCCAAAATCTAACCAAGGTTGTCCTGAAGTATTGGATGCTGATAAAGATGGTGTGCCAGATTTAGAAGATGCTTGTCCAATCGTAGCTGGTCCTGCTAGCAACAAAGGTTGTCCTGAAGTTACTGAAAAAGTAGTTGAGGAATTAAGAGTTCAAGCTAGATCTATTTTCTTTGTAACAGGTAAGTCTTCATTAAACTATGCTAGACCAGAAACTGCACAAAGTTTAGATGCTCTTAAAGAAATTGTTAAAAATTATCCAACAGCTAAGTTTGAAATTAGTGGTCATACTGATAATGTAGGTAAAAAAGCACTTAACCAAAAACTTTCTGAGGCTAGAGCTAAAGCGGTTCTTGATGCAATGGTTGAAAGAGGAGTAAACCCAGCTAACTTAACATATAAAGGTTATGGTGATACTAAACCAGTAGCTTCTAACAAAACTGCTAAAGGTAGAGCTGAAAACAGAAGAACTGAGATTATTTATGTTGGTGGTGTTGACGGTATGAAAGTTAACCTTAAAACTCCATAATATAAAAGTTTTAAATATTTATTGAAAGAGCCGTTCTTAATTGAACGGCTTTTTTTATTTTTATAAGATGACAAACCCAACTTTTCTAGATCAAATTGCAACTCAATTAATCACTAATTATTCGGAAAATTTTTCGAATACAGTTGTAGTACTTCCTAATAAGAGAGCTAAAATATTTTTGATTGAAGCCTTAAAAAAACAAATTACAGGAACTGTTTTTTGTCCAGAAATAACAAGTATTGAAGATTTTGTACAAGAGGTTTCAGGAATTCGCTCGATAGATTCGATAGCCTTGTTGTTTGAATTTTATGAAGTGTATTTGTCAATTACTTCGAAACAAAACCAGCAATCTTTTGAATTATTTGCCAATTGGGCAAAAATGTTGTTGCAGGATTTTAATGAAATCGACCGCTATTTGTTGGATCCAAATCATGTTTTGTCTTATTTAAAAGATATAGAAGACATAAAAAAATGGGGAATAGCTGTTGAAGATAAAACATCACTCCTTGAAAATTATATTGATTTTTGGAAACTTTTGCCACATTACTACCAATCGCTATATCACTATTTACTGGAGAAAAAAACAGGGTATCAGGGACTGATTTATAGAGAAGCAGTAGCTAATCTCTCTGCATTTTCAAAAAAAACAGGTACTAAATTTTATGTATTTGCGGGCTTTAATGCTTTAAATGCTGCCGAAGAAAAAATCATTCAGCATTTAATAGCTAATGATAATGCCACTATTTTTTGGGATGCTGATCAAACATTTTTGAATGACCCCTACCATGATGCTGGATTGTTTCTTAGAAGATTTAAAGAAAGTTGGAAGCATTATAAATCTCACCCTTTTGAATGGATAAAGGATGATTTCTCTAAGCCTAAAAACATTCATATAATTGGTACACCAAAAACTATTGGACAAGCGAAAATTGTGGGTAGCCTTATTGAAAAGACGATCGTTGAACAAGAGGTAAAGGACCTCGATAAAGTAGCGGTAGTTTTAGGTGAGGAAAACCTTTTGATGCCTTTGTTATATTCTCTTCCTGCTTCGGTTGGCGCTTTGAATATTACCATGGGATATTCTAGTAAAAATAACCCAGCCCAATTGTTAGTAGCGAAATTATTTAAAATGCATACGAATGCTTTGAAAAGGAATCCTTCCCAGTATGTGTTTTATTATAAAGATGTACTCGATATTCTTACGCATCCTTTAGTAGAATCTTTTGCAAACTCGAGTCATTTGGTTCGGATTATAAAAGAGAATAATTATACTTTTATTACACTTAAAAAAATACTAGAACTCCAAAACCAAACGAATCCATTATTCGATTTGTTGTTTCAAAAATGGGATAATGGTTCTATGGCAGTTTTAGAGGTTATTTCTAGTTTGTTATTGCTCTTACGCAATAATTTGAGTAATGATAATGAAGAAGAGAAATTAACCAAAGCTTTTGTGTTTTCAATTTTTACGGTGATTAACAAGTTGAAGAGTTATTATGCACAACACTTGCATATTGATCAAATACCGACTCTTTTTGCCATTTACAAACAGATAATTGATCTGGCTGAGGTTTCTTTTGAAGGAGAGCCGCTGAATGGTTTGCAAATTATGGGAGTTTTGGAAAGCAGGGTATTGGATTTTGATACGGTAATCGTTACTTCAATGAATGAAGGGAAATTTCCTGCGGGTAAGTCTATGAATTCTTTTATTCCTTATGATGTCAAGAGAGAATTGGGTTTGCCAACTTTTAAAGAAAAAGATGCGATTTACACCTATCACTTTTATCATTTATTGCAACGTGCTAAAAATGTGTATTTGATTTACAATACCGAAAATGAGGGATTAGATGGTGGTGAAAAAAGCCGTTTCATCACACAACTCGAAGTGGAGAAACGTCCGAATCATAAACTTACTCACGAAATTTACAATGCTACTGTCCCAGATTCTGCTTACTTGCCAATGAGTGTTGAAAAGTCGCCATTGGTTATGGAGCGTTTGAAAGAAATTGCAGAGAAAGGATTTTCACCTTCGGCCTTGACTAGTTACATTCGGAATCCTATTGATTTTTATTTCAAAAAAATAGTGCGTATTCGTGATACAGAAGAAGTCGAAGAGAACATAGCTTTGAATACTTTAGGTACAATTATTCACAAGACCTTGGAGGAATTGTACACACCTTTTATAGACAAGTTTGTTTCGGAGCAAGATATCGAACAGGCTATTCAAAAAATTGATTCAGAGGTGTTGAAACAATTTAAATTGGTGTATAAAGAAGGTGAAATTTCCAAAGGACGAAATTTATTAGCTTTTGAAGTGGCCAAGCGCAATGTCTTTAACTTCTTGAAGTCCGAATTGCAATCCATAAAATCGGGCGATGCTGTTAAAATTTTGGCTTTGGAAGCTACTTTTGAGCGTGTTTTGGAACATCCGAGTTTGCCTTTTTCAGTGAAAATTGCAGGGAACGTAGACCGAATTGAAGTCCGAAACGGTACCATCCGAATTATTGATTACAAAACTGGTAAAGTTGAAAAAAGCAATGTTACCTTAAAAGCTTGGAACGGATTAGTGGATGATATTAAAAATGACAAAATCATTCAAATTTTGGCCTATGCTTTTATGTACGAAACTCAAGTTCAAGATAAGCCGATGCAAGCGGGTATTATCTCCTTTAAAAATAGTAAAGCTGGATTTTTGCCTTTTACTTTAAAAGAAGAAAAAATAGAAGAAACTACTATTAATGCAACTATTTTGACTGCTTATTTGGAGCAATTGGTTGGCTTGTTACAAGAGATTTTAGACCCAGCAATTCCGTTTAAGGAGAAGGTTTAAATCTTCTTCAAAAATTGTATTAATACTTCGCTTAACTCCGTTTCATTTTCGATGTGGCTCATATGCCCGTCTGGGAAAGTTACTAACTCAACGGTAGTTCCTTGGATTTGAGTAACGGTTTCTTCGTAGTTCAAAACAGGGTCTTTTTTTCCTAGGATTAATAGTTTAGGAAAAGCCGTAGTGTGGAGCAAGATTTCTCGGTCTTTACGGATTTTCATCCCTTCAAGCGAGGCGACGATGCCTTGCAAGGGCGTTTGTAAAGCTTCGATTTTTACTTTTTCGATGCGGTCGTTTAGTCGGTCGCGGTTGTCTTCGCTGAATAAGTTGGCGATAGAAAGGCGAATAAAGGTTTCGTAATCTTTTTTTACCGCTGTAATGGCGCGGTCTCGGTTGGTTTTGCGTTCGGGACTGTCTTCTTTGGTGGTGGAGTTGAGTAACACCAATCCTTTGACACTTTCAGGATACAACTCAGCATAGGCTAAAGCTACGTAACCTCCCATAGAATGCCCGATGAAAACCGCTTTGCGAAGACGCAAACTAGAAAGTACTTCGTGTACCGCATCGGCATTGTCTTCCATAGTTTGGAGGTAACCCATAGGTTCGGTTTGGCCGTGACCTAACAAATCGATGGTGATGACGCGGTATTTTTGACTCAAAACAGGTACTAAAGCACTCCACATCGATTGGTTTTCTAGGAAGCCATGCAATAAAACAATTGCAGTCCCTTTTCCCGTGTCGGTGAATGCGATAGAAGTGTTTTTGTAGTGAAGGGTTTTCAAAGTTTATGGATATAAATGAAGGTCAAAATTAAAGTTTAAAAATCAAAAACCCTATATTTGAGAAACGCATTTTTTGAATATGAATAGACTTTTTATTATTGGAAACGGATTTGACTTGGCTCATGGATTACCAACTTCGTATAAGCATTTTATAGATGATTATATTCAAAATTTATTAGTGAAACTTGCTGAAGATAAATTTTTGATGATAATTTTATTTCGGTAGATATTAGTAGAAACAATCACCCTAATTCAAAAAAGGACTTTGATAATATTAAAGATTTAGCTAGTCTTAGAAAATATCATAGTGATTATTTTAATTATACTTCTCTCGCGTTTAAGAACAAATTTTTTGAAATTTTAATAAATAGAATTACAACTGAAAATTGGGTAGATATTGAAAATTTGTACTATAGTATTTTGAAAAGTATTGCAGATGATAGTTATGTGAAATACGAATATCCTTATGAGATAAAAGATTTAAATGATGAATTTGAACAAGTTAAAAATCTTTTGGAAACTTACCTTCAAGAAAGAGTGATTGAGCGATTTGAGTTAGATTTCATTAAATATCAGTCTATTGAATGGTTTAAAATCTATAATTCATTAAAACCAATATCTTTATTAAATAATGAAGAAAGCATTTTAAAGGAGTTTACAAGTGAGGAAGATGTAAAAGAAATTAATGAACATTTTGAAAAAGAAAGAAAGGAAGAGTTGGTTAACAATATATATTTTTTAAACTTTAATTATACACCTATTTGTAATATTTATTCAGAATTATTCTCTCAAGATTGTAGAATTCAAAGTCAGATGAATTATATTCATGGGGAGTTAAAGAATGTTACTCATAATAAAATAAATTTTGGATTTGGTGATGAAATGGATGACGATTATAAGAAAATTGAAAATTTAGAGGGTACTGATTATCTCAAAAATTTTAAGTCTTTTCAATATTTGCAGAACTCTAATTATAATGATTTATTGAGATTTATTAATAGCGAAAAGTTTCAAGTTGTGATTCTTGGTCATTCTTGTGGTGTGTCAGATAGAACGTTGTTGAATACTATTTTTGAGCATACTAATTGCAGATCAATTAAAGTTTTTTACCACAGAAAAGATGATGGCTCTGATAATTATACTGAGCTGATACAGAATATTTCAAGACATTTTAAAGATAAAAAAATGATGAGAGAGAAAATAGTCAACAAAACTCTTTGCAAGCCTATGCCTCAAATTCAACTTCCTTTAAAAAAGTAAATACCTATAATTTTTATTTTGTTTTAAAGATATCTTATAGATTTTTTGAATTCAAAATGTAGCCTAATAAAACCAAATGTTGGTTTTTAGCCCCGATAGTAGTGGAAATCCTCTAGTGCTGGGTTCGGCACTGGAGATTGTAGCGGATAGCGGGACGGTGTTTCCAAAAAATCCTTATGCTTACTGCTCCTAAAAAAAATACCCCAAAATTGGTGTCTTTTGGGGTAGGGTGTTTTTGAAAATTTGCTGTTATTAAAAGCGGTTATCGCCGTCTAAAAGATTGCCGAGTCCGCCCAAAAGGCTGCCTTCTTCACGGCTACTTCCACCAGCTCTTGGGGCTGAAGCAATGATACGATCGGCCAATCTAGAGAACGGAAGCGACTGAATGTACACTGTTCCAGGGCCGCGCAAAGTTGCATAGAACAAGCCTTCGCCGCCAAAAAGAGAGTTTTTGATGCCGCCAATGAACTCGATATCATAATCGACATCTTGGGTGAAACCTACGATACAGCCGGTGTCAACTTTAAGAATTTCGCCAGGTTGGAGTTCTTTTTTGGCTAAGGTTCCGCCTGAATGTACAAAAGCCATTCCGTCGCCTTCTAGTTTTTGCATGATGAAACCTTCGCCACCAAAAAGACCTGTGCCTAATTTTTTGGAGAATTCAATGCCTACGGCTACGCCTTTGGCAGCACAAAGGAATGCGTTCTTCTGGCAAATGAATTTTCCGCCAAATTGTCTCAAATCAACCGGAATGATTTTTCCTGGATAGGGTGAGGCAAAAGAGACTTTGCTTTTGTTGTAATTTTGATTGATAAAGGCCGTCATGAACAGACTTTCTCCTGTTAGAACTCTTTTTCCTGCGCTTAGTAATTTACCAAACAAACCAGATTGTTGTTGGGAACCGTCTCCGAAAATGGTTTCCATTTGGATGCCATTGTCCATCATCATAAAACTACCCGCCTCGGCAATGACAATTTCTTGTGGGTCGAGTTCTATTTCTACATATTGCATTTCTTCGCCATAAATATGGTAATCTATTTCGTGTGCTATCATGATTTTGTGTTTTACCGTTTAAGGAATTAGTAAGTCGTTGAATTGAAATGTTACATTTTTGGGCATAAAAAAAAACGGCATCTATTTTGGATGCCGTTAGTTGTATTTATTTTGAATTCTACTTTTTCGCGAGAATTAGTGTACTTCGTGTTTTGTTTTTATGCGTTCATTAAGCTTTCGATTTCGTCTGCTTCAATCGGAATATTGCGCATCAAATTGAAGGGTTCACCTGATTTTTGAATCACCACGTCGTCTTCAATTCGGATACCAAAACCTTCGGCAGGAATATAAATTCCAGGTTCTACGGTGAATACCATATTGGCTTCCATCGGTTCGTGAAGCAATCCGTAATCGTGTGTATCGAGTCCCATATGGTGCGAAGTCCCATGCATAAAATATTTTTTGTAAGCAGGCCAATCTGGATTTTCGTTTTGAACGTCGGCTTTGTCAATCAGACCTAAACCTAATAATTCTGAAGTCATAATTTTACCCACTTCTACGTGGTATTGTTTCCAAAGTGTACCCGGAGTAAGCATTTTTGTGGCTTCGTTTTTTACACGAAGTACTGCGTTGTACACGGCTTTTTGTCTTTCTGAATAGCGACCAGAAACTGGAATAGTACGGGTTAAATCGCTTGAATAATTGGCATATTCGGCCGCTACATCTAGCAACAATAAATCGCCCGCTTTGCATTGTTGGTTGTTTTCGATGTAGTGCAATACATTGGCATTATTTCCAGAAGCGATAATGGGCGTGTAGGCAAACCCTTTGGAACGGTTACGAATGAACTCGTGAATCAATTCTGCTTCAACCTCATATTCCATTACGTTGGGTTTCACAAACGAAAGCAAACGACGGAATCCTTTTTCGGTGATGTTGCACGCTTGTTGGATCAAATCGATTTCTTCGGTTTCTTTTATGGAGCGAATGCGTTGCAAAATGGGGTTGCTTTTGGCTACGGTATGTGCAGGGTATTGTGCTTTCCATTTTTTGATAAAACGGTCTTCGCGGGTTTCGGTTTCTACGGCTGAACGATAGTGTTCGTTGGTGTTGATGTACATCACCTCGGCATACATCATAATTTCTTTCAAGGTTTTGTCAAAATCTTGTAGCCAATAAACGGTTTTGATTCCCGATACTTGAAACGCACGTTCTTTGGTTAGTTTTTCGCCTTCCCAAATCGCAATGTGCTCATTGGTTTCTCTCAAGAAAAGGATTTCTTTCAAGTGTTCGTATGGCGCATCTGGGAATAATAATAAAATGCTTTCTTCTTGATCTACACCCGATAAATAGAAAATATCTCTATGTTGTGCAAAAGGTAAAGTGCTATCGGCAGAAACCGGATATATGTCGTTTGAATTAAAAACCGCAACGCTTTTCGGTTTCATTTGAGCAGTGAATTTTTCTCTGTTTTTTACGAATAGTCCACTGTTTATTTGATGATATTTCATGGGAACCAAATATTTATTAGTAATAACCAAAAATAGTAACTTTAGAGGTATCGGCTGTTAATTTGCCTATAAAATTTTAAATTCTCTATTTTTATGTTTAATTTTCGTTCAAAATTTATGCTAAAAAGGGGGTATGTCTTTAAAATATTCAAAAAATGAAGATGATATGCGGCCTTGGCGGTAGCAAATAAGTGTAGCAATTCTATTTATTTTTTAAAGAAATTAGTATCTATGAAAAAAATAGCCTTCCTGATTAGTGCTTTGACTTTTAGTGTTTCCTGGGGACAAAATGGTACTATTACCACAACGCCTTCTTTGTTTCAGGAGTTGACTTTGCAAAATGTGGGACCCACGGTAATGAGTGGCCGCGTAGTTGACGTGGCGGTAAATCCTGAGAATCCAATTGAGTTTTATGTGGCCTATGCTTCAGGTGGACTGTGGTATTCGAATACCAATGGATTGCGAATGGAACCTGTGATGGATACAGCGCCTACACTAAATTGCGGCTCTGTCTTTGTGGACTGGAAATCAGGGATGATTCTGGTGGGTACAGGTGAGGTAAATTCTTCAAGATCTTCTTATGCAGGAATAGGTTTGTTGCAATCCTTTGACAAAGGAAAAACCTGGAAAAATATTGGATTGACAGATAGCCATCACATCAGTAAAATTTTGGTTAACCCAAAAAATAGCAATGAGATCATTGTTGGAGTGGCGGGACATTTATACACTAAAAACAAGGAACGAGGTATTTTTAAAACAACCGATGGTGGAAAATCATGGCAACAGGTTTTGTTTGTAAATGATGAAACCGGAGTGATTGATATGGCTGTGGCCGAAAACAATTTTGACGTTATGTACGCCAGTGCTTGGCAGAAAGATAGAAAAGCACACAATTTCAATGGAAACGGTAAAGCTTCTGGTATTTATAAAAGTACCGATGCTGGATCGACTTGGCAGTTAATTTCTACTCCAGAAAGTGGCTTTCCTTCGGATGAATTTGTGGGACGTATTGGATTATCGGCTTTTACTTCAGACATTATTTATGCGGTGATGGACAATCAAAAAATGCGTCCTTTGGCTAAAAAAGAAAAAGACCCCAACGATGAAGATGCAGAGGTAATTGGAGCCGAGGTTTTCAAATCTAGTAACGGAGGGAAAACTTGGGTAAAAACCAATTCCGATTATATTGATGATTTTTATTCGAGCTATGGCTATTATTTTGGTGACATCACGGTAGACCCAAAAAATCAAGAACGCATTTATATAACGGGTGTTCCGTTGTTGTTTTCAGATAATGGAGGGAAAACTTTTCAAGCTATTGACGGTGACAATGTGCACTCCGACCATCACGTAGTTTGGATCAATCCTAACAATCCGAATCATTTGGTTAACGGAAACGATGGTGGTTTGAATATTACTTATGACAACGGAAAATCGTGGCAGTTGTGTAACAGTATTCCGGTGGGACAGTTTTATGCCGTAAATGTTGATGAACAAGAACCCTACAATATTTATGGTGGTTTGCAGGATAATGGCGTTTGGGTTGGGTCTAATAACTACAATGCCTCAATTGGTTGGCAGCAAGAAGGAAAATATCCGTATTCCAGATTAATGGGGGGCGATGGGATGCAAGTGCAAATAGATAAGCGCAATCCTAATATCGTTTTTACAGGCTATCAATACGGAAGTTACTATCGCATCAATCGCGCTGATGAATCTAAAAGTAAGTTCATTGCGCCAAAAGCCAAAAAAGGAGATAAACCGTATCGATACAATTGGCAATCGCCTATTTTATTGTCATCTCACAATCAAGACATTTTGTATTTAGGGTCTAATTTTTTACACCGTTCTATGAATCAAGGCGATACTTGGACGGCTATTTCACCCGATTTAACTCAAGGAGGCAAAAAAGGCAATGTAGCTTTTGGAACGTTGACCACCATCAGCGAAAGTCCTTTCGAGTTTGGAATGTTGTATACGGGTAGCGATGATGGTTTAGTGCAATTCAGTAATAATGGTGGCGCGAGTTGGAAAGTGATTTCTACAACTTTCCCACAAAACCTTTGGGTAAGTAGAGTAGTAGCTTCGGCTCACAAAAAAGAACGCGTTTATGTAACGCTTAATGGGTACCGCAATGACGATTTTACAAGTTATGTCTATGTGTCAGAAGATACAGGGCAAACTTGGAAAAGTATAGCGAACAATCTTCCTGCAAGTCCTGTAAATGTAATTATTGAAGACTCTGTTTTGGATAGCGTGTTGTATGTAGGAACTGACAATGGCTTGTACATTTCTGTAGATGGCGGAGTTTCTTGGCAAGATTTCTCTAACGGAATGCCTCCTGTAGCAGTGCACGATTTGGTGATTCAAAAGAAAGCCAAAGATTTAATTGTGGGTACACACGGTCGCTCGGTATACAAAGTAAGTTTGAAACAAGTACAAGAATTGAAAAAAGAGGTTTTAGACAAAACACTTTACGTGTATGAAATCAAAAATACGACCAAATCCGATAGATGGGGTACGAAACGAGGCGCTTGGAGTGACGAATTTATTCCAAAAAATGAGCTTTGGTTTTATACCAATTCCGCTGGGAAGGTAAGCGTTCAATTAGAAAATGCTGACAAAGAAATCGTGTATTCAACTACAGTTGCCGCTCAAAAAGGATTGAACAAAGTGGTGTATGATTTAACCCTTGACAAAGCTGCCGCAGACAAATGGATGGCAAAAGATAAAAAGCTAAAAATAACTCCTGCAAAAAACGGCAAGTATTATTTGCCAGTCGCTAAATACACTTGGACACTTTCTAAAGACAAAGAGAAAGCAACAACACCTTTCGAAATTGTAGCGCCTAAATAATCTTTTTGGAAAAGCAACCATCAATTACGTAGGTTTTACTTTAAAAGGTTATCACTAATAACTTTTTTTGAACCAAATAAGGCATTTAAGTTTTTTGCGAACCTTGCGTAAACCTTTGCGAACCTTGCGGTTAAATTTCAACAAAGTTTTGTTTCGCATAGACAAGATAAAAACAAAAACAAAAGTCACGATTCCAAGTTGGTTTCGTGCCTTTTTAGGTTAGTTTTTAAATTAAAAATTTTGTAAGGTTTTTATTAAAATGTTTTTCTATGTTTGGCTATTAATCTTACATTTTGTTCAAAGGAATACTTACCACTTCAATTTTTAGGAACCTTTTCTTTTGGTAAAGAGAGAATGTATTTATTTCAAAAACAATATTTGTATTTATAGAACAGTATTCATTATGGGATATTGAAGGATAATTGTATAGACTATTTTAAAGTAAAAATGGACAAGTATTTAATTACCCAAAACTAAAACAACTTTTTAAACCAACCTTTACATTATGAAAAAAATGAAATTTTTAAGAGTACTCACGGTAGCCTTATTGTTTGCAGGAACAGTATCCCAAGCCCAAATCACCAAAGGGAATTGGATGGTAGGAGGGAGTGGTAAATTTGTCACATCTTCTTATAAATCAATAAATACTGGGAGTTCTATTGAAGGTAAATCTAGTGGAGTTAACTTGTCTCCTACATTTGGTTATTTTGTTGCAGATAAATTAGTATTGGGCATTTCGCCAGGATTTAGTTATTCGAAAACAGATGGTGGAAACGATCAGGCTTCTTATGGTGCTGGGCCATTTATAAGATATTATTTATTAAGCACAGAAAAGAGACTAAACATTCTTACTCATGCTAGTTATTATTATGGAACTGGAAATACAGATGCAACAGCTAATTCTTTTAATTTTAAAGCGGGTCCTGCAATATTCTTGAACAGTAGTGTTGCCCTAGAGTTTACTTTAAATTATGATATAAACCAAATAAAGTTTACTTCGGATAAATCAACATTTAGGTCATTTAGTGTTGGTGTAGGATTTCAAATACATTTAGAAAAATAATAGTTTTAATAAAAATAATCATGATAAATTATCCTACTATCTATGAATGTAATATTAATTTAGCAAAATAGAAAACCCTAAATAGCAGTAGAATAAAATAATTAATTATAATACAAAAGGCACGATTCCAAGTTGGTTTCGTGCCTTTTTTTGGCAAACATCTTTAACAATTAAACTTCTAAAATATTTTTAAAATTGTGCCACTTCTGTTGAGTCTTTCATTGCGGTTGTAGACGCTTTTCCGGTAGTAACCGTATTTTGAACGGCATCAAAATAGCTCGTTCCCACAAAACCTTGGTGTTTTACGGCTCTAAAACCGTGTTGTTGCAAGGCAAATTCTCTTTCTTGCAATTCAGAGTAGCCCGCCATACCTCTTTCTTTGTAAGCTTTAGACAATTCAAACATACTCGTGTTCAAAGCGTGGAATCCAGCCAACGTAATAAATTGGAATTTATACCCCATAGCCGCCAAGTCTTCTCTAAAGGTTTCCATTTCAGCAACTGATAATTTCGCCGCCCAGTTGAACGAAGGCGAACAGTTGTAAGCCAACATTTTTCCTGGATATTTCGCGTGAATCGCATCGGCAAATTGTTTAGCGTAAGCCAAATCAGGATTACTAGTTTCCATCCAAATCAAGTCCGCATAAGGCGCATAACTCAACCCACGGTCAATACCTTGCTCCACACCACAATTTACGTAGAAGAATCCTTCTTCAGTTTTTTCTCCCGTGATGAATTTTGCATCTCTTGGGTCGATATCGCTAGTTAGTAAATTCGCAGCATCCGCATCGGTTCTTGCCACAATCAGGGTTGGCGTTCCCATTACGTCGGCAGCCAAACGCGCAGCGATTAATTTATTGATGGCTTCTTGTGTAGGAACCAAAACTTTTCCACCCAAGTGTCCGCATTTTTTAGCAGAACTCAATTGGTCTTCAAAGTGTACGCCCGCTGCACCCGCTTCAATCATTGATTTCATCAATTCAAAAGCGTTCAAATTTCCTCCAAAACCTGCTTCAGCATCGGCAACAATCGGAACCAAATAGTCTTTTTTGTCTGCCGTTTTGTTTACCACTTGAATTTGGTCAGCGCGCAACAAAGCGTTGTTGATTCTTTTTACTACCAAGGGCACGCTGTTGGCAGGATACAATGATTGGTCAGGATACATTTCGCCAGCCACATTCGCATCGGCCGCCACTTGCCAGCCGCTTAAATAAATCGCTTCTAGTCCAGCTTCCACTTCTTGAATGGCTTGATTACCAGTCAATGCACCTAATCCGGCAACAAAATCTTGCGATTTCAATCGGTTCCAAAGTTTCGTAGCGCCCATTCTGGCTACACTGTGTTCAATTTGATACGAACCTTGCAATTGCACCACTTCTTCAGCGGTGTAAGGACGTTCAATGCCTTCCCATCTTGGGTTCGTTAACCAATCAGTTACTAATTCTTGAATGCGTTTCTCGGTGGTTTTCATAATTTTTGATTTAAGTTTTTTGGTTTTTTATTTTGGTTTGTTTTGATTTCAATAATTGAAAAAGCTATTTTCAGGAGCGGCAAGCAAAGGGCTTTTCAGGAAGTATGGTTCCCGCTCTCCGTTATATCTCTGTCCTCGCTCGTTCGCGAGTCCAGAGGATGCCACTGCTATCGGGGCTATAAGCCAGCAATGTGATTTTATGGAAAAACAATAGACGCAAGGTGTTAAATGCCAATTTTATTTGTTGCTATGATTCGTTTAATTAAAGCAATAAAAATTGGTGTTCATCTGTGGAATTCGTGGCTTACTTTGTTAAGCCCTACAAATACTTATAACCCGGTATCGTCAAGAACTCTACAAATTTTTTGTTCACTACCAGTTGGTCTAGTAATTTTTCTGCCAAGATGTAGTTTTCTTCTTCGTGTGCTCGGTCACCCACTTGCTTTCTGATTTTTTCATATTCGTCCAAAGCAATCCGGTGGTACAATTTGATCGTTAATTTTTCTCCCGAATCCAACGTCACTTCATTTTGAAGCCATTGCCACAATTGCGACCTTGAGATTTCTGCTGTAGCGGCATCCTCCATTAAGTGGTGAATGGCTGCAGCGCCTTGCCCGTTTAACCAAGAAGTGATGTACAGTACGGCCACATTTACGTTTTTGCGAATACCCTCCTCAGTTATGGTGCCTACTGGAATTTGCAACAAATCCGCTTCGGTAATGTGCAAATCCGCTCTCTTGATGTGAATATGATTTTTGGTCATCATATTTTCATTAAACACTTTCATCGCTATTGGCACCAAATCAGGATGCGCTACCCAAGTCCCATCGTGTCCGTTTCTGGCCTCTCTTTCCTTGTCTGCAATCACTTTTTTGAAGGCAATTTCGTTGGCTTCAGGGTCATTCTTAATCGGAATTTGTGCAGCCATTCCGCCCATTGCGTGAATATTGCGTTTGTGACAACGCTGAATCACCAATTTAGAATACGCGTCCATAAAAGGTGTTGTCATCGTTACTTGGTCTCGGTTCGGAACGATAAAGGCAGGATTGTTTCTGAATTTTTTGATGTATGAAAAAATGTAATCCCAACGCCCGCAGTTCAAGCCTACGATATGGTCTCTTAATTCGTAGATGATTTCGTCCAACTGAAAACTGGCGGTTATCGTTTCAATCAAAACCGTTACTTTAAACGTACCGTGTTGCTCGCCAAGGTATTCTTGTGCAAATTCAAACACTTCGTTCCACCATCTGGCTTCCAAATAGTGTTCTAGTTTGGGTAAGTAGAAATAAGGCGCCGAACCGTTTCTTGCCAATTGGTCGTGATTATGAAAAGCATATAACCCAAAGTCAATCAAAGAACCAGAAGCTTCTTCGTCTTCTATCAAGATGTGCTTTTCGTTCAAGTGCAATCCTCTTGGACGTACAATCAAAACGGCAGTTTTTTCTTTTAGTGCATATTTTTTATTGCGTAACGGGTCGTCAAGTGTTATGGTTTTGTTTACGGCATCTTTCAGGTTTTGTTGTCCTTCCATGATGTTGTTCCAAGTAGGCGAAGTGCTGTCTTCAAAATCGGCCATAAAAGTTTTGGCGCCAGAGTTCAAAGCGTTAATCACCATTTTTCTATCTACTGGTCCAGTGATTTCCACGCGTCTATCGATTAAATCTTTTGGGATTGGAGCCGCTTGCCAGTTGCTTTCTCTAATGTTTTTGGTTTCCAAAGGAAAGGTGGGTAACACACCATTATCAAATTGGACTTGTTGTGCTTTACGGGCTTCTAAAAGTTCCAATCGTTTAGCATTGAAATTTTCGTGCAAAGCCGTCAAAAAATCGATGGCTTCTTCGGTTAAAATGTTTTCGTGTTGTGCAATTTCTTCATTCAGAAATTGCCATTTTTTTTCGGTGGTTTCGGTTAGTGTTTTCATATGTTGATATTTCATTTTTTATCGGTCATATGTAATTCGCATATTGTTTTTGGTGGTTATTAGCCATTTAGTGCTATGCTCATTTCATAACTAGTTCATTTTGATAATGCAATACTACAAAAAGTTTTTTACAAAACAAGCGAACGTTCGCAAAAAATGAAAAAAATGTTTTTTGCGTATTTTGGTTTTTTAATTTATCTTTGATTTTATGAACATAGAGAAAGATTATATTAAGTTGATTTTTGGGCTTAAACTCAAGCAGGCTCGAATGAATAAGGATTTGTCTTTATTTGGTTTGGCGAAGATTACGGACTTGTCCAAATCGTATTTGAACGAAATCGAAAAAGGAAAAAAATATCCCAAAACAGATAAAATTATTCTGTTGGCAGATAAGTTGGAAGTGACTTATGATCATTTGGTATCCCTTAAATTAGATAATAGTTTAGCTCCAATTGGAGAAATTTTAACTTCGGGTATTTTGAAAGAAATTCCACTGGAATTGTTTGGTATTCAAGAAGCCGATTTGATTGACATTATCGCCAATGCGCCCGCAAAAGTAACGGCCTTCATTAGTACCATTATCGAAATCGCACAACATTATAATCTTACACGCGAAAGTTTCTTTTTAGCGTCTTTGCGTTCGTATCAAGAAGCACACAACAATTATTTTGAAGAGTTAGAAGAAAAGGTATTGTTGTTTTGCAAAGCATTTCACGTAGATGTAACTACAAACATTTCTATCGAGGAGTTAAAGGCGATTCTAAAAGAGGAATACGGCTATACTATTAAAGAATTGGTGTTTTCTGAGCAAGAAGAAATGGGAGATTTACGCTCAATTTATGTGCCTACGAGCAAAACCTTATTGCTTTCGGACGAAATTGATGAAGGGCAAAAGGCTTTTGTTTTGGCCAAAGAAATCGCTTATAATTTTATGGAAATCAAAGAGCGTTTGTACACGTTCAGTTGGATTAAATTCGACAATTTTGACCAAGTCTTGAATAATTTTTACGCGTCTTATTTTGCAGGCGCTTTGTTGTTGCCTAGACAAAAGTTGATTGATGAATTGAATTTGTTTTTGGCCAAAGAAAATCCAAAACCACAAGAAATGGTGCAATTGATGACGCAATTCAACGTCTCGCCAGAATCCTTTTATCAGCGATTGACGAATATTTTGCCGAAGGATTTTAATTTGAAAAACTTATTTTTCTTGCGTTTGTCTCACAAAATAGGCGCGGATACCTATCAAATCAAAAAGGAGCTACATATTACCAATCAGCAAGAACCGCACGCCAACGAAATGAACGAGCACTACTGCCGCAGATGGGTGTCGATTAAAACTATTGAACAATTGTTAGCACAAGGCAAGACGCATTTTTTTGATGCGCAAGTATCGCGTTATGAAAACAGCAGCAATGAATATTTAGTGTTTTCTTCGGCTACTCCTGATCCGTTTAAGAAAGATTGTTTGCGAAGTATTTCGGTGGGGATTTTAATCACGCCATCGGTAAAGAAAAAGTTCAAATTTTTAGAAGGCGATGTGGTGCCCAAACAATTGGTGGGTGTAACTTGCGAAACTTGTGCCGTGAAAGATTGCCATGAGCGCGCCTCAGAACCCATTCATCTTAATCAAAAAATACGCAACGAAAACACCGAAGCCATCGTTCAGAAATATATGGCGAAGTTTAGTTGATTTTTTTTCCTAGTATTAAATTATGGTTAATAAAACCTTTAAGAAGATTCTTTTTTTAGGTAATTTATTACATTTATATTGTTTGATTCAAGTATTTGTAAATCGTTTTGATAGGCGCTAGCTCTTGGAATGAATGGCGAGATAATATTAAAGATAGATACGATAATCCAACAGAGTTTTACTTAAATGAATTATTTAATAACTGGCAAGATTAATTTAACAAAACAAGAGTATGAAAAAATTAATTATTTTTATACTGATGCCAATTTGTTTTTGGTGTTGTGTAAATGAAGATAGTAAAAACTATAATTATTCTATTATTAATAATTCTGGAGTTTCAGTGGTGATTGTGCCCTACGGCGTTGATGGTGTAAGAGATTTATCAAAAAAAATCGTGCTTTCAAACAATGAAAAAATCAGTCTAAAAAGAGTTGTTACTTATCCAGCGCCTGATTTTTTGGATATGGCAGAGGTTATAACTAGAGATAAAAATATTACTTTAACTAAAATTGAGTTTATTTTTAATCTTAGTAAAAAAATACTGTATTCTAGCTGTAAGTATACTTCAACTGGAGTTGAAGGATGTACAGAATCTAGAAATATTTTTAGATCTGAGTATAATGACGAGCAAACAGAAGTGTATACCATCACTCCAGAAGATTACCAAAGCGCACAAGATTGCGGTGGGAATTGTAATTAATAAGACTCAAACCCTTTTGGAGTTACTTGCTCTGAAAGGGTTGTTTTAATTTAAAAAAGAATAAGTTGCTTTGATTGGTGCCAGTTCTTGGAATGAATGGCGTGACATCAAAAACAGATACAACAATCCAACAGAGGTTTACTTAGATGAATTATTTAATAACTGGCAAGATTAAGATTATGAAAAGAATAATATCAATAATCATTGTTGTTTTATTGGCAACAAGTTGTACGGATCAAGGAGGAGATAGAAATTATAATTATCGCATCAGTAATAATTCTGGAGTTGTTGTAGAAATGATACCTTTTTACGATGGAGTAAAGGATATAAGTAACAAGGTTATAGTAAAAAATCTGGCTGATATTAAATATCAATTCACGGATACGCCGCCCTATGGAGGTGGGCCTAGAATGGAATACATAGCTTTTACAAGTTCTAAAATTCAAAATAATTTAACGCATATTGAGGTTGTTTTTGATAACAAAAAAAAGGTGATTTATCAAGAATGTACAGCAACAAATCAATGTTTTAATCAAGCTAGAAATATTTTTAATCCAGTTTTTAGTGCAAAGCAAACAGAACTGTATACCATCACTCCAGAGGATTATCAAAATGCACAAGATTGCGGTGGGAATTGTAATTAAAAGTATAAGAAAACGAGATTTAGAAAATAAGAAAGGCTGTCTTCAAAATTGGAGACAGCCTTATGTTTTGTTGCGAATTAGTATTGTAAATTCAGACTTGAAAAAAACTATATTATTCCGCCCATTTGTAATAACGAGCGCCTAATAAGTTGGGATTTTCGTTTTCGATACGATCCAAAATCCATTCGCTTTTTGGGGTGCGAATGGGTTGTTTTTGTTCCTTTTTGTGGAGTTTTTCGTAGGTTTCAAAATCAATGGCGACGCTTTTTTCTAGAGTTTCAAATAGTGCTACAGGTTGCAAGGCTTTTTTCCAATCCGCTTGAATGGTCCCCTCGAAAACTTTCGATTTCGAACCGCTTCCATAGGCTAAAAAGCCCATTTTTTCGTTGGTGATTTCAGTATTGGTTTCTGAAAAATGCGCTAAAGTTGATAACAATCCCATAAAAATTGAACCCGTATATAAGTTTCCAATCAAAGAAGAAGCGATTTCTGCAGGTTGTAATTTTTGACTCACAAAATCTTGATAAGCGGGTGTCTTGCTGATTTCTTTGAGTTTGTTTTGGTATTCTTCTGGGGTTTCGTTTCCAGTAATAATTGCTTCGGTTGCATCTAAAGCATAAATTTCGGTCAACATACGTCTTCCTTGAAAGGCATACGGTAAGTGCATGACAATGCTTTTCCAGTTATCGTAAATCGTTTCGGAAGTATTTTTTTCTTTTTTGAACGCAAAGTAGGCGTCTTTGGTACGATCCATATAACATTGGTTCGAATACTGTCCGTCAAACACCGGTTGGTCTTTGTGAATTTCAATTTCGCCTTCCAAATTATCAAACCAAGCTTCGTTGTTGTTGTTGCCTGTGATTTCTTGTTTTGAGATAGTTCTGTACGGTTTGAAAAAGTCAAAAACACCTTTGGTGCTTACGCCCCAATGATTCTCAAAAGCAATAATTCTTGGGTTGGCGGTAATAAGCATGGCTACAGCTCCTGCGCCCTGGGTGTATTCTCCGGTGGAGTTGAGGTCGTATTTAGCAAAATCTGTAGTGACAACAATGGCTTTTTTGGTGGGATTTAATTTTACAAAATCCAAACAGTTTTGCATCGCATCCACCCCGCCAATGCAGGCAAAAGTAAAATCAACTGCATCGCAATGCGTTAAACAGTTTTCTCCAAATTTTTGTTCCATCAAGGCTACTAAAAACGAAGCGATGGGTTTCGAACTATCGATACTGCTTTCGGTTCCTACGTAAATTCTGGAGATCTCGTTTAAGGCAATATTTTGATCCTGGATGAGTCTGGTTAAAGCATTGGCTCCAAAAACTACAGTGTCTTGATGAGTATCGGCGAGAGTCATATTCGTCAATCCGAGTCCTTTTTGCAATTTTGCGGGTTCAATATTTCGAGCTTCTGCTAAGGTTTGTATAGGTAAGTGTATTTTGGCTACGTCAAAAGATAGGGCGTCAATTCCGATTTTCATGGTATAAATTTTTCTATTGCAAAGGTAAAATGACAGCGGGCAAATACAAGGTTTTTGGGGGAATATTATGTTTTTGTGATGCATTTTTTTTGATTAAAAGCAAAACAAAAAGCTTTGTTAGTAAATCTGTAATTTTAGTTTCTTTTTGGTTGAAAATACTGTAGATATGGTAATTGTATTTTTTTCTTTTTTTAAGTTTTGTTTAGAGTATAAACTCAAAAAACAGCTGAAAAACAGTAGGATATTAAACACTTTAAAATCATTATAAATAAAGTAAAAAAGGTTGTGGTTCATGAGTAATTCGCTTATTTTTGTGTGAAATTTTTAATAATCTATATAAAAAAATTATGGCACAAACTGCATTGTTAAAGTCTTCCATAGCCAGAAAAGTGGCAATGGCACTTTCGGGACTTTTCTTAATTACTTTCTTGTCATTGCATTTTTTCATTAATATGATATCGGTTTTTAGTGCGGATACTTTTAATGCAATGTCTCACTTTATGGGCTATAACCCAGTAATCCAATTTGTTATGCAACCTATTCTTATTGCTGGAGTGATTTTTCACTTCGTTATGGGGATAGTTTTAGAGGTGCAGAATAAAAAAGCACGACCAGTAGCTTATGCCAAATATGATGGAGCAGCAAATGCTTCATGGGCTTCTAGAAATATGATTATTTCTGGATTGGTAGTTTTGGCTTTCTTAGGATTGCACTTTTATGATTTTTGGGTTCACGAAATCACTTACAAATATGTAGAAGTAGGTGCAATTAACGAAACTCGCTATTTTGAAGAATTGGTTCATAAATTCGAGAGTCCAGTACGTACAGGTATTTACGTTGGTGCTTTTGTTTTGTTGGCACTACACTTATGGCATGGTTTCAGTTCTTCTTTTCAATCAGTAGGATTCAATAATAAGTTTTCTTCTACTATCCAAAAATTAGGATACGCGTTTGCAATTGTGGTTCCGTTTGGATTCATATTTATTGCGTTATTTCATCATTTTAATCATTAATATCAATCAAAATGAAATTAGATTCTAAAATACCAGAAGGTCACATTTCTCAAAAGTGGACCGATTATAAAGATCACTTAAAATTAGTTGCTCCGAACAATCGACCAAAAATTGATATTATTGTTGTTGGAACAGGATTAGCAGGGGCTTCTGCTGCGGCTTCATTTGCTGAAATGGGCTACAATGTAAAAGCATTTTGTTATCAAGATTCACCCCGTCGTGCACACTCTATTGCTGCACAAGGAGGTATTAATGCCGCTAAAAACTATCAAAATGACGGAGATAGTACCTTCCGTTTATTTTATGATACCATTAAAGGAGGAGATTATAGAGCACGTGAAGCTAACGTTCACCGTTTGGCAGAGGTGTCAAGCAACATTATAGATCAATGTGTGGCTCAAGGAGTTCCTTTTGCACGTGATTACGGCGGATTATTGGACAATCGTTCTTTTGGTGGAACTCAAGTTCAACGTACGTTTTATGCAGCAGGACAAACAGGACAACAATTGTTGTTGGGTGCTTATTCTGCATTATCAAGACAAATTGGACTTGGTAAAGTTGACATGTACAACCGTCATGAAATGTTGGAATTGGTAAAAGTAAATGGAAAAGCTCGCGGAATTATAGCTAGAAATTTGGTTACTGGCGAGATTGAAAGACATTCAGCTCACGCGGTAATTATTGCTTCTGGTGGTTACGGAAATGTGTATTTCCTTTCTACTAATGCAATGGGGTCAAACGTAACAGCAGCTTGGAAAGTTCATAAACAAGGTGCTTTGTTTGCTAACCCTTGTTATGTGCAAATTCACCCAACTTGTATTCCGGTTCACGGAACCAATCAATCGAAATTAACCTTGATGTCTGAGTCATTAAGAAACTCAGGACGTATTTGGGTGCCAAAGAAAAAAGAAGATGCTGAGGCGATTCGTGCGGGTAAATTAAAACCAACCCAAATTGCCGAAGAAGATAGAGATTATTACTTAGAAAGAAAATACCCTGCATTTGGTAACTTAGTTCCTCGTGACGTAGCTTCTAGAGCTGCTAAAGAAGTATGTGATGCTGGTCACGGAATTGAAGCTAACGATACGAATGAAGGAGTTTATTTGGATTTCTCTTCTGAGATTCAGTCCAAAGGAAAGCAAGTAGCTTACGCCAAAGGAAACCACAATCCATCTCAAGAAGAAATTACAACCTTAGGGAAAAAATGGTTGGAAGAGAAATATGGTAACTTGTTTACTATGTATCAAAAAATCACTGACGAAAATCCATACGAAACGCCAATGAAGATTTATCCTGCGGTTCACTATACTATGGGTGGTGTTTGGGTTGATTATAACTTGCAATCAACAATTCCGGGTTGTTTCGTAGCTGGAGAAGCTAATTTCTCTGATCACGGAGCGAACCGTTTAGGAGCTTCTGCTTTGATGCAAGGTTTGGCTGATGGATATTTCGTATTACCTTATACGGTTTCAGATTATTTAGCTGATGATATTCGTACAGGAAAAATTTCTACTGATTTGCCAGAATTCGTTGAAGCTGAAAACAATGTGAAAGCAAGTATCGAAAAATTCTTGAACAATAACGGTACCAAAACTGTAGACCATTTCCACAAACGCTTAGGTTTGATTATGTGGAATAAAGTAGGTATGGGACGTAACGAAAAAGGATTGCAAGAGGCGATTAAGGAATTAGCAGCTTTGAAAGAAGAGTTCCATAAAGATGTTTTTGTTCCTGGAAGTGCTGATGAATTGAATCCAGAATTAGAAAAAGCACTTCGTGTTGCTGATTTTATTGAATTAGGACAATTGATGGCTATTGATGCATTGCAACGTAAAGAATCTTGTGGTGGTCACTTCCGTGAGGAATATCAAGATGCTGAAGGTGAAACGCTTCGTGATGACGAAAACTTTAAGTTTGTTGGCGCATGGGAATATATGGGCTATGACATTAATCAAGAGGTACTTCACAAAGAAGAATTGAAATACGAGTTTATTAAAATAGCAGCTAGAAATTACAAATAGAAAATCATGAGCGCAGCAAAAAATATCAATATAAACCTTAAAATTTGGCGTCAAAAGAATGCTAAATCAAAAGGAAGCATGGAAAGTTATAAATTAGATAATGTTTCTACTGCCAGTTCGTTTTTGGAAATGTTAGACCAATTAAACGAGCAATTAGTTAGTGAAAGAAAAGAACCTATCGCTTTTGACCACGACTGTCGTGAGGGAATTTGCGGAATGTGTTCTTTATACATCAACGGACGTGCTCACGGACCAGATACAGGAATTACTACTTGTCAATTGCACATGAGAATGTTCAACGATGGTGATACAATTTACATTGAACCATGGAGAAGTGCTGCTTTTCCAGTAATCAAAGATTTAGTTGTAGATCGTTCTTCATTTGATAGAATTCAACAAGCAGGAGGTTTCGTTTCTGTAAATACTTCTGGTAGAACAATGGATGCAAATGCTATTCCAATCCCAAAACACGATGCAGATAGAGCTTTTGAAGCAGCAGCTTGTATTGGTTGTGGAGCTTGTGTAGCTACTTGTAAAAATGGTTCAGCGATGTTGTTCGTTGGAGCCAAAGTTTCACAGTACGCACTTTTACCACAAGGAAAAGTTGAGGCTACAAACCGTGTATTGAATATGGTTCGTCAGATGGATGAAGAAGGATTCGGAAACTGTACCAACACTGGAGCTTGCGAAATAGAATGTCCAAAAGGAATTTCTTTGGAGAATATTGCTCGTATGAACAGAGAGTATTTGGCAGCAAGTTTGAAATAATTGCCTTAATCAAAGACAAAAAGTAAAAAACGTATCCATTTGGATGCGTTTTTTTATGTCTTGATTAGACGGATTTTGTTTCGCTTATGAGTTTATAATCAATTTTTACTAAATTTAAATTATGAAAATAGCCATCCTACAAACTGCTTTAGTCTGGGAAAATCCAGCAGCGAATCGAATTCATTTTGAAGAAAAAATCGATGCGATTGGTGAACCAGTTGACCTAATTGTATTGCCTGAAATGTTTACTTCAGGATTTACGATGCATCCTAATTTGGTAGCGGAAACGATGCAAGGCGAAACCATGGTGTGGTTGCAACAGTTGGCTAAAGAAAAAAATGCAGCCATAACTGGGAGTTTGGTTATTACCGAGAAAGGAAATTTCTATAACCGATTGGTATTTGTTTTTCCTTCTGGAGAAGTGCAATTTTATGACAAAAGGCATTTGTTTACCTTAGCAGGAGAGGATAAAAAGTATACTGCAGGCAAAGAAAAAGTAATCATAGATTATTTGGGTTGGAAAATTTGTCCACTGATTTGCTATGATTTGCGTTTTCCTGTTTTTGCACGAAATAGTGAAGAGTACGATGTGTTACTTTATGTAGCGAATTGGCCCAATACGCGTATAAACGCTTGGGACGCCTTACTCAAAGCTCGAGCGATTGAAAATATGTGTTATACAATTGGGGTGAATAGAATAGGAGTAGATGCCAATAGCCATATATACAATGGACATTCGCAAGTGCAAGATTATTTGGGTAGGGCTATTATTGAGCCACAAGAAGCTGAAGGTGTTTTTATAGCTATTATAGAAAAAAGTGCATTAGCGGAAACCAGACAAAAGCTAGGTTTTTTGAACGATAAAGATGATTTTGAATTAAAAGCCTGATTTTTTTGCGGTTTTTTTCTTGTCCTCTTTATTTTTAGGTTCGGGTGTGTAAGGGATGCTGAGGTCAAAAGACTGTTCCACTTCCCAATTGGCTCGAACATCCACTTCTTTGGAGAAATAGATAACTTCTTCGGACTGTCTTTTTTCTAAGAAATTTCCCGAATCATATTTTTGATTGTTATTGTCATCATAAATAGCTCTTAAGGTATAATTTGCAGGCTCTAAAAAGGTAAAGACGACTTTATTTTCTTTCTCAGTAAATTCTGTGGCCAAAACTTCACCTTTGGAATTGGTGAGTTCTACAATAATTGGAAATCGTTTTGCATTGCTCAAAACAACCGTTAAGTTTCCATAATCCGTTTCACTTCGGGTAGTGAGTTTGTAGGTTAAGGTGTCGTTAGATTTTTCAAAAAAGTCAGTCAAAGCTCCAGGAAGCAATTTAAATTCATATTTTTCAGAAGGCACTTTTTTGAAATCCAAAACCAATTTTTGATGAAAATCATCGTATTGATGGGTAAATGCTACTGCTTTGGTCGCACCATCGGTTAGTTTGATTTTTGTAGGATCAATTTTAATTAAAGGTGTCGAGGATTCTAAAGTGAATTGATCTCTCAAATTCAAAATTCCAGCCTGAACAGCACTGATGTTGAGGGTATCTTTTTTTTGATTTTTAATTTTTACACTAAAATCGTTTACATAACTTTCTTTTTTGATATTTAAGAGCAAAGAATCTGCTTTTATAGGTTTATACCATACTTGAAGCGAGTCTTTTTTAGGAAATTGTGTAACAATATTTTCTAGGATTTCGTTGTTGTTTTTCAAAATAATTTTAGGCTTTGACTTCGAAAAATCTTGTTTACCATCATATGCTACTATCAATCGGTTTCCAGAAGCTTGGTATGGTTTGTATGCTTTAAAAGGGAGTACTTCTTTGAATAACTCAATTTCATACACCGTATCATTTGGGATAGTGATGAATTGTTTGTGAAATCCAATTTTGTCTGTTTTGGGATTGAATTTATTGTTGTTATTGCGGTCTTTCATAGCTACCAAAAGGTATTTTCCCGCTTTTAGATTTTCTAATCGAAATGTCTTTAAACTATCCGATGTATTGGTAATATATCTTGGAGGAGTAGTGTATACTACTGAATCTTTGAATTTTTCATTCACTTCGTACAACATTACAGAAACAAAAGATTCTACTTCTTTTTCAAGAGCATCTTTCACTCTTCCGCCGAGAGCGAGTGAATCGACATATGGTCCTGTGGAAAAAACATACTTGAATTGGTTCAAAGGATTGCCTTCGTTGTTGTCGGTAATGCTTTGTCCAAAATTAAAACTATAGGTTGTGTTGGGTTGTAAAGTATCTTTGATTTGAATAGTGAGGTATTTCGTTACGGTAGACGGAATAATCAATGGCTCATTTTTCATTGGTGGAGAAACGATGAGTTGTTTTTCCAATCCTTTCAACTTTATATACTCATCAAAAGTGAGTTTGATCTGATTGCCTTTAAAGTTGGTACTATAATTCTCGGGGAAACTAATTTTAAGTGTTGGGGGTATGGTATCTTTTAAACCGCCAGTGATACTTCCTTTTTTGGCGCAGCCAATACAAATGAAAAGAAAAACAAACAAGATAAAGCGGTAGTTGGTTTGCGACATATTAGTTTAACATTAGAAAGTACAAAATAACAATTATATTTACTGTAATCGAAATTATTTAGCGATTTATTGGCATTTCTCTTATAGTAAAATTTAGCATTTTTATATTTTGATTGTTGGTTATTCTTACATTTGTTATAATTTTTAATAACTACTTCTTTTGAAAAATAGATTGGGTTTTGCGCTTCTGTTGCTTTTGCTTTTGGCTTGCCAACCAAGCAAAAAACCGGTTATATCGTTTTATTATTGGAAAACAGTTTTCGATTTAACCCCAAAAGAACAAGCGGTATTAACTCATAACAACGTCCAAAAACTTTATGTGCGTTATTTTGATCTTACTATAAATAATATTTCTCATAATGTTCATCCTGAAAGTCCAATTCATTTTACAACATCTATTCAGCAATTTACAGTAGTACCTGTGGTGTATATCAAGAACCAGATTTTTTTAGATACTACAGTTGTAATACCCGAATTGGCAAGGAAAACATTCGATTTAATCACAAGAATTAATACTTCTAATGGGATAAGTTGCCAAGAGATTCAACTTGATTGCGATTGGACATTGAGTACCAAAGAACGCTACTTGGAGTTTGTTGAGGTTTTTAAAAGAATTTCACAAAAAAGAATTTCAGCAACCATCAGATTGCATCAAGTAAAATATTTCAAAAAGACTAAAATTCCTAATGTAGATTCGGGGGTTTTGATGTATTACAATATGGGCAAAATTGCTCCTGATTCGCTCAATTCAATTTATGACCGAAAAATAGCCGAGAAGTATTTGGCGAGTTTAAAGAAGTATCCGCTGCAACTTAATTTTGCATTGCCTATTTATTCTTGGTTTATTCATATTCAAAACCAAAAAGTAATTGGGGTGCGAACTAAAATTAGTCTTGCTGATTTAGTAAAGGATAAAAATTTTAAACGTGAAGATGAAAAACATTTTAGAGTGATACAATCTAAATACAAAAATGGAGTTTTTTATCAACAAGATGATGTCTTGAAATTAGAAGCAATTTCTTCTTCGGATTTGTTAGAAATGGCTTCAGATTTGAAAGAAAACACCAAAGAGTCTCCTAACGAAATATTATTTTACGATTTAGACCAATTCAATTTTAATAGCTATGAAAAATCAATTTTTGAGCAAGTTATTGCTGTTTTTTAGTGCCATTTTACTTTTGGTATATGGTATAATTTATGCCTGTGCAGATGGCGATTATGGCGATTTTTCATTTGATTCTAATTTTACTCCCGAAACCTTTGTTGATGCTTCCTACGAACCGTTGTTTTTATCTGGGGATGTTTTTTATTCTATTCGCTTTGAAGATAATTATAACACAAGGTTCAATGAATCTATAAGAACCGATTGGGAAACGTATCTAAAAGGGAAAGCGGATTCGGCCATGGTTCATTATTTTTTGTTTGATAGTAGCGCTGTAGCGGTTCAAGATATTTATGCTTTTTATAAAACCAAAAAAAGCACTAAAAACGTTGTGAAATGGGAATCTAAATTAAAACTAAAAGATTCAAAAATTAAAAACTTCATCGATTTTTTGTATCTCGCGAAACAACTAGAAACAGTTTCTGTAAATACTGATTATTGGAGCTATGATCCTGTTGCTGTTAAAACATTTCAAGATGTAGGAACGGTTAAAGCAATCGAAAATAATTACAAAAATTCTAAAGATGCTTTTCTTAAAAATAGGTATTGGTTTCAAACGATGAAGGCCTATTTTTATAGTGATGAGCGTAAACAAGCTTTTGATTTTTTTCAAAAAACAGAAGCAAATGTCCCCAAAAATGTTTTATACTACCGTGCACTTTCTTACTTGGCTGGATTTTATTATAAAGAAAAAGAATATGCCAAGTCTAATTATCTCTACGCAGTAGTTTTTGATAAATGCCCAGAAATGAGAGTCGTTTCGGCATATAATTTTCATCCTCAAGAGGAGAAAGATTGGAACGCTTCTTTAGCTATGGCCAAGGATAATAAGGAAAAAGCAGCGCTTTGGGCGATTCAAGGATATTACAAAGACGAGGTTCGTGCAATAGATAAAATTTTTGAATTGGATCCAAAATCTACGCATTTGGATTACCTCTTGACGCGTTTGATTAACAAAACCGAGCAAAATATAAATCATTCTTTCTCTAAAACAGATGAAGGTAATGATGTAAAAAAGCAAACCGTTTCTGAAAACAAATCCGATAATAAAAAGAAGATTGACGCCAAAGTTTTAGATTTAGTGACCAAAATCTCAATGGCTGGAACCACGGCTCAACCTTATTTGTGGGATATGGCTTTGGGCTATTTGTATACCTTAAGAGAAGATTTCTCAAAGGCAGAGGCTATTTATGCGAAAGTTGAGCAAAAAATGCCAGCAAAAAAACTTGCGAATCATCAGTTGCGTTTGCTTCGTTTTGTGAATAATTTGAGTAAAATAGAAAAGTTAACTGCTCAAAATGAAAAAACGATTATCAAAGATTTGAATTGGTTATATCACGAACTACCTAAAGAGAAAGGAATCCCAGAATTCAGGTATCAAAATGCAACTAATTGGAGTAAAAAATATCTAGCTGCACTATACAGAGCTAGTGGCAATAGAGTGATGGCTGAATTGTTTGATGATGCCAATGATTATTGGGGGTATGGAAATAATTTTTATGATGTCACTGCTGATTTGCAAGCGATGAAAGATTTTTTGACCAAAACAAACAAAACCGAGTTAGAACAAGTAGGACAAAGTGTGTATGGCGTAAAATTGGCGGAGATAAATAATTTTCAAGCGGTCAAAGCCACTTTTAAAAATGATATTCCTGCGGCTATCGAGTTCATGAAGCAATCCGATTCGCTTCAAAATGCCGTTTTTTATGGGAATCCTTTTAATGGCGGTATCAAAGATTGTCACGATTGTGATCATTTGGCGTATCAAAAAAGGAAATATTCGCAATTAGATTTTCTGAATATTATCAAAACGATGCAAGATAAAGTTGCGGCTAACGAAGAGGTGTATACCAATAGTTTGTTGTTAGGCAATGCCTTTTATAACATCACTCATTTTGGGAATGCTCGAATTTTTTATGAATCTAAAATAGCGGGGTATGGTTCTAGTCCCTATAGTTTTAGAGAGCCAATCAAAAAAATGATTACAGATTGTAGCCTAGCCAAAATGTATTATCAAAAAGCATTTGAGGTAGCAAAAAATAAGGAACAGAAAGCTAAATGCTTATACATGATTGCCAAATGTGAGCGAAACGAATACTACAACAAGAAGTACAGCGCGATTGCGAATGTTTGGGAGATTCCAGAAGAAGAAGTAAATTTTATCGCGTTTGATGGTTTTGTAAAACTGAAAGCTAATTATTCAGACACTAAATACTACCAAGAGGTTATTGGTGAATGCGGATATTTTAGAACGTATGTCAATCAATAGTTGATATATTTGTGGTTCTAAAAGTGAAACAAATGAATAAAATAGAACACATCGGGATAGCGGTCAAAGATTTGCAAGCCTCTAATTTACTTTTTGAAAAATTATTTGGAGCACCTGCTTACAAAGAAGAAGAAGTAGCTTCTGAAGGAGTGAAAACCTCTTTTTTTCAAAATGGCCCCAACAAAATAGAATTATTAGAAGCTACAAATTCTGAAAGCCCAATTGCAAAATTTATAGAGAAAAAAGGAGAAGGCATTCATCATATCGCATTTGATGTTACAGATATTGTAGCCGAAATAGCTAGACTAGAAGGTGAAGGATTTGTAGTTTTAAATCCAACACCAAAGAAAGGTGCCGATAATAAATTGGTCGCCTTTTTGCATCCAAAATCTACCAATGGTGTTTTGGTTGAGTTGTGTCAGGAAATTAGATAGTTGTTTTCTGTTTTGGATGACTTCATTATCAGTAGATTCCGTTGAAGCGGCTTCTGAATAACGATAAAATTGAAAATCCACGGTCAAAATATTTGGTCTGAACAAAAAATAGTAGTAATATTGCAACCTCTTAACTGGTCCTATAGCTCAGTTGGTTAGAGCACCTGACTCATAATCAGGTGGTCCCTGGTTCGAGCCCAGGTGGGACCACAAGTAAGAAAACCCTTCTTGAAAATTTTCAGGAAGGGTTTTTTGATAAAAAAAGCAATTTTAATTTTTTTATGAATTAAAATATTGGTTATTTTGCCAAGCAATTAAGGCATTAGTTTGCTAATGTGTAGATAATTATGAAAGATAAATTTAAAAAAGTAGTTGGATTGTCGATGCTCCTAGTTTGTGGCACGGTATTATATGCTGCTCCAGGACCACCAAGTCCAAAACCACCACCGCCACCAAAATTACCAATTGATGACTATATTGGTGTGCTGGTTCTTCTTTCTATTCTTTACGGTATTTATCTTATTAATCATAAATTAAAAACAAAAACTCCAAGGTAAGCTTGGAGTTTTTGTTTTTAACTAATGTTGGTTTTATGTCTTAAGAACTAGTTTAGTTCAATGCATGCAAACGAGCAACATATTTTCCAATGACATCAAATTCTAGATTTACAATCGTTCCTACTTTGAAGTTGTGAAAATTCGTGTGTTCGTAAGTATAAGGAATAATAGCAACGCTAAACTTGTTTTTTTCTGAATTTACAACTGTTAAGCTTACACCGTTTACAGTTATAGATCCTTTTTCGATAGTAATATTATTTTGGTTAGAGTCATATTCAAAGGTGTAATGCCAGCTACCATTGGTTTCATAGGCTTCGGTACAAGTAGCAATTTGATCTACGTGTCCCTGAACAATATGACCGTCTAATCGATCGCCTAACTTCATGGCTCTTTCTAGATTAATTTCATCGTTTGTTTTCCAGCTACTAATATTGGTTTTATTAATAGTTTCGGCTATAGCGGTAACGGTATATTGGGTTCCATTTATTGCGACTACAGTTAGACAAATGCCATTGTGGGCAACACTTTGGTCAATTTTTAACTCAGATGTAATGTTGGAGGAAAGGGTAAGATGCAGGTTGTTTTGCTCTTTTTTTATTTCAGTTACAATACCAAGGGTTTCTATAATTCCTGTAAACATTCTTATTTTATTTTACTAAATTTGCAGCTCAAAATTAGCAATAAAAAACGGGAGCTCATGAATAAAACAGCAGAAAATATAATAGTTGGAATTTCGATAGGGGATCTAAACGGTATTGGAAGCGAAGTAATCTTAAAAACTTTTGAGGATGCTCGAATGTTAGAATTTTGTACTCCTGTAATTTTTGCTAATGTAAAAATTGTTTCCTTTTTGAAAAAGGGTCTTGACTCTTCTTCGAGTATACATGGAATCGACAAGCTTGATCAAATAGTTGTGGGTAAGATTAATGTATATAATTTATGGCGAGAAGGAGTAGATTTGAATTTAGGAACGAATGATGATAAAGTAGGAGAATATGCTATTAAGTCATTTGTGGCGGCAACCAAAGCTTTAAAGGAAGGGATTGTAGATGTTTTGGTTACGGCTCCTATCAATAAATATAATATTCAATCAGAAAGTTTTAAGTTTCCTGGGCATACCGATTATTTGGCACAAGAATTAGACGGTGATGCTTTAATGCTGATGGTGAGCGATAATTTGCGTGTAGGTCTTCTTACGGATCATGTGCCATTAAATCAAGTAGCAGGACATTTGACAGAGGAATTAATTAAAAAGAAAATTGAGACTGTAAAACAAACGTTGATAAGAGATTTTAGTATCAATAAACCAAAAATTGCTGTCCTAGGATTGAATCCTCATTGTGGTGATGGTGGAGTAATTGGTTCGGAAGATGATGCTGTGCTCAGGCCAACCTTGAAAAAAATATTCGACAAAGGAACTCTGGTTTTTGGTCCTTTCCCTGCTGATAGTTTTTTTGGAAGCAATCACTACGAGAAGTACGATGCCGTTATAGCTACTTATCATGACCAGGGGTTGATTCCTTTTAAAACATTGTCTTTTGGTCGAGGAGTAAATTATACTGCCGGATTAAATAAAGTGAGAACCTCGCCAGACCACGGTACAGCTTACGATATTGCAGGCAAGAATCAAGCAGATTTTACCTCTTTTAAGGAAGCGGTTTATTTGGCGATAGATGTCTATAAATCAAGATTGCAGTATCAGGAAGTGAGTGAGAATCCTCTAAAATCCAAAGAAAAACAGTTATAAACAAAAAAAGGTGGATAACATTATTAGATTTATAATAATTTTATATCTTTGCACCCCGATTCGGGTAATTCAGAATTGGGAAAATTGTTGATGAAATGAACAAGAGAAAAGAATTCATAATTCCATTTGTGGGATTGAAGCTAGGGAAACATCAATTTGAATACCAAATCAATAATTCGTTCTTTGAGATCTTTGACTTTAGTGAGTTTGAAAAATCAAACATCAAAGTAAATGTAGTTTTAGAAAAAAAAGCGAATTTATTAGAATTAGATTTTAAACACAAAGGAACCGTTCAAGTGCCTTGTGATCTTACAGGGGAAGAATTTGATTTGCCTATAAAAGGTAAAATTAAATTAATTGTACGTTTCGGAGAATCGTTTAATAATGACAACGAAGAGTTATTAATTTTACCATTTGGGGAATTTGAGGTAGATATTGCGCAATACATCTATGAAATGATTGTGTTGTCAATTCCTCAAAAAAGAGTTCATCCAGGAGTAAAAGATGGAACATTGCAATCAGTAGCTTTAGAAAAGCTCAAAACAATGTCTGTAAAGAAAGAAGTAAAAGAGAAGAATAAAGAGAATACACAACAAGAGAATCAAGAAAATATTGACCCTAGGTGGGACAAATTAAAGCAACTATTAACGGATAAATAATATAGTAAAATGGCACATCCTAAAAGAAAAGTCTCTAAAACAAGAAGAGATAAGAGAAGAACACATTACAAAGCAACTGTTGCTCAAATCGCTACTTGTCCTATCACTGGAGAAGCACATTTATACCACAGAGCTTACTGGCATGAAGGTAAAATGTACTACAGAGGGCAAGTTGTTATCGATAAATCTGTAGCTGTTGCTTAATACGTTTTAGCAAAAAATAGTAGAACTCTCACTTTGTGGGAGTTTTTTTTATTGTTTATAATTTTCTCAAATAAGAATAGCTAAAACAGTACTTTTAGAATAAATTTTGTAATTTTCGAGTCTTTTAAATTAAAAAATCAAGTAGCAATATTTGATAGTAATAGTCGTACACAATGAATGCAATTACCGCAGCAATTACCGCAGTAGGTGGGTATGTTCCTGACTTTGTGCTTTCTAATAAAGTATTGGAAACCATGGTTGATACTAATGACGAATGGATCACTACTCGTACAGGAATTAAAGAAAGAAGAATATTAAAGGAAGAAGGAAAAGGAACTTCATTTTTGGCCATCAAAGCCGCTCAAGATTTAATAGCAAAAGCCAATATCGATCCACTAGAAATTGATATGGTGATTATGGCAACAGCTACACCAGATATGCCTGTAGCTTCAACTGGAGTTTACGTGGCAACAGAGATAGGAGCAACCAATGCTTTCGCCTATGATTTACAAGCTGCTTGTTCTAGTTTTTTATACGGAATGTCTACAGCTGCAGCCTATATACAATCAGGAAGATATAAAAAAGTATTGCTAATAGGAGCCGATAAAATGTCGTCTATTATTGATTATACAGATAGAGCCACTTGTATTATTTTTGGTGATGGTGCCGGAGCTGTTTTGTTCGAACCTAATTATGAAGGCTATGGTTTGAAAGATGAATATTTAAGAAGTGATGGTGTAGGTCGTGATTTCTTGAAAATTCCTGCGGGAGGTTCTATACTTAGAACATCGGCTCAAACTGTTGAAGAAAATATGCACAACATCATTCAAGATGGTAAAACAGTTTTTAAATATGCTGTAACCAATATGGCAGATGCAAGTGAATTGATTTTGCAAAGAAATAATTTGACCAACGAAAATGTTGCTTGGTTAGTACCTCACCAAGCCAATAGAAGAATTATCGATGCTACAGCCAATAGAATGAACCTTGAAGACGAAAAGGTCTTAGTGAATATCGAGCGTTATGGGAACACAACATCGGCTACTTTACCATTAGTGCTTCATGATTTTGAAAAGAAACTAAAAAAAGGAGATAATATTATATTTGCTGCTTTCGGAGGAGGATTTACTTGGGGTTCTATTTATTTGAAATGGGCCTACGACACAAAATAAATTAAAACTAAAAACAAACAATTATGGATTTAAAAGAAATTCAAAACCTAATCAAATTTGTAGCAAATTCTGGAGTTGCTGAGGTTAAGTTAGAGATGGATGATGTGAAAATCACTATTAGAACAACTTTAGAAGGTAATGTGACAGAAACTACTTATGTTCAACAATTACCGACTCAAGCAGCTATCCAACCTGCAGTTATACCACAAATTGCACCAGTTGTTGCTACACCAGAAGCAGCTGCAAAAGAGGACAACTCTAAATACATAACTATTAAGTCTCCAATTATTGGAACATTCTACAGAAAACCAGCTCCAGATAAACCGGTTTTTACTGAAGTTGGAAGCACAATTGCTAAAGGTGATGTTCTTTGCGTAATTGAAGCAATGAAACTTTTCAACGAAATTGAATCAGAAGTTTCTGGAAAAATTGTAAAAATCTTAGTAGACGATATGTCTCCTGTAGAGTTTGATCAACCTTTATTCTTAGTAGATCCATCATAATTTTTAAAAATTCCAATAGACAAATCACTAAATCCAAGTATGTTGGAATTTGGAGATTGGAATTTGTAATTTTAAAAAAAAGAAGATGTTTAAAAAAATATTAATAGCAAATAGAGGAGAGATTGCTCTTAGGGTTATTAGAACGTGTAGAGAAATGGGAATCAAAACAGTAGCGGTTTACTCTACTGCTGATGCTGAAAGTTTACACGTAAAATTTGCTGACGAAGCCGTTTGTATCGGACCTGCACCAAGTAATTTGTCATACCTTAAAATGTCAAATATTATTGCAGCAGCAGAAATTACTAATGCCGATGCCATTCACCCAGGATATGGGTTCCTTTCTGAAAACGCTAAGTTTTCGAAAATTTGCCAAGAACATGGTATTAAATTTATTGGTGCAGCTCCTGAAATGATTGATCGTATGGGAGATAAAGCTTCTGCCAAAGCGACGATGAAAGCAGCAGGAGTGCCTTGTGTACCTGGTTCTGACGGAATTTTAGAGTCTTTTGAAGAAGCTAAAAAAATAGCTGCAGAAATTGGTTATCCTGTGATGATGAAAGCTACTGCTGGTGGTGGTGGAAAAGGGATGCGTGCCATTTGGAAAGAAGAAGATTTAGAAAAAGCTTGGGAAAGTGCTCGTATGGAAGCTGCTGCCGCATTTGGAAATGACGGTATGTATATGGAGAAACTTATAGAAGAGCCTCGTCATATCGAAATTCAAGTAGTAGGAGATGCTTACGGTAAAGCGTGTCACCTTTCTGAAAGAGATTGTTCTGTACAACGTCGTCACCAAAAATTAACCGAAGAGACTCCGTCTCCGTTTATGACAGATGAATTGCGTGCCAAAATGGGTGAAGCTGCTGTAAAAGCTGCGGAATACATTAAATACGAAGGCGCTGGTACAGTTGAATTTTTAGTAGACAAGCACCGTAATTTCTACTTTATGGAAATGAATACTCGTATTCAAGTAGAACACCCAATCACAGAACAAGTAGTAGATTATGACTTGATTCGTGAGCAAATATTAGTTGCGGCAGGTGTGCCAATTTCGGGAAAAAATTATTTCCCAAATTTACACGCTATCGAATGTCGTATCAATGCGGAAGATCCTTATAATGATTTCCGTCCTTCTCCAGGAAAAATCACAACCTTGCATATGCCAGGCGGACACGGAGTTCGTTTAGATACCCACGTATATTCTGGATATACTATTCCACCAAATTACGATTCGATGATTGCCAAGTTGATTACTACTGCGCAAACTCGTGAAGAAGCGATTAGCAAAATGCGTAGAGCTTTGGATGAATTCGTAATTGAAGGTATCAAAACTACTATTCCTTTCCACAGACAGTTAATGGATGATCCTCGTTATATAGCAGGAGATTATACAACTGCCTTTATGGAGTCTTTTAAAATGAATGATCCAGAATAGATGGGAAAAAATTACTATAAAAAAACCTCGCTAATTGCGAGGTTTTTTTTGTGGGTAACTATAAGGTTTCTTTCAACCATTTATAGAATTCTCTTTGCCAAACTTGGGCATTTTGTGGTTTCAATACCCAATGGTTTTCTTCAGGGAAATACAAAAAGCGACTTTTTATACCTCTTAATTGTGCCGCCTGAAAGGCTTCTTGCGATTGGCCAATTGGTACTCTAAAATCAATACCTCCCTGTATGATCAAAATAGGGGTGTTCCATTTGTCTACTAATGTGATTGGGTTAAAAGTAGTGTATGATTTTTGAGCAATTTTATTATCTTTTTCCCAATACGCTCCTCCGAAATCCCAGTTGTTAAAAAAGACTTCTTCCGTGGTGCCAAACATACTTTGCGTATTGAAAACCCCGTCGTGAGCAATAAATGTTTTGAAACGGTTGTTGTGAATTCCAGCCAAATAAAATACAGAATACCCACCGTAACTAGCTCCTACACAACCTAAACGATTCTTGTCTACATATGATTCTTTGGCGACGTCATCAATGGCAGATAAATAATCGTCCATCACTTGACCTCCCCAGTCACCTGAAATTTTTTCATTCCATTCTTGACCGTGGCCGTACATTCCTCTTCTGTTTGGTGCTACTACCACATAGCCTTGAGCTGCCATCAGAGAGAAATTCCAACGGAAGGAATAGCTTTGTGTTAAAGGCGATTGTGGTCCACCTTGGCAGTATAGCAACGTCGGGTATTTTTTAGTTGCATCGAAATTCGGAGGCAAAATTACCCAAACCAACATTTTTTTGCCATCGGTTGTGGTAACATAGCGACGTTCGGTTTTGCTTAACGCTAAAGTGTTGTATGTTGCTGTATTCACATTAGACAATTGTTTCCACGTGTTTTTCTTTAGATGATAAGAAAAAATTTCAGCAGCGTGATTCATATCGGTTCTAGTGACCAAAACTTGGTCGCCCGAAAAACCAATAATATCGCTCACATCAAAATCACCATTGGTAATTTGGCGAACGTTTATCGCAATTCTAGTCATTCCAGGGAAGTTCACAGCAAACAATTGTTTGGTACCGTCTACGGCAGCTACAAAGTAGATGTTTTTTCCATCTGGACTCCACATAAATTGGTCTACACTTCCGTCCCAATTGGCGGTAAGGTTCATTTTGATGCCTTTGAAATCTACGATGATGTCGTTTTTATCGGCTTCATAACCATCCCGTTTCATTTGCAACCAAGTCAAGTGACCCGCTGGCGAAAATTGAGGCGCTGTATCGTACCCTAAATTGCCGTCAGTTCGGTTGATGGTTTTGCCGGATTCGAGTTGGTATTCGTAAATGTCGGTATTCGTAGAAATGGCATATTGCGTACCTGCTTTTTTCTTGCATACATACAAAATACTTTTGCTGTCTGGTGACCAAATATAATCTTCGTCTCCACCAAAAGGTTTTTGTGGGCTATCGAAATTTTCACCTTTTAGGATATCGATTCCTGTGGCACCTTCTTTGTTTTCCTTATAAAACACGTGGTTGAATTTGCCTTCATTCCAAGTGTCCCAGTGGCGATAACCCAGTCCGTTGTAGATTTGTACATTCGATTTTTCTAGTTCGGGATAAAAATCTTTTCCGTGTACTTTGTCGATTTTTACTTCCTCGTGATAGACAATATATTTGCCATCAGCCGAGGTGTTTTTGTCGGTTAGGAGACCTTTGGTGTCTTTAATTTCGGTGGCATTTCCGCCTTCGATGGGTAGCGAATACAACTTAGAGTTGGATTTGTTTTCAGCCACAGAGGGTGTACTAACTTTATAAATGACGTTTTTTCCGTCTTTTGAAATACCTAGTGGTGTTACGCGACCTAGTTTCCAGAGCAGCTCGGGAGTCAGTGTGTTTTGAGCCATTGTTGTCAAACTCATCAGGGATAGGGTTAATAAAAGAATCTTTTTCATTGTTTTCAATTTTAAAAGGTAAAAATAATCATTTAAATCGACTTGTTTTGGATACTAGTCTCAGTGCTCGCTTTAAAAACAAAATAGCTTGTAAAATAAATTAATTTACCACGGATGCTACTGATGAAGCAGATTAGAACGGATTCTAAATTAGTTTCTATTTATTGAGAACCGTGTAAAATCCGTTTTATCCGCGAAATCCGTGTTCCATTTTGAATTTTATTGGTGGGCCTGATTTTAATTCTGTAAATCAAATATCTTGTGGTGCACTTAGTTTTAGCCCAGATGGGAACGGCATCCTTTTCTATTTTTCTTTAAAATAGAAAAGATACAGTGGACAGCTGGAAATAGCTCCTAAAAAATAGTATTTTTATAAAAAATTTGACAGATGCACTTGAGTTATTGGGAAATAAAAAATTGGTTTACCGAGGTAGATTATACGATTGTGGGAAGTGGAATTGTGGGTTTGCACGCCGCATTACGTTTGAGAGAACGATTTCCAGTGGCCAAAATATTGGTGCTTGAGAAAGGAATGTTGCCACAAGGGGCGAGTACCAAAAATGCTGGATTTGCCTGTTTTGGGAGTCTTTCGGAGATTGTAGAAGATTTAAAAAACCATACCGAAGAAGAGGTAATTGCGTTGGTGCAAAAGCGCTGGTCGGGTTTGCAATTGTTGCGCAAGCGGATTCCTGATGCGGTTTTGGATTACAAACCTTTTGGTGGTTACGAATTGTTTTTGGAACACGAAGAAAGCTTGTACGCAGAGTGTGTCAATAAAATGGCGTTTGTCAATGAAATTCTGAATCCTATTTTTAAAGCTGGTGTTTTTGCCAAGGAAGTGGACCGTTTTGGATTTAAAGGGACAAAAGAATACTTGATTTTTAATCCTTTCGAAGGACAAATTGATACCGGAAATATGATGCAAGAATTGTTGCGTCAAGCCGTAGCGGCGAATATCTTGATTCTGAATCAGCAAACAGTTACGGGGTTTGAGGATAGGGGGTCAAGTGTTGAATTAGCTTTGGGGGATTTTAGTTTTACTACTCAAAAGTTATTGTTCGCGACCAATGGTTTTGCTGCCGAACTCACACAAGGTCAAGTAAAGCCTGCACGGGCTCAGGTGCTGATTACAGAACCTATTCCGAATTTGGACATTAAAGGGACTTTTCATTTGGATCGCGGGTATTATTATTTTAGAAATATTGGTGACCGAATTTTGTTAGGCGGTGGGCGAAACTTGGCTTTTGAAGAAGAAACCACCACCGAAATGGGGCAAACCGAAATTATTCAAAAAAAATTGGAACAATTGCTAAAAGAAGTAATTTTGCCAAATCAAGACATTGAAATTGCACACCGTTGGAGCGGTATTATGGGAGTAGGCGCAAGCAAGAATCCTATAGTAACGAATTTGTCCCAAAATGTATATTGTGGGGTTCGTATGGGCGGAATGGGCGTGGCAATTGGCAGTTTAATAGGAACCGAATTAGCAGATTTAGTATAATGGCAACTAAGATTACCTCAAAAAAAGCAACTTCAAAAAAACCGGTTAAGAAACAAGAATCAAGTTTTGGAAGTAAAGTGAAACGCTTTCTTTTCAAGGCACTGCTATGGTTTTTTGGACTTTCTATTTTTTTTGTAGTACTGTTTAAATTCGTTCCTGTTCCATTTACGCCACTAATGGTGATTCGTTATTTTGAAAATGTAGCCGACGGAAAAGAGAATCATTTCAGTCACGACTGGGAACCCATCGAAAATATTTCAATGAATTTGCAAAAAGCCGTAATCGCCAGTGAAGACGGCACCTTTTTGACCCACAATGGATTTGATTTTCTGGCGATGCAAAAAGCCTACAAAAGCAACGAAAGAGGCCGAAGAATAAAGGGAGGAAGTACCATTTCGCAGCAAACCGCCAAAAATGTGTTTTTGTGGCAAGGTAGAAGTTACTTGCGCAAAGGATTAGAAGCTTATTTTACCGTACTAATCGAAATGATTTGGGGTAAAAAACGCATTATGGAAGTCTATTTGAACAGCATCGAAATGGGCGATGGGGTGTATGGAGCGCATGCTGCTACCCAATATTGGTACCGAAAAGACGCGTCGAGTTTGACCAAAATGCAAGCCGCAGGAATTGCCGCTATTTTGCCCAACCCACGCAAATACAAAGCCACAAGTTCCTCTTCTTACATCAACAATCGAAAAGCCAAAATCGTACGCGTAATGGCACACGTTGGTACGATACACTACAAATAATCTTTTTTCTAAGGAGCACATCGTTTCCTTTTCATCATAACGCCTCGTCCTGCTCTACGCTATATCTTTGCTTTTTTAAAGGAAAAAAGCAAAGGATGCCGCTGCGATCAGGGCTAGATAGGACTTTTTGTTTTTCAGAAGAAGGAGAGCAAGTATTGATTTGGTATTCAATGTCATTTTGGTTAGTCTATAAATCAAAAATCCACCAAAATATAAGGTAAAAAACTTTATATACGGTGGAGTTAGCTTGTAGCTGAAAGCCAAGGTTTAGTCAATACGATTTACTTTTCCGCTGTGAATATCGTAAATCATTGAGACCACTTCAATTTTCTTTTGATTGATAAATTCATTCATCACTATTTTATTCGCCGAATGTTTGATGTTTGCTTTAATGCATTCTTCTATATTGTTTTTAGAAGGGTTCGAAATTTGTTTTTCCTCCTCTTCATTTTTGATGGTATTAATTATAGTTTCAATATGATCGTGTTTCATATTAGTTTTTTCAGAATTTACACTTTCAACATAAGCTTTTATAGCGCCACATTCAGTATGTCCTAAAACAATTATAAGTTTCGTTTGTAAATGTTCAACAGCATATTCTACACTTCCCATAGCATAATCAGACATCAGATTTCCTGCATTTCTTATCACAAATAAATCACCAATCCCTTGGTCAAAAATAATCTCAGGGCTTACTCGGCTGTCTGCGCAAGTAATCACTACAGCAAACGGATGTTGTGAATTTTCAGTAGCTAAAATTGCTTTTTTATTTTGTCTAGGATGCAGCGTTTGATTGTTTAAAAAACGTTGGTTCCCTAATAAAAGTTTGTCCATTTTAGAAATCGGAGTAGTAGTTTTTAAGGTCTCATTACAACTTGTTGCCATAAAAAGCATTAATAGACCGACCAGTATATTTTTCATTTGATTTAAATTTTAATTACGCATTAATTTACAAATTTTGATTGTGATGTACTATTTTGTAAGGGCATAATTAAACATATAAAACATTGTTAATCAATTATTTGCGAAATATTTTTAACACTTTTTTTTCGAAAACGATTCCGTATTTTGTAAAAACCGTCTAAAAAGGAAAGTAAGGCTTAATTTTTGAATAATAATTCTAAGGATGCCGCTGCCATCAGAGCTAGATAGGACTTTTTGTTTTTTAGAAGGTATTTTTACTTTTTAAATTACTAGAATTGAAATTTAAAATATCACTAATTTAGGTGAGGAGGTTGTAAGTTACAATGTTGTATTTTTGGATAAAAGAAAATCAAATATGAGAAAAATATTAATATTGTTGCTTCTTTATATTCCTATGCTAAAAGCTCAAGATTTAAGTAATGAAATTATTAAACTTGAGAAGAGTAGAAAAGGTTTTGTTGATATGATTGATTCTTTAAAAGATTCTATTGCTAAAATTGATAAGAAAATTAATTTGATTAAATCTAAAGAAATTTTAGAAGCAGTTAAGGATTCGACATTAACTGCAATTGTTTCTAAAGATGCTAAATTGAGGAAAAGACCATTTCCAATGGATGACGTAATTTATATTTTTAAAGAGGATAAAAACGTTTTAATTTTGGATTATCAAGATGAATATTTTGGAGTATGTGTTGATTCAGTTTGTGGATATGTTAATGAATTATGGGTTAAACGCAATCAAAAGGTAAATGATTTAATTAATGTTAGGATTAAAGAAAAAAAAGAATTAGAAAAAATTAAAGAGGAAAATAAACTTAAAAAAGCGAATAAAGAATATGCCGCTATTGAAGCGAAAAACATTAAGAAATATGGACAAGCACTTTATGCTAAATTAAAAAAAGGAATGGTTTGGATTGGAATGACAGATGATATGTTGCTAATTGCTTTAGGTAGCCCAAATCAAATTAATAGAACAGTTGGGAAATGGGGGGTTCACGAACAATGGGTGTATGAGAGGGAGTATTATTATTTTGAGAATGGAATAATGACATCATACCAGGATTAAATATAAAAATGATATATTATAACAAACAAAAAGCCTTAAAAAACATTCGTTTCTAAGGCTTTTTTGTGAATAAGATGAGGATTCTACCTTATGACCTCTTGACTGCATTGCTACTATAAACTCGTTTATTTGAAAATTTAGAGTAAATATTTTTTTATTGTCAAACAAAAAAATGTTATTTTTATGTTTTAGTAAACTGAAAATCAATATTTTAATTGTGTAATTGCTATAATAACCGGTTTGTTGCAAACAAACACCATAAGCAAAAATCGAATTGGCAAAGCATACCACAAATGACAGCTTAAAAATAAATTTTACATATATGAAAAAGTCAATTTTAACATTCGTCTTATTAATGTGTTTAGGGTTATCTTCAAAAGCACAGATTTCTTTGAATGATGTAAATAAAGCAGCTACAGTTGGGAGCAAAGCTGCATTGTCTTCATTTGATGTAAGTGGTATTAGCTCACAAATTTTGGGTACATTGAAACCTAAACTTCAATTGACGCCAGAACAAGTGCCTCAAGTAACTTCAATTGTTACAGAACTATTGAATAAAAAGAAAAATGCATTGCCAATGATGGCTTCCAACAAAGCGGGTTATAGTTCTGTTATGTCGGGCATTCAAAGTGCTTTTCCTTCAAAAATGAAAACAGTTTTGAAAGCTCAACAGTATGCAACGTTACTAGGTTTAATGCCGAAAACTCCAAGCGCTACAAATATATTGTCGAAGTTGTTGTTTTAGCTAATTATTTAGAATTAGGATACCATAATCATTTATATCCTATTTTGAGTATAAAAATGTACTGCAAATGTGTATACAACTTTGGTGATTAGTAAGTTTAGCACTTTTGATTTGTCTTGATAATCAATAAAAAAGCCTTAAAAACATTCGTTTTTAAGGCTTTTTTGTGGAGAAGATGGGGCTCGAACCCACGACCTCTTGACTGCCAGTCAAGCACTCTAGCCAACTGAGCTACATCCCCATGACTATGTCGCAAATATAGTATTTTAATTAGTGAATACACAAATTTATGCTTCACAAAAATGCTTTAGCTTTAAAAAAAGAAGTGGGTTATGGAAATAATTTTAACTTTACGCTAAAATAAAAAGTATGTCACAAATGATTGCCTCAGGCACACTTACCACAACGATTGCCAATGGTATTGCCACACTTAGCTTTGGTCACCCCGCCAGTAATTCTTTTCCTAAAGCCCTTTTGCAGCAACTCACAGTAGCGATTCAGGAAGTAAGTACTAATGATGCAGTTCAGGTGGTGGTACTACAGAGTGAAGGTACAGGGGTTTTCTGTGCTGGTGCCTCTTTTGATGAGCTTTTAGCGGTTAGTACAGAAGCAGAAGGAGCGATTTTCTTTTCAGGATTTGCGCATGTAATCAATGCGATGCGTACATGTCCAAAAGTGATTATTGGTCGGATTCAAGGCAAAGCCATTGGAGGTGGAGTTGGTATTGCTGCTGCTTGTGATTATACCTTGGCAACTCGTCAGGCAAGTATCAAATTATCAGAACTCGCCATCGGAATTGGCCCTTTTGTGATTGAACCTGCGGTGAGTCGTAAAATAGGCAAAATGGCGATGTCCCAAATGACCTTGGCGGCTCAAGAATGGAAATCGGCCGAGTGGGCACAACAACAAGGTTTGTATGCCGCTACTTTTGAAACGCTTCCGGAATTAGACGAAGCCGTGCAACAAATGGCCACACAACTAGCTGGATACAATCCGCAAGCCTTACTCGAAATCAAGAAAGTATTTTGGGAAGGTACTGATCATTGGGCAACTTTGTTGCTAGAACGTGCCGCAATTTCAGGACAATTGGTGCTTTCTGATTTTACCAAAAACGCTTTACTTCAATTTAAAAAATAACAACAATGACTTCTTTTTCTTTACTTCAAAAAGTAGATGTAGCCAAAAAAATAGCCCAAGCTCCTGATAAGAGTTACGAAATAGGAGTGGTAATTGGCTCGTATTTGCCTTTCGTTGTTTTGGTTGGATTTGCTTATTGGATGTATTACCGAGCAAAAAAAAGAGACGAAAACCGCTAAAATTCCTTAAATTTGCTGCCAAATTCAATACAGATGAGTAATATCAGAATCACCAAAAAATTTAGTTTCGAAACCGGTCATGCTTTGTATGGTTATGATGGGAAATGCAAAAATGTACATGGTCACAGCTACAAGTTATCAGTAACCGTAATTGGTTCTCCAATAACCGATCGGTCGAACGTAAAATTAGGAATGGTGATTGATTTTACCGATTTGAAAAAAATCGTAAAAGAAGAAGTAGTAGATCAATTTGACCACGCTACCGTTTTCAACCAAACGACTCCTCATATTGAATTGGCTAAAGAATTAAAAGACCGTGGACATCACGTGATTTTGGTCGATTATCAGCCTACCAGCGAGAACATGATTGTTGATTTTGCGGAACGAATCAAAAGCCGATTACCAGAGGGAATTAACTTATTCTCTTTAAAATTACAAGAAACAGAATCCTCTTTCGCAGAATGGTTTGCTAGCGATAATGTATAGAAATAGATACTTTTCAAATTTCATCCCAAAATTTCTGGACCAAATTCCAAATTAAATTGCATGACTTCAATCTCCAAAAAAATATATTTCGCTTCTGATCAGCATTTTGGTGCACCTACGCCTGAGTTGAGTTTTCCTAGAGAACAAAAATTTGTAGCTTGGCTTGACGAAGTAAAGAAAGATGCCGAAGCTATTTTTTTATTGGGTGATTTATTCGATTTTTGGTTCGAATACAAAACCGTGGTTCCCAAAGGATTTGTTCGCGTTTTAGGTAAATTGGCCGAGATTCGCGATAGCGGTATTCCAATTTATTTCTTCGTCGGGAATCATGATTTATGGATGAACGATTACTTTGAAAAAGAACTGAATATTCCTGTTTTTCATGATAATCAAGAATACACTTTTCATGGAAAAACCTTTTTGGTAGGACACGGAGACGGTAAAGGACCCGGAGATTTAGGCTACAAACGCATGAAAAAAGTGTTTACGAATCCATTCTCAAAATGGTTGTTTCGTTGGTTGCATCCTGATCTAGGTGTTGGACTAGCACAATACCTTTCAGTTAAAAACAAATTAATTTCTGGAGCCGAAGATGTTACTTTTTTAGGCGAAGACAACGAATGGTTAATTCAATATGCCAAACGAAAATTAGAAACCAAGCATTACAATTATTTAGTTTTCGGACACCGCCATTTACCAATGAAATACACCGTTGGAGAAAACGCCGAATACGTCAATCTAGGCGATTGGATAACTTATTTTACATACGGCGTTTTTGATGGAACTACTTTTGAAATCAAAAAGTGGGAGGGAACCAATTAGGAAAGTAACACTTGTTGATTGTTTTGGTAATCCCCAGAATTTTTTTTTTGATAGCTTCTTAACTTCTATTTTTCGTGTGCTTCTAAATCCTTTTGTAAATCCAGCTTTCTAAAAGTAGGCGATACAAATCCTGTGACCAATACTGTAAGCAAGGTCATACTTCCTCCAAAAACTACGGCCGTTACCGTTCCCATTAGTTTTGCCGTAACACCACTTTCAAAAGCACCCAATTCGTTTGAAGAACCCACAAAAATGGAGTTCACTGCCGAAACGCGTCCGCGCATATCATCGGGTGTTTTGAGTTGTAAAATTGTTTGGCGAATCACCACAGAGATACCATCAAAAATACCACTAAAGAACAACGCAACTACTGAAAGCCAATACAAAGTAGAAAGTCCAAAGACGATAATACACACGCCGAACCCAAAAATAGCAATCAAGAGTTTCATCCCAGCATTTTTATTCATAGGCACATAAGCCGATACAAACATCGTTATAAAAGCGCCTACAGCTGGTGCAGCTCTCAAAACGCCAAATCCTTCTGGACCAACTTTTAAAATGTCTTGGGCAAAAATAGGCAACAAGGCTACTGCTCCGCCAAACAAAACCGCAAACATATCAAGTGAAAGGGATGATAAGATAGCAGGATTGTTGAATACAAATCGTACACCCGCTTTCAAACTTTCTTTAACGGGTTCACCAATTTTCTTATTTAAAATAGGTTTGGATTCAATTTGAGTCAAGGCAATTATTGATAAGATAGAAAAAGCGATCACAATACATAACGACCAATGCACACCAATCCAATGGATAGAAAAACCCGCTACAGCTGGACCTACTACCGAACCAACTTGCCAAACAGATGAGCTCCAAGTAGCAGCATTAGAATAGGCTTTTTTCGGAACAATTAGTGACAAAAGTGAAAAAATGGTGGGGCCCAAAAATGAACGAACAATTCCTCCTAGAAATACCATAAAGTAAATGGCATACAAAACGGTATCCATATTCCAACCTGAAACGACAGGAGGCCAAGTCAACAAAAACAAACCGATACTTATGATTGAAAAGCCTGCAATGCATTTAAAGAGCAAACTTTTCTTCTCTTTTTGATCTACAATATGACCCGCAAATAATGCCATAGCTACCGCTGGAATAATTTCCATTAGGCCAATAATTCCCAACGATAAAGGATTTTTTGTTAAGCTATATACTTCCCACTCAATAATGATAAATTGCATGGACCAGGCAAAAACCATCGCAAAACGTAACAATAAAAAAGTATTGAATTCTTTATAACGCAAAGCTGCGTACGGGTCGTTTTTTGTTTTCATTTTTAGATTCTAATGTCTTTCAATCGCAATTGTAATTCAATTTTGTCATTCCATTCGTTTTCGTCTATACAATAAGCTGCTTCAAACGGTCTTTTGTTTTTTATCATTTCATATTTTTTTCCTAATCCAAAACCAATGGCAGGAATTCCCTCTGAATTATTTTGGCGTACAAATAGTTTCAAATGTTCTTCTTCTTTTCCCATAGGTTTTCCATAACCAGTATCAACAACATTTTTAGATACAAAAACGGGCGTCATATTTTGAGGACCACAAGGCTCAAATTGTTTTAAAATGCGTGTAAATTTAGGGGTAATTTCATCAAAATCGACTATGGCATCTATAGAAATTTCAGGTTCTAGCCATTCAGGAGCAATAGTCTCTTGTACAACTTTTTCAAAGGCTTCTTTAAAAGCTTCATAATTTTCGGGTTTCAAGGTCATTCCTGCAGCATACATGTGCCCTCCAAATTGTTCCAAATGTTCTCCGCAAGCTTCGAGCGCATTGTATACATCAAATCCTCTTACCGAGCGGGCAGATGCGGCATATTTATCGCCACTTTTGGTAAACACCAAGGTAGGACGATAATAGGTTTCTATCAATCGAGAAGCGACAATTCCAATCACGCCTTTGTGCCAAGTTTCTTGAAAAACTACCGAAGTAAATCGGTTTTGTTCGCCATTTTCTTCAATTTGGTTCAGCGCTTCTTTTGTAATTTGTTGGTCCAAATCTTTGCGTTCGGCGTTGTACGCTTCAATTTCTGAAGCAAATTGCTGCGCTTGTTCAAAATCAAATTCGGTCAACAATTCTACGGCATGATTGCCGTGTTTGATGCGGCCCGCAGCGTTGATTCTCGGCGCAATTATAAAAACCACATCCGTAATATCTAGTGTTTTTTTCTTGAGTTGATGTGTCATCGCCTTAATTCCAGGACGAGGGTCGCTATTAATTACTTGCAATCCAAAATATGCCAAAACCCTATTCTCTCCAGTCATCGGCACTATATCAGCTGCAATGGCTGTAGCCACCAAGTCAAGATACGGTATCAAATCATCAATGGTTTGGTTGCGGTTAGCTGCCAATGCTTGAATGAGTTTAAAACCAATGCCACAACCACACAATTCGTCGTACGGATAGTCACAATCGGCCCTTTTTGGGTCCAAAATCGCAACGGCATCAGGCAATTGCTCTCCAGGACGGTGATGGTCGCCAATAATAAAATCGATATTCTTTTCTTTGGCATACGCCACGTGGTCAATAGATTTTATCCCACAATCTAGCGCTATTATTAGCGAAAAACCGTTGTCATCGGCAAAATCAATTCCTTTAAACGACACACCGTAGCCTTCATCATAACGATCCGGAATATACGTGGCAACATTGGGGTAAAAACTTTTCAAATAGCCCGAAACCAAAGAAACAGCCGTTGTTCCATCTACATCATAATCCCCAAAAACCAAAATATTTTCCTCGTTTGCTATGGCTTTTTCAAGTCTTGCCACCGCTTTATCCATATCTTTCATCAAATACGGATCATGTAAATCGTTTAATGAGGGGCGAAAAAATTGTCGTGCTTCTTCAAATGAAGAGATACCTCTTTGTAGTAATAAAGTAGCAATTGTTTTTGAAACTTGTAAGGCAGTTGCTAATTCATTTATTTTTTCTTCTTCTGGTTTGGGTTTGAGTGTCCAACGCATGCTGTTTTAGGTTTTGTATAGTGTTAATTAGGCGTATAATTTATTTTTTTAGGAACCAAAGCAAAAGGCTTTTCAGGAAACATGGGTCCCGCTATCCGCTATATCTTTGTTTTTTTAAAAGAAAAAAACAAAGGATGCCGCTGCTATCGGGGTTAAAGAGCCACAAATTGCCTTTTTGTTGGCATTTTAAAATGGTCTTTAGACTATATTTAGGATTAGTTTTGTTGTCTGTAAACAACAATTATTGTTGTTTCATTGTCAAAGGTTCTCCATAAAAAGCAATGCCATCCCAACCCGTTTTCATAAAATTACGAATATTTTGATGGTCTGTGCCATCTGGATTTTTCAAGACATCTTCAGTATAAAAAGCCCCAAAACAAGCCAGTGTTGTTTCTGCGGTTAAGTTGTGGAGTTGCGCAAAGGCAAATACTTTGCATGAACCATTATTTTCGTTAGCCATATTGTGTTGCAATCCGTTCTCAAAGGCTGTTGGTTCAAAATCATAATTAGCTTCAATAACAGCGATAGTTTCTTGAAAGGTAATCTCGTTTGGGGTGTTTTTTAATTTTTCTAAAAAGGCAGTTAGGCTCATATTTTCGATTTTATTATTCTTCTGAAAATTTACTTTTTTTGGTTTCTTTGGTTATCGGTTTTCCTCCAACCACCACTACGATTTCTCCTCTAGGTGCGGTTTTTTCAAAGTGAGTTAGTACTTCTTTTACCGTTCCGCGTACGTTTTCTTCATGCATTTTAGACAATTCTCTCGATACACAAACGGGGCGGTCTTCGCCAAAATAAGTAACAAATTCACTTAAAGTCTTTACTAATTTATGAGGAGAAACATAAATAATCATTGTTCTCGTTTCTTCGGCCAAAGCCAAATAACGGGTTTGTCTTCCTTTTTTATCAGGTAAGAAACCTTCAAATACAAATTTGTCATTCGGCAAACCACTATTGACTAAAGCAGGTACAAATGCGGTTGCGCCTGGTAAGCATTCTACAGCAATACCGTTTTCAATACAAGCTCTAGTAATCAAAAAACCAGGGTCCGAGATGGCGGGTGTTCCAGCATCCGAAATCAAAGCGATGGTTTCGCCTCCTTGCAATCGACTAATTATGTTTTCGATGGTTTTGTGTTCATTATGCATGTGATGGCTGTGCATGTGAGTGCTAATCTCAAAATGTTTGAGCAATTTGCCACTGGTTCGGGTGTCTTCGGCCAAAATCAAATCGGCTTCTTTGAGAATGCGAATCGCTCGAAACGTCATGTCTTCGAGGTTGCCAATTGGAGTGGGTACGATATATAGTTTAGACATATTTTAAAAAGTTAAAACACGAAATCCGCTATAAAACGAAGTTCGTGTTTGATAAATGGGTATTGATTTATAGAGTGAGTAGAATCAGTTACAAGAATTTCTTCTCTACAATTTCCATGAATCGATTCGCGTAATCGTCTTTTCCTTCCCAGTTGTTATAATCAGGTTTTACCATTTCGTCAATAAACGTTTTGGTTTCGTAGAAATTATTAAAACTATTCAACTGACTCAACACACGATTATAGTCTTCATTGCTATTGCCAAAAAGATGTTTTACAAAACCTATGCGGTCATTCAAGTCAATTGAAATTCCTTTGGCTAGTTTGTCATTCAATGATTTTGCTTTATTTTCTTTTTCTTCGGTAAGTGTTTCTACTTTGTCAAAAGCCAAATCAAAAGCTGTGGTTGTATTCGTTTTAGTAGTTTCAATACTGTCGACTTTTACGAATTGCGCTTCGGAATAGTTCCCTCCCAATAACTCTTCAAAAGAGATTTGAACCACTTCTTTTTTGGCTGTAACTTCTTCAACTTTGGTAGTGGTGTTTTCTGTAGGAGTTGTAGTTTTTTCAAAAATTGGAACAAAGGATGTTGGATTCTTTTGTTCTTCTTCTAAAGATTCAGTTTCACTTGTTAGCGCTTCTATTATACTTTCTTCAGGTGCAATGCTATCTAAAATTTTATCTACAGTAGCTGTAGTTTCACTATTGATATCTTTAGTATTATCATCAGTTTTGACCACTTCTTCTGTTGCTGTTACATCGGTTTTAATCTCAGGTAAATCAAAGGCTTTCTCTATTTCTGCTTCTATTGCTGCCTGACCTATGGTTGGTTTGACATCCCCTAGGTTTTCTTCGACAAACTTTAAAATCGCCAGTTTTTCGTATAGTTTTTGGGTTTCTAAGAACAGCACATTCACATCCGACTTGTTTTTAAGTTGTAGAATTCTGTGCGCAATGCTAACTAAATCAGCCTCCAATCTTTTTTTCATAACTTTTGGTATTATAGTGAGTAGGGTGTGTCTTTTTTAATAAATTTGTTCCCATTACAAAGTAATAAAAACTATTCATTTTTAAAGGTAGAAAAATACAAAATGTTTCTCGAAAATACAGTAAATCATAAAGAACAATTTGGTTGGATAGAAGTCATATGTGGCTCCATGTTTTCGGGTAAAACAGAAGAACTCATTCGCAGGTTAAAACGAGCTCAGTTTGCCAAACAACGAATTGAAATTTTCAAGCCTTCTATCGATACGCGCTATCACGAGGAAATGGTGGTGTCGCACGACGAAAATGAAATCCGTTCTACACCCGTTCCTGCAGCAGCTAATATTGCACTTTTGGCGCAAGGATGTGACGTTATTGGCATTGACGAAGCTCAATTTTTCGATGATGAAATTGTTACGGTCTGTAATGATTTAGCCAATCAAGGAATTCGCGTAATTGTGGCTGGGTTAGATATGGATTTTAAAGGGAATCCTTTTGGTCCGATGCCTGCACTGATGGCTACTGCGGAGTATGTGACCAAAGTACATGCGGTGTGCACTCGAACAGGAAATTTAGCAAATTACAGTTTCAGAAAAACAGACAATGACAAACTCGTTATGTTGGGGGAAACAGAGGAATATGAACCCTTAAGTCGAGCTGCTTTTTATCATGCGATGCACGACGATAAAGACAAAAAATAATATAGCACTATAAAAATTCCAACAACTCGTTGGGATTTTTTTATTACATTTTCTTCCGCATTCTTGCCACCGGAATATCGAGTTGTTCTCTATATTTGGCTATGGTTCTTCTGGCAATTGGATAGCCTTTTTCTTTTAAAATTTCGGCCAATTGGTCATCGGGAAGTGGTTTGTGTTTGTCTTCTTCTTCGATGGTGTTTTTTAGAATTTTTTTAATTTCTAAAGTTGAAACTTCCTCGCCTTGGTCGTTCATCATCGCTTCTGAGAAAAATTCTTTGACTAATTTGGTGCCATAAGGTGTTTCTACATATTTGCTATTGGCGACTCTAGAAATGGTCGAAATATCTAGTCCCACCATGTCGGCGATGTCTTTTAGAATCATTGGTTTTAACTTGGTTTCATCACCGTCTAGGAAAAATTCTTCTTGGTAATGCATAATCGCATTCATAGTCACAAAAAGTGTTTCTTGACGTTGACGAATGGCATCGATAAACCATTTCGCCGAATCCAATTTTTGTTTGATAAACTGAACCGCTTCTTTTTGTTGGGTCGATTTGTCTTTCGATTCTTTATACGTCTGCATCATTTCTTGATAATCTTTCGAAACGTGCAATGACGGAGCGTTTCGTCCATTCAATGTTAATTCCAATTCACCATCCACAATTCTGATGGCAAAATCAGGAACTATATTTTCGGTAACTTTACTGTTACCTGCAAAAGAACCTCCTGGTTTTGGGTTCAATCGCTCAATTTCGTATATCGCTTTTTTTAGTTGTTCGTTAGAGACACTGTATTTTTGCATCAATTTTTCATAATGCTTTTTGGTAAAAGCATCAAATTGATTTTCAATAATATCAATCGCTAATTCAATATACTCTGTAGGTGTTTTGTGTTTGAGTTGCAAAAGCAAGCATTCTTGTAAATCTCTAGCGCCAACTCCTGTAGGTTCCAATTCGTGAATAACGTGAAGCAAGCGTTCTACATTTTTTTCATCGGTATAGATTCCTTGTGTAAAAGCTAAATCATCTACTATGTCTGGGATACTTCTTCTAATGTAACCCATATCATCAATACTTCCCACCAAGAATTCTGCTATTTCACGATCTTCGTCGTTAAGGATAAAAGTGTTGAGTTGGTTGATTAAATCTTGATGAAAACTAATGGGTGCCGCAAAAGGAGTCTCACGGTCTTCATCGTCATCGCTATAATTATTGACTTGGGTTTTGTAATCTGGGATATCGTCACTGCCTAAATAATCATCGATATTGATGTCATCGGCTTCTATTCTATCTGATTCTGCATCATCATAATCGTCGTAGTCTTCAGATTCAAATTCGTCTTTCTCGTAGTCGTCTTCCTTACCGGCTTCAAGAGCTGGATTTTCGTTCATTTCTTCTAACAAACGTTGTTCAAATGCTTGCGTAGGCAATTGAATTAACTTCATCAACTGAATTTGCTGTGGAGATAATTTCTGAGATAATTTTAAATTTAAAAATTGCTTTAGCATTTTTTTTAATAGTTTAAAGGTTTAAGGTTTAAAGGTTTAAAGTTGTTGTGTTGTAGGCAACAACTTTAAACCATTTTAAACTACAGTAAACTTTTTTAAAATTCCGCATTCATTGGTGTTCTTGGGAAAGGAATCACATCACGAATATTGGTCATTCCAGTTACAAACAATACCAATCTTTCGAATCCAAGACCAAAACCAGAGTGTACTGCCGAACCAAAACGTCTGGTATCTAAGTACCACCATAATTCTTCTTCGTCAATGCCTAAGGCTTTCATTTTTTCTACCAAAACATCGTAGCGTTCTTCTCTTTGTGAACCTCCTACAATTTCTCCAATACCAGGGAAAAGAATATCCATTGCACGAACTGTTTCTTTTCCAGGTTCTGTGTTATCATTTAAACGCATATAAAATGCTTTGATGTTGGCTGGATAATCAAACAAAATCACTGGACATTTAAAGTGTTTTTCCACCAAGTAACGTTCGTGTTCTGATTGTAAATCAGCGCCCCATTCGTTAATGATATATTGGAATTTTTTCTTCTTGTTCGGAGTTGAATTTTTCAAAATTTCGATAGCCTCAGTATATGAAACGCGTTTGAAATTGTTTTCTAACACAAAGTTCAATTTCTCCAACAATGTCATTTCGCTTCTTTCGGCTTGTGGTTTTGATTTTTCTTCTTCTAACAAACGTCCTTCTAGGAATTTCAAATCCTCTGGACATTTATCCATAGCATATTTAATCACAAATTGAATGAAATCCTCAGCCAAATCCATATTGTCATCCAAATCATTGAAAGCCACCTCTGGCTCAATCATCCAAAATTCAGCCAAGTGACGAGAAGTATTCGAGTTTTCAGCTCTAAACGTAGGACCAAAAGTATAAATCTGACCCAACGCCATAGCAAATGTTTCGCCTTCTAATTGTCCAGAAACCGTCAAGTTGGTCTCTTTACCAAAGAAGTCTTTTTTGTAATCTACTTTTCCTTCCTCTGTTCTTGGTGTGTTGTCAAAAGGCAAAGCGGTTACTTTAAACATTTCACCCGCACCTTCAGCATCCGAACCAGTAATAATTGGCGTATTCACATACACAAAACCTTTCTCCTGAAAATACGTGTGCACCGCGTGAGCCAAAACCGAACGAACGCGCATAATCGCACCAAAAGCATTCGTTCTTACTCTCAAATGCGCATTCTCACGCAAGAATTCCAAAGAGTGTTTTTTAGGTTGCATTGGGAATTTCTCCGCATCTGAGTCTCCCAAAATTTCCAATTGTCTTACCTGAATTTCATATTTTTGACCTGCACCCTGGCTTTCTACTAACGAGCCAATAACCGAAATAGCAGCGCCAGTCGTAATGCGTTTTAGTGTTTCATCTGGTGTATTCTCAAAATCAACCACACACTGAATATTATTAATAGTAGAACCGTCATTCAGCGCAATAAACTGATTATTTCTAAACGTTCTCACCCATCCTTTTGCATTAACCTCCTGAAGTATCGTTGTACTGTTTAATAAGTCTTTAACTTTTGTGTGTTTCATCTTAATTTTAGATTTTTAAATTTAAATACGCGCTCAAAACAAAAATCGGTGCTTTAAGCGTTATGCAAATATAATTGTTTTGTGTTTATTTTTTAGGAGCTATTTCCCGCTTTTCGTTACAATCTTGTTCCATAAATACTATTTTTCTTGACAAAAAAGGAGCTTCCGCTGGTCGCTCTTTTTTGTCAAGAAAAATTAGTCTTTATTTTCACAAGGATTTCCACTACAATCGGGGCTAGGGCAGTAGGGGTAACCAGTCGTTTCTAGTTTTACAATCCTTGCAACAATTGATGACTTAGCTCATTGCCGCTAATCGTAATGATGTATAAATTTCCAAAAACAGTATCATCAATTGGCGCATACACCTTTTGATTGATGATTCTATTCACCAAATCAGGCGTTGTATTACTATGACCTACAATCAAAATAGCTTGACCTTTGTGCTCTTTTTTGAGTTGTTCAAGGTCGAGAGTTTTGGGGTCATATTTTATAATCTCCAAATTTTTACTAGTGGCAGTTGGAGTAGCGGTTTGTATTGTTCTCAAAAAATCAGTACTGTACACTGCTTTTAGCGGAACTTGAGCTAGAATCGTTTTCCAATGTTCGGCGCGTTCCAAACCTACTTTAGACAAATTAGGATTTTTAGAGTTGTCTACTTTTTCGGCGTGGCGAATCAAGTAAATTGTCGTCGTTTGGCCAAAAGCACCAAACGTTAAGAGCATAAAAACGAAAACGTATAAAATCTTTTTCATATATGTAAATTTTATTTTTTATCGTTGGTTAGCGAGTCAATCTCTTCATCAGAACGTTCGATGATGTCAATCTTAGGTTCAATAAATTCTTGCTCATTGGCCAAGGTTTTATTCAAAGTTAGCACCAAAGCTGGAAGCAACATCAAATTCGACAACATACCAAATAATAAAGTCAACGAAATCAATCCACCTAGTGCAATCGTACCTCCAAAACTAGACAACATAAACACCGAAAATCCAAAAAACAACACAATCGACGTATAAAACATACTCAATCCCGATTCGTTAAACGTAGCATACACTGATTTTTTGATTTTCCAATTGTTCTTCTTCAATTCCTCGCGGTATTGCGACAAGAATCGGAGGGTATCATCTACCGAAAGTCCAAAAGCAATTCCAAACACCAAAATAGTCGAAGGTTTTAAAGGAATATCCAAAAAGCCCATCAAACCAGCCGTTAAGAATAAAGGCAATAAATTTGGGATGATAGAAACCAATATCATTTTGAACGAACGGAACATAAATCCAATCAAAAGCGCCGTTAAGAAAAAGGCAAAAATCAGTGACGAGAGCAAGTTGTCAAGCAAGTAGCCCGTACCTTTTTGAAATACCAAAGCTTTACCAGTTATGATAACATTGTAGCGTTCTTTCGGAAACAATTTATCGGCTTTCTTTCTTATTTCTTCTTCGATTTTGGCAATTTGGTCTCCGTTTTCATCGCGCATAAACGTGGTGATTCGGGCATATTGTCCAGTACTATCCACATAGCTTTTCATTAGATTTTCTTTGCTGTTGGCAGTAGCATTTTTAGCATACGAAAGGATAAAAGCTTGTTCTTGCGAGGTTGGCAATTCATAATAATCAGGATTGCCATTGTAGTAAGCTTGTTTGGAATATTTCACCAAATTCACAATCGAAATAGGTTTTGATAATTCGGGAATTTCCTCAATCGCAGTTTCTAGTTCTTCCATACGTTTTAGAGTAGATAGTTTCATCACTCCTTTTTTACGTTTGGTGTCAATCATTATTTCGAGTGGCATCACACCATCAAATTCTTTTTCGAAGAAAACTATATCTTGAAAGAATGCTTCTTTTTTAGGCATATCTTCAATCAAACTACCCGAAATGCGCATCTCATAAATACCGATAATACTAAACACAAGTAAGGCGACAGAAGCGACATAAATTGAGAAACGATTGGTTTTGATAGTTTTAAGAATCCAATCCATAAATTTTTTCACGGAACCTCTGTCCAAATGTTTCAGGTGTCTTTCTTTAGGAGGATTCAAGTAACTGTGAAAAATTGGAATCAATATTAAACTCAAGAAAAACAAAGCCATAATATTGATTGAGGTTACCACGCCAAATTCCAACAATAAATTATTGTTCGAAGCGACAAAAGTGGCAAAACCAATGGCTGTGGTCAAGTTGGTCATCAAGGTAGCCATTCCAATTTTGGTGGTAACTCTTTGCAGGGCTTTGGCTTTGTTGCGGTGTACTTTAAACTCTTGATGATACTTATTTGTCAGGAAAATACAATTCGGAATCCCAATCACAATAATCAATGAAGGAACTAGAGCCGTCAAAATAGTAATTTCGTAATTGAATAGTCCCAGAAAACCAAACGACCACATTACACCGATAATTACAATTACAATAGAAATTAAAGTCGCTTTGAAACTTCTGAAAAAGAAGAAAAACAATAACGAGGTAATCAATAACGAAGCGCCAATAAAAATACTAATCTCGTCGGTAATCGTTTTGGCATTCAACGTTCGAATGTAAGGCATCCCCGAAACGCGAAGGTCAATTTTGGTTTCTTTTTCAAAAGTGGTTATCGCAGGGATTAATTTTTCTAATACAAAGGTTTTGCGAATTTTTGTGTTCACGATTTTTTTGTCTAGATAAATCGCCGAGCGAACACTTCCAGACCGTTTGTTGAACAATAATCCTTCATAAAAAGGAAGGTCATTGAACAGCTCTTTTTTGATGGTTTGCAAATATTTTGGATTGAGAGCTTTCGATTCGTCTACAAAAGGAACCAATTCGAATTTTTCTAAAGCTTCGTTTTTTTGTAGTTTTTTCAAATCATTGAGCGAAACGACTAAGTCTGCCTCCTGATTTTTTTTGATGGTATTCATCAATTTACTCCAAGCGGCATAGGCTTTTGGCGTAAAAAAAGTGGAGTCTTTTACTCCTATAATTATCAAATTCCCCTCTTCTCCAAATTTGTCCAAAAAGGCATTGTATTCTACATTCGCAATGTTGTCATCGGGCAACATATTCGCTTCGGTAAACGTAAAATGAATATTTTTCCATTGCAGTGCCAAGAAGACGGTAATCGCTGCAATGATAGAGAGCATTAAAATTCTATTTCTAAGGACAATACGGGCAATGAGCTCCCAAAAACCCAAACTAAACCATTTAATCATTTTCAGTAGTTAAAAAGCTGTAAAGGTAACGAAACCTCGATTAAAAAGGTAGGGAATTGACAGTTTGGTTGTAGTTTTTTTTTGGTCCAAAGAAAAATCTTTAAATTTTGGTTAATATTCTCATTCCTGATATAATTCTTATATTTGATTTTCTCATCTTTGTTAAATGAGCAATTCATTATAGCCAAAAATAAATAAATGAAGAATTACAAAAATACCCTGTTTTATCTAGCTGTTACTGGAGGTTTTTCCGCCTTAATGTATTGGATTATACAAAACGGGAAATTACTTGAAGGAACGGATGTCAAAAAAACAACCGTAGGACCCAAAGATGCCTGGTTGGATTTTATCGCATCTATGCAGCATAGTTTTCAAGAACCTTTGGCCATACTTTTGGCACAAATCATCACCATAATTATCGTAGCCAGAGTCTTTGGTTGGATTTTTAAAAAAATTGGACAACCGTCTGTAATTGGTGAAATCATTGCAGGTATAGCTTTAGGGCCATCTTTATTAGGAACTTATTTTCCAGAGTTTTCGGGAGTTTTGTTTCCTGTAGAATCTCTCGGTAATCTAAAATTCTTAAGCCAAATCGGATTGATACTTTTTATGTATGTGATTGGTATGGAGTTAGATTTGAAGGTGCTAAAAAATAAAGCCAACGATGCCGTAGTAATCAGTCACGCTAGTATTATTTTTCCGTTTACACTCGGAATTGGTTTAGCGTATTTTGTATATGACCAATTTGCACCCGATGGAGTAAAATTCCTCTCGTTTAGTTTGTTTATGGGAATTGCTATGAGTATAACAGCATTTCCGGTTTTAGCTCGAATTGTACAAGAACGCGGCATTCATAAAACAAAATTGGGAGCCATCGTAATCACTTGTGCCGCCGCCGATGACATTACAGCTTGGTGTTTGTTGGCTGCCGTAATTGCTATTGTAAAAGCGGGCTCTTTTGTGAGCTCTCTATACGTAATTTCTTTGGCTGTTGGATTTGTGTTGATTATGCTTTTGATTGTCAAACCGTTCCTCAAACGAATTGGAGATTTGTATGCAACCAAAGAAGCGATAAGTAAACCCGTTGTAGCTATCTTTTTTGTCACCCTTATTATTGCGTCTTATGCAACAGAAGTAATCGGAATACATGCTCTTTTTGGAGCATTTATGACAGGTGTGATTATGCCAGATGTGGCTAAATTCAGAATCGTTTTTATTGAAAAAGTAGAGGACGTATCTGTGATTTTACTTTTGCCTTTGTTCTTTGTATTCACAGGTTTACGAACCGAAATAGGTCTAATCAACGACCCTTATTTATGGCAAGTTACGGGTTTCATCATCTTGGTAGCTGTAGTAGGTAAGTTTTTTGGTAGCGCTTTTGCGGCCAAATTTGTGGGGCAAAATTGGAGAGATAGCTTAACCATCGGTGCATTGATGAATACTCGTGGCTTGATGGAATTAATAGTACTAAACATTGGTTTAGAGTTGGGAGTGTTGACACCAGCGGTATTTACTATGATGGTAATTATGGCATTGGTCACTACTTTTATGACTGGACCAGCTCTTAACTTAATCAATTTCATTTTCAAGACCAAAGATGATGTTGAGGTAGAAGAACTAGAACAATCCAAAGTATATCGCGTTTTGATTTCTTTTGGTAACAACGAAAAAGGAAGGTCACTGCTGCGTTTGGCCAATAGTTTAGTCCGTAAACAAAAAGACGCTTCGGTAACGGCTATGCATTTATCCGTAAGTAACGAAATGCATCCTTTTGCTTTAGAAGACAAAGAAACTGCGGCATTTTTACCGATTCAAGAGGAATCTAGAATTTTAAAACAAGAAGTGACCACCATCTTCAAAGCTACAGTCGACATCGAAACAGAAATCACCGATATCGCCAATCAAGGCGAATACGACCTTTTATTAGTAGGACTCGGAAAATCTATTTTTGAAGGAACTTTGCTCGGAAAAGTAATTGGTTTTACGACTAGAATTATTAATCCAGAGCGATTAATGGATAAATTCACTGGAAAAGAAGGCTTGTTTGCGAATTCTCCTTTTGACGAAAGAACCCGCCAAATTTTGCTCAAAGCCAAGATGCCTGTGGGAATCTTAATTGACAAAGATTTACAAAAAGTAAACACCATTTTTATCCCCATCTTCAGTGCCGAAGACGCTTTCTTGATTGATTACGCTCAAAAACTCATCCATAATAATAAGTCCAAAGTAGTCGTCTTGGATGTCAACGGACACATCAAATCAAATTTTGTAATCGGTAGCGCCATAAGTTCATTGGAACATAAATTCCCAAACAACATCACCTTGTATGGCGAAAAAATCATCAAAAAAGAATTCCTAGCCGAGCAAGATTTGATGATGATTAGCCTTGAAAGCTGGAAAGCACTTGTGGATTCCAGAAGCGTTTGGTTGAGCGGCGTTCCGTCAGTATTAATCATAAAACCATAGTATGAACTGGATTTTGTTACTAATTGCTGGCCTTTTCGAAGTAGGATTTACCACTTGTTTGGGCAAAGCCAAAGAAACTCAAGGTACCGAAGCCACCTACTGGTTTCTCGGTTTTTTGGCCTGTCTCACCATCAGTATGTCCTTAGTTTACAAAGTCACACAAACCCTCCCCATCGGAACCGCTTATGCCGTTTGGACAGGAATAGGCGCTGCAGGAACCGTACTCGTCGGACTCTTAGTCTTCAAAGAACCCGCTACTTTTTGGCGTATTTTCTTCCTGCTTACCCTCATTGCTTCCATTATAGGATTAAAAATGGTTTCCGAGCATTAAGTTAAATTTGGGCGTGCCACCATAAAACAAAGAGAGCCATTCAACTAACTATTGAATGGCTCTCTTTGTTTTATGCTGTCGGGCTCTACGCTATATCTCTTGGGGCGAACCCCGCCCCAAGAGGATGCCGCTTCTATCCCTCACGCAAAACTTGCGAACCTTGCGTTTTTCCCTTTGCGAACCTTGCGTATAAAACCAATAGTAAAATATAAGTCATATGTGAATTGTCAAAGCACCACTTTCTTGAAATCTGAGTTAGAATCCCAAATTCAAAATAAAATTAATTTTCACCGCAATATTATCTTGGAATTTAGCCAATTGGTTCGGTCCATAACGGTAAAAACCACTTAGTCCAATGCCGTTATAAATTTGGTTCAACTCGATTCCCGATTCAAAAAAACCATCTCGTAGGGTTTTGTAGTTAATGCCAACGTGCTGCTCTGGTTTTTCCATATCGCCCCATCCCATTCGGCTCACCACGACCAAGTTGGGTTTTACTTTTTTCAACAAATGAATGCGATTAAAACTGTGCTTGAACTGAAAATAAGCAAACTTACTAGAGAAAAACTCATTAAAAAACATCGTTTCAAAACTGTTTTTACCCGCAAAAGTCACACGCTGAATAATCGTTTCTTTATTCAAATTATTCGGCGAAGTATTGTACAAATGTGTCAAAGGTAAGTCGCCAATAGTATAACCTGCTTCAAAGAGTAAACTCGTTTTTTGACCGTTCAAGTAGTTCTTTTGATATTCGGTTTTAAAATCGATTTTACTAAACTCAAAATCATTTTTGCCCACATTTGGTAACGATTTGGTAAACTGAAACGTAAATTTTGGGTATCTTTTTTCGGTTTCAATTCTTCCCGTTGGCGTTTGCATATAATCACTAAATGGATTCCAACGCAACGAAACCATAGCCGTAGTCAAATTGTATTTCGTAAAGAGTTTGCCGTCTAGATTATAGGCATAATTAAACTTTGGCTCTACAAAAGTGTTTGAGAGTTCCCATATACTTTCGGTTTTTGGAATAAACTTGGTTTCTACGCCCGTTTTCCACGTTTGATAATGGTAAAAAGTACTAATGTTGATAGGTCTTGGGTCGTAAATTTTGAATGCTCTTCGGTCAACAGTCCAAGTGGTACTCGCTATTTCTCGTACATCATCCGTAAACGAAACGCCCCACCAAGTATTCGAGAACTTATTGATTCGGGTACCAATGCCTAAACTGTATTTAAAAGTCCCGTCTTTTGTGCCGTAAGCGCTATAGCCTTCAATTTTCCATTTTTTAGAAAAGCGGTCATTGGTAATACCCCCAACGCCTAAACGAAAACCTTCGTAGTTGTTGAAGCTTACAAACTTTCTTAAATCAAAATCAATCACACTAATAGGCACATAGCCATTGATGATTTTTCTGCCAAACAGCAGTTTACTTTCAATGCCATTTTTTATCGAAATGCTATCTACAGCAGCATAGGTTTTTTGACTGCGTAAATCCAATTTCTCTTTTCTATACATTTCCCAAAAATCATCCGATCGATTGATAGCGTCTTCTTGTATGTCAATCGCTATCGTTGGTTGTTTGATTTGGACAGCTTTGTTGTATGCTATATCGAAATTGTAACTTTTGGAGATCAGATAACTAATATCGGTAGCTTCCTTTTTTCGCGGTTTGAATCCTTCTTCAATATCGCCATCAAACTGTATGGTTCCGCCAAGAATCTTAATGTCATCGTCGCTTTTTCCTTTTACAATTTGGAACGTCTTGGCCGAGGGGAACCAAATTTTTTCGGCAGGCAAATACACAAATTCGTGAGTCCCGCTGATGTCCAATACTCCTCTTATGCGCATAATGGCCTTAGCAATCGCATAAGAATTCGTGTCTATATATAAAACCCCTTCGAGCCCTGCAGCATTTTTCTTTTTCTTGTTTTTGAAATAAATCATATAGGTTGTCCTGCCATCAATGGCTACCGAATCCAGTAGTTTGTAGTTGTAATGTTCTGGTGCGTCATCGGCTATAGGACTATTGTATTTGGTTTCGAACAACTCATATTTGGGTTCATAAATCGAAAAAGATTGCAAATTGAACGCGATGATTTCATAAATCGGTTGCTTGAAGCCAGCCATTTTGGTTCCTAAAATAACTTCTTTTAAGTGGGTATTTTGGTACTGAAAAAGCGATACTTTCTCCGTTTGAAACAAATGCTGCTTACTGATAATTTCTTTAAACTTGTAGTTAGACGAATCTACTTTTACCAGTTCTCTACCATACGTTTTGTCTACAAAAACCGAATCAATTTTGCCGTTAATCGAGTCAGGATTCGCGGTAACAAGGAGTTTGTTATAGGATTTAAACGAAAAACTATTGTTTTTTTGCTGCGGATTGTTGACGGATTTGGCCGCTATAGCTTTTCGAATAATTTGCAAAGCCACATTTTCTTTGGGAATCAACACTTCATTCAAATCATTGGATTTTTCTTGTAAGGCCACTACATAAAACGTTTTGTTGGGCGTGATGACTTGTTGGAAAGGCGTGTAACCCAAATAAGAAACCGTAAAATCCAAAATAGTACTGGGACTCAAAAGCTGAAATTTTCCATCTACATCCGAGATGGTTTGTACACCCGTGTTGCTCGTAATGCTCGCAAAAGGCAAAGGTTGATTCGTCTTCGCGTCTTTCACCAAACCATTCCATTGGAATTGCGCCTGCAGTGAGAACGTAAAAAGTAGCAACAACCAACTCAATTGCTTCATAAGCGTGTATTTTGAACCCAAGCGATTTTTGTATTAGATTGACAAAAATAGCACAAAAAAACCGTCTCCATGATACTTTTGGAGACGGTTTAGTATATGTTTGTTGAGAAAGTTACACTTTCATAATTTCGGCTGCCATAACAGCTAGCAATTCATCGATTTTTTTGATGAAAGCAGCAGAAATACATTTAATTCATTACATCTGGATCGATTCCTTTATGTGTCATTATCCATTTTGATTTATTTTTTTTCATGATTGCAGTATATGTTTTAGAACTGAAGTAACTTGATATGTTAACTGTAAAAATCAAATATTTTTTGTTTTGGTAATAAATGGGTTCCGAAAAACTATATACCATGAGTTCATAATTGTTATATTTTTCATTAATAGCTTGTATTCTTTTCTCTGTTTTTACAGTTTCTAGAACAACTTTGTGGTTTTTGAAATCCTCTTTTAACCAATATTTATCAGTACACCATATTAAAATACCTGTTTTACAGTTGTTCTTATATGTTTTCCGTAAAGTTTTGAAGTCTTTCTCTTTAATAAAAGTGGGGTCTCCAGTGCCATTTCCGTCAATATCTATCAAGATAATATCCTTTTTACTTAAAATATTTAAAGTTTCATTGTTACTTATTTTTTCTTTGGCTACGTATATAACTTGAGTAGGGTCCTTAAAAATGGTTTCTAAGTAATCATTGAGGGCTTTGTTTTTCTCATTTACTGTTTGTGTCCATCCTTTACATGAAAAGCAAAGAGTTACCATTAAAGTGAGGGTAAGGCTAAAGATATTTTGTTTCATTTTTCATTTTTAATTACATGGTTTACCTACTGGAGCTTGTTCATTTGGAGTTCCTTGGTCTACTGCTCTGCCTAAGGCTTCTGCTTTATATCTATTTGATATCCTTATACTTTCTTCGCTTCCAGGTAAGTATGTTTTGCTGAAAATTGGAGCGTCTTTTAATGTACCCCAAGCCAAATCTTTGTAAACTTGATAGCTTGTATTAAAGTTTGCATCATATTGTTGTAAGGTCATGGCCATGGCCTCAACATAGTATTTTGCTATTTCTAAGTGTTGAGCATCTTGCTTATCTGTGGTATTTGGATATTTACTTTTTACATAGGCTTCAAATAAATCAGGAAAGGAAGTATTTAGAGAAAAGGTAGTTGGTGTGCTGTTATAATAATCTACTAGGCTCAAAAAATGTGCATGTATAATTTCATGAAGTAATACAGCAGCTTTAAACAATTTTGTCCCATCAGTAGATTGGGTTCGGTCTACTCTGATTTCATAATTGTATTTAGAAATTCTCTGAGTTTCAGCATAAGAACTCGCGGGTTTCATAACAAAATTTACCTTGTAATCTGTACTTGCCCCAAGACTTTGTAAAACAAATGCAATATCAAGATTACCTGAGTATTTTAATTTGCTCATTACATCTTTTGGACATTCGTCTAACTCCGAATCATCAATAGAGTCTACAATCTTTTTTACTCTTTCTGCAATGTCTTGTTCGGTCTCTTCTTGTTCGGATGTTGCACTACCATCTCCACCACCCATACTTTCCCATATAAACACATAGTTGCCTTCCTCTGTTGTATTGCTAGATCCTGATGGCATTAAAGTTAAATATACTTGTTTTGAAGTATTCCTTTTTTTCTTTGGTGCTATAACTACTTCTTGTAACTCACCACCGTCAACGGTTTCGTTGGAACTTGCAACTATATTTTTTGCAGCTTTATTTCCCTTAGTCGGTGCTAACTCTACAACGTATTCATTATTTTTTAATCTATAGGCTCTAATGAAATCACCATTCAATTTCGTCATAAGGATAATACCTGTAAAATTATTTTTTGTAGAAGAAACATCCGCGTATTCTCTGTAAAGAATGGTTTCAATAGAGTTTTCTACCTTTAGTAATAGTGCACGCGTTCGTTGGTTTTTAGCATTTGTGATCACGGGTACCACTGTTAGCAATTCAGTAGAATTAGATAATCTTTCAAGGCTTATTTTATCAAAATTGAAATTTAGAGCTGCTTTTTTTGATAAACCATCTTCAAGTCGGGTTTTGTTTTTCAAGAATTGGATAGCCTCATCTTTGCCGACTGTTTTAACTAGAACTTTGTTTTCGCTTATAGCTTCTTCAGTAGAACAACTTTGAATACATCCTATATATAGCATTACAAGTAGGGTTAAAACACTACCTTTTAGTTTGTTTGTTTGTTTGTTTGTTTGTTTGTTTGTTTTCATAAAAAGAGGTTAGTTAATGGATTGTAAAAATAGGCAATCTCTATCCACTCACAATACCCACATTTAGTGATTTTTGGACACAAAAAAAACCGTCTCCAAGATACTTTTGGAGACGGTTTAGTATATGTTTGTTGAGAAAGTTATACTTTCATAATTTCGGCTTCTTTAACAGCTAGCAATTCATCGATTTTTTTGATGAAAGTGTTGGTTAAGTTTTGAACTTGTTCTTCGGCACTTTTACAAATGTCTTCAGAGGTACCTTCTTTTTCTAATTTTTTGATATCGGTATTGGCGTCTTTACGAGCGTTACGAACTCCAATTTTGGCGTCTTCGGCTTCGGCTTTGGCTTGTTTGGCCAATTCTCTACGACGATCTTCAGTCAAAGGTGGAACGCTAATGATGATCACGTCTCCATTGTTCATTGGGTTAAACCCTAAATTGGCTATCATAATAGCTTTTTCTATAGGGTGCAACATGCTTTTTTCAAAGGGTTGAATAGTGATGGTTCTCGCATCTGGCACACTAATTTTCGACACTTGAGAAAGTGGTGAAGCAGACCCGTAATAATCTACAAAAACACTTCCTAGCATTGCAGGAGAAGCTTTCCCTGCGCGGATATTCAAAAATGATTTTTCTAAATGTGCAATAGAACCTTCCATAGATTCTTCTGTACTCTCTAATATAAAGTCAATTTCTTCAGTCATAATCTTAATGTTGTTGTTTGTTGTTGGTGGTTCGCAGTCAACTATAAACTACAAACCTTTAACCATAAACTTATATATTAACTACTGTTCCTATGTTTTCGCCTTCGCAGATTTTCAATAAATTGCCTTCTTTGTTCATATCAAAAACTACAATTGGCAATTTGTTTTCTTGACTTAAAGTAAAAGCGGTAGTATCCATTACATTTAAGCCTTTGCTTAATACGTCTTCAAATGAAATATAATCAAATTTTACAGCAGAAGCATTTTTTTCTGGATCAGAATCATACACACCATCTACGCGTGTTCCTTTTAATATAACATCTGCACTTACTTCGATTCCTCTCAAAACAGCTGCAGTATCTGTTGTAAAATACGGATTTCCTGTTCCAGCTCCAAAAATCACAATACGCCCTTTTTCTAAGTGACGATCGGCTCTTCTTTTGATATAAGGTTCTGCAATAGATTCCATTTTTAAAGCAGTCATTAAACGGGTTTTCATTCCGTTATCTTCTAATGCTCCTTGTAACGCCATTCCGTTGATCACAGTGGCTAGCATTCCCATATAATCACCTTGAACGCGATCCATGCCTGAACTTGCACCAGCAACACCTCTAAATATGTTTCCTCCACCAATTACAATGGCAATTTCTACTCCTTTAGCGTGAACTTTCTTAATTTCGTGAGCATATTCGGCTAATCTTTTAGGGTCAATTCCGTAGTTTAAATCGCCCATTAGCGCTTCACCACTTAATTTGAGAAGGATTCTTTTGTATTTCATTTGTCTGTTGAATTGTTTGGTGCAAATATAGCGATATTCTATTTTTTGTGAAATAGCGAGACTTAAATATATAAATTAAGTTTTTCGTAACTTTTTTTAGCCGATTCGTATCCAATTTTAAAAATAGTATCCATTTTACTTTTGCTCGTTTCAAAAGTGCTATAGGCACATAATTCCTCAGGCTCAATCAACCAATGACATGTTTTGAATTTATTTAAACTAGAATTTGCGGTAAGTAAATCAAAGGCTCTGCTCGTAACCGATTTAATTGATGTTAAATCTTTGGCCTGAATCTTTTGCATTGGACTTACATATACGCCAATTAAAAAATCACTGGACTCTTGAATTAATTCTGTTGGGAAATGGTTCAAAATTCCGCCATCACTGTACAATTCACCATTAATTTCATAGGGCGAAATGACACCAGGAAAAGCACTTGAAGCTAAAATGGCGTCGATGGTTTTAGTATTATGATCAAAAATAGTTAAGCTTCCTTTTACCATATTGGTTGCAGTAATGTGAATGGGGATTTTCAAGTCGCCTAAAACGCTATCTTTGAAGATATCTATAAAATATTCTTTGAAAGATTCTGGATCTATTAATCCAGCTTTCGAAAAGGTAAAATGTTTCCAATGGAAAAAATAAATTGATTTAAAGAACGCTAAAATTTCCTTGGGAGATTTTCCGCTTCCATAAAGTGCGGCAACAATAGAACCAGCACTTGAACCCGAAATCTGAGAAGGAAAAATGTTTTGTTCTTCTAAAAATTGTAAAACCCCAGCATGAGCTATACCTTTTGAGCCTCCTCCAGATAAGACTAAACCTGTAGATTTTGAATTATTTATCATCAAATAGTGTTATTAGTTCTTTTATAGGTGATTTTTGTCACAATAGTATTCAGGGGATATGTTTAATTTTGCCTAAAAATAATAATAAAATGAAAACATCGATTGCAAAAGCATTATTTCATAGTCATTCGTATACCAATTATAGAAAAATAGTTTCTGATTTGTTGAAAGAGGGAAAATCAACGGGTAAAGAACAATCAGAAGATTTAACACATTACAGTTCGCTTAACGAAACGAGAATGAATCGTTTGGATAAGACGATAAAAGTTGATGTCGCCGTAGCCGAACAACTAAAAGGGTTACAAAACGAATACATTTGGTTGGTTTTGGCTGAAGGCTGGTGCGGAGATGCCGCACAAATTATACCAGTTATAAATAAAATGGCTTTAGAAACCGATAAAGTTGAGTTGAAAATTGTTTTTCGAGACGAAAATGAGGAGCTTATGCAACATTTTTTGACCAATGGAGCTAGAGCTATTCCTAAATTGATTATCATCGATAAAGCTACTTCTGAGGTCGTTAGTAATTGGGGACCTAGACCTAAAGGAGCCGCCGAATTAATTACAAATTATAAAAAAGAGCATGGCGTGGTAGATCAAACAGCTAAGTCTGAACTTCAATTATGGTACTTACATGACAAAGGATTGAGTATTCAAAATGAGATTTTATCGTTGATGCCAGAATGTGTCGAAGGGGTTGTTTAGTGTATAAGTTCTTTTATTTCAAATGTTTAACAAATATTTTTTATTTGTCAGAGTTCTAATTATAAAATTAATGTCGTAAATTAGAGGCAGCTATCCAAGTCTATTGATTTGATTTACTTTTTTATTGGTGTTTAAAATAGTGTCGCACAATTTAAAAAACATCGTTATGAAAAAGCTATTTGAAAAGTTTTATGACTTTTTTTCTTCAATCTTGTTTGGAGGAAAGACAACAATTCATTATTAACTTCGGTCTAGCCCCAGCTGTTAAAAGCTTAAAGTATGATTTAAAAGTACTTTGATTTTTAAAGAAAACACATCGCAAGTTCTAGAAAAAGAAATTGTCATGTGTTTTTTTTTATCCTAAACGTTCCTCGAAAACGGCTGGAGTAACGGCATTAGTCACATCATAATCACCTATTTTGGTGCGACGCAAGACAGTTAAGTGGGCTCCAGAAGCTAATGCTTTTCCAAAATCAAAGGCTAGAGATCGGATGTAAGTACCTTTGCTACAAACCACTCTAAAATCGATTTCTGGAAGTGCGATTCTGGTGATTTCAAATTCGTGAATGGTGGTTTTTCTGCTTGCAATTTCAATAGTTTCTCCAGCACGTGCATGTTCGTACAAGCGTACGCCGTCTTTTTTTATCGCAGAAAAAATAGGTGGCTTTTGATCAATTTCTCCCAGAAATTGCTGCACAGTTTCGTGTATTAATGCCTCAGTGATGTGTTCGGTAGGAAAATGTTGGTCAATTTCGGTTTCTAAATCGTAGGACGGAGTAGTAGCTCCAATATGAAAAGTACCGGTATATTCTTTCGCTTGCCCTTGTAATTCGGTGATACGTTTGGTGAATTTACCAGTGCAGATTAATAATAAACCAGAAGCCAATGGGTCTAAAGTTCCCGCGTGACCAATCTTGAATTTTTTTGGCAATCCAACTTTGTTAATCAACAAATATTTTAACTTATTTACCGCTTGAAAAGAAGTAAAATGCAAAGGTTTGTCAATCAAAAGGACTTGACCTTCTAAGTAGTCTTCGGGTGTCATTAAATGATGGTCAGAGGATGAATAAAAAAATGGATGATTAGTAAGATAATACCAGCAAGTATGCGGTAGTAACCAAAAACTTTGAAACCGTTTTTAGTTAAAAAACCAATGAAGGTTTTTATTGCCAATAAGGCCACTATAAAAGCCACAATATTACCAATAATCAAATAGTTTATTTGGTCGTCACTCAAAACAAATCCGTCTTTGTAATAGTCGTAACATTTTTTGACTGTAGCACCCAACATCGTAGGAACAGCTAAGAAAAAAGAAAATTCAGCAGCAGAAGTACGGGATAATTTTTGCGACATTCCACCCACAATACTCGCTCCGCTTCTAGAAACACCAGGAATCATTGCTAAACATTGGAACAAACCAATTTTAAAGGCTTGTTGATAGGTGATTTCTTTTTCGTTTTCGGTGGTGGAGTGATTGAACCACTCGTCCACTTTTAATAAAATAAAACCACCAATTAGTAATGAAACTGCTACGGTAACAGGATTTTCAAGCAATCCGTCTATGAAATCACTCAATAGTAATCCCAAAACTACCGCTGGAATAAAAGCAACCAATAGTTTAAAATAAAAATCTAAGGATTGGAAAAACCTTTTGAAATACAAAATTACTACCGATAAAATAGCTCCCAATTGAATTACGATAGTAAACAATTTGGTAAAATCTTGATCTGCGATTCCAAAAAAAGACGAAGCAATAATCATATGCCCAGTCGAAGAAACAGGCAAAAATTCAGTAATTCCCTCAATAATTGCAAGGATGATTGCTTGTAGTGTATTCATTTTTATGTTTGTAAAATGGAGTAAAGCCAGTAATTATTCACTAATGACTAATTACTGTTTTTTAGGATTTTTAAGAATAGCATAAATAGTGATTCCAAAACCAATCAAAACCGTTGTTGGAGCCAAGCGAATTCTTCTAAAGTCAAAAATAGCTTCACTAAAAACGGCAGGGTCATCACTACCACCGCCAGACATTAACAGAAACCCAAGGGCAATTACTGCAATACCTATTAATAGGATGATGTAGTTGGTTTTTTCAAAAAGAAATTCTTTTTTTATTTCGTTGTTTTTCATTTTTATTTCAACTTAATGAATTATCGAATAGTTGTGACTGAATATTGAAATACTAATATAAATCGTCTGTTCTTAGGTTCAAGAAACGTTGAGTAGCAAAGTACGTACTCAACCAAGTGATTAAAACGCCAAGACCAAATACGCCCAAGAGAATCACAGCAATGATTAATTTGTCTTCTAAAATTCCTAAATCAGGGAAGTTGGTTTCGATATAAACTAATAAAGAAATCAAAGCCACGATAGCCAAACCAGCTCCAATCATTCCTAATTTTATGCTTTTAATGACAAAAGGTTTTCGGATAAAAGATTTAGTAGCGCCCACCATTTGCATTGTTTTGATGATAAAACGATTAGAGTGGATGGATAAACGCAAGGAACTGTTAATCAATAACACAGCAATTACGGTTAGGAAACCACTGATGATTAAAATCCACATACTTACTTTCTTGATGTTGTCGTTTACCAGATTTACCAATTGTTTGTCATAAACAATATCAGAAACCATCGGGTTTTTACGAAAATGACTTTCAATTCTTGCAATGCTATCACGAACCACATAGTCTGCTTTTAGATTGATATCGTAGGAGTTTTGAAGTGGATTTTCTCCCAAGAATGTAAGGAAATCTTCTCCAATGATATCTGTGTGTTCTTTCGCTGCTTTTTCTTTGGAAACATAAACAAATTGTTTCGGAAATTTAGCCGCTTTTAATTCTTTTTCAAATGCCTGAAAAGTACTGTCGGTAGCTTCTTTTTTGAAGAAAACAGTCATCGCAATTTTTTCTCTAAAATCATCGGCTAATTTTTTAGAATTCACGATGAATAGTCCTAATGTTCCCAATAGGAATAACACCAAAAAAACACTCAATACTACCGAAAAATAAGAGGAAATTAACCTGCGTTTTTGAAATTTGTCGAAGTTAGAACTCATAGCATACTTTAATTATGGCGTAAAAATAACAAACAAATTCTTTATTTGAAGTTAATAACGCCCAAACTTTCAACTTTCGTACAATAAATGTAAATTTGCGGCTTATTTTTAGTTTGTGGTTGATAGTTTTTAGTTTGTTGTTATAAACATAAAAAAGATGGATAAATCACCAGCCAAAAATCTTCACAGAACAATGACTTGAGTAGGCGAAAGCACCACTCCATTAAAAACAATATAAATTGAGGAATGACTTGAGCGAAAGTGAAAGCATAAGACCTTTAAAATACAATACAAATTAACGAATGAAATACAATCCGAACAAAATCGAAGCCAAATGGCAACAATATTGGGCTGACAACAAGACTTTTGCAGCGCAAAACAACTCTGATAAACCAAAATATTATGTTTTGGACATGTTTCCTTATCCTTCTGGAGCGGGATTACACGTCGGACATCCTCTAGGGTACATCGCATCAGATGTGTATTCGCGTTTCAAAAGACATCAAGGTTTTAATGTTTTGCATCCAATGGGCTATGATAGTTTTGGATTACCTGCTGAACAATATGCCATTCAAACAGGACAACGTCCAGAAGATACGACACGTGTAAATATAGACGGAGGAGTTGATAAAGAAGGAAATGCAATTGCAGGTTACCGAAAACAGTTAGACAAAATTGGATTTTCATTTGATTGGGACAGAGAAGTGAGAACTTCCAATCCTGATTATTATAAACATACGCAATGGATTTTTATCCAATTGTTCAATTCTTGGTACAATAAAGACACCGACAAAGCCGAAGATATTTCGACTTTGACAGCTATTTTTGAAAAAGAGGGAAATACTACTGTAAATGCTGTTTGCGATGACAATATCATTAGTTTTTCAGCTAAGGAATGGATCGCATTTTCATCCGATGAGCAACAAAAAATCTTATTGCAGTACCGATTAACCTATTTAGCAGAAACCGAAGTTAACTGGTGTCCTGGATTGGGAACGGTTTTGGCGAATGACGAAATTGTAAATGGTGTTTCAGAACGTGGTGGTTATCCTGTGATTCGCAAGAAAATGACGCAATGGAGTATGCGAATTTCAGCGTATGCAGAGCGTTTGTTGCAAGGATTAAACGAAATTGATTGGAGCGAAAGTATTAAAGAAAGTCAACGCAACTGGATTGGAAAATCGGTTGGGGCGATGGTAACTTTCAATGTGCAAAATCACGAAGCAAGTATTGACGTATTTACAACCAGACCTGATACTATTTTTGGAGTAACGTTTATGACCTTGGCTCCAGAACACGAATTGGTGGCTCAAATCACAACTACTGAACAAAAAGAAGCCGTAGAAGCTTATATTGAAAAAACAGCGAAACGTTCCGAAAGAGAGCGTATGGCCGATGTGAAAACCATTTCGGGAGTGTTCACGGGTGCTTATGCAGAACATCCGTTTACCAAAGAACCCATTCCAGTTTGGATTGGCGATTATGTGTTGGCGGGTTACGGAACTGGAGCCGTAATGGCGGTACCTTGTGGAGACGAAAGAGATTATGCTTTTGCAAATTTCTTCAAAGGTCAAAACGGAATGCCAACCATCAAAAATATTTTTGACCAAGACATTTCAGAAGCGGCTTTTGGTGCCAAAGAAGGGTTTCAATTAATCGATTCTGATTTCTTGAACGGCTTAGGTTATAAAGAAGCAACTCAGAAAGTAATTGCAGAACTTGAAGCAATAGGTCAAGGTAAAGGAAAAATCAATTACCGTTTGCGTGATGCGGTGTTCTCGCGTCAACGCTATTGGGGAGAGCCTTTCCCTGTATATTATGTGAACGGCTTGCCACAAATGATTGATGCCAAACATTTGCCAATCGTTTTGCCTGAAGTTGAGAAGTATTTACCAACCGAAGACGGATTGCCTCCTTTGGGGAATGCAGCAGTTTGGGCTTGGGATAGTGTTCAGTGCTCAGTGGTTAGTACTCAGTTGATAGACAACCAAACCATTTTTCCTTTAGAATTGAATACGATGCCAGGATGGGCAGGAAGTTCTTGGTATTGGATGCGTTATATGGATGCGCAAAACGAAACCGAATTTGCTTCTACCGAGGCTTTGAAATATTGGGAAAGCGTAGATTTATACATTGGCGGAAGCGAACACGCGACGGGTCACTTGTTGTACTCTCGTTTTTGGAACAAATTCTTAAAAGACAAAGGTTTTGCTCCAACCGAAGAACCCTTCAAGAAATTGATTAATCAAGGGATGATTTTGGGAGAAAGCGCTTTTGTTTTTATTGTTTTATTGCAAGCAAAAACAACTTTAAGTAATTCTTTTTTGTACGAGAATGATTTAAATGATGTAAGTAATTTATTAGATGCTGCTATTGCGCCAAAATCTCTTGTTATTAATGAAGAAATATATAATGATATAAAAATAAATAATCGCAATTCTTTGGTTGATGAATGGATTAAAGTAAATACTTCTGAATTAAAGAATGTTCAAATTTATTACTCGGCAGAGAATTTAATTAAAGCAAGCGTTGATGTTTCTTTGCTAGTTGGTACTTCAAATGTAATTGATAAAGATAGGCTTAGAAGTTGGATGCCACAATATAAAGGGATTCCATTTTTAAATGAAGCAGAAGATTATATTGTAAAAAGAGAGGTCGAAAAAATGTCGAAATCGAAATACAATGTGGTAACTCCCGATGATATTTGTGCAGAATACGGAGCCGATACGTTGCGTTTGTACGAAATGTTTTTAGGACCATTAGAGCAAGCCAAACCTTGGAATACCGCAGGGATTTCGGGAGTTTTTGGTTTCTTGAAAAAATTATGGCGTTTGTATTTTGATGAAAACGGTTTGATTGTAAACAACGACGAACCTACCAAAGACAACTTAAAATCATTACACAAAACCATCAAAAAAGTGGCAGAAGACATTGAAGGATTCTCTTTCAATACTTCGGTGTCACAATTTATGATTTGTGTCAACGAATTGTCATCACAAAACTGTCATTCTCGTGCCATTTTAGAACCGTTGGCGGTTGTAATTTCGCCTTATGCGCCTCATATCGCTGAGGAATTATGGTCGTTGTTAGGTCACCAAGGGTCTATTGCAACAGTTCCGTTTCCAGTTTTTGACCCACAACATTTGGTTGAAAGTGAAAAAGAATATCCAGTTTCTTTCAACGGGAAAATGCGTTTTACCATCAAATTGCCTTTGGATTTAACCAAAGAACAAATCGAGGAAATCGTAATGCAAGACGAAAGAACCCAAAAACAATTAGACGGCAGAACGCCCAATAAAGTGATTATTGTGCCAGGAAAAATCATCAACTTGGTAGGGTAAATTATTAAATTCTAACTTTAAAAAATCCAAATTCCAATTTCACGATTGGAGTTTGGATTTTTTTTATGGAATATTTAACTCGTGTCAAAATGGCATTTTTAGAGTTTGGTTCGTAAATTGTTGTCGCAATAGGAGACAAAAATATAAACTAAAAAACAAGAATATGGGAAGTGGTTATTTGATTTTGGCTGGAGCCATTATGCTTTTCAGCTGGTTAGTAAGTTCAAGATTGAAGAGTAAATTTGAACACTATTCTAAATTGCAATTACAAAACGGTATGTCTGGCGCTGAGATTGCTCAAAAAATGCTCGCAGATAATGGGATTTATGATGTTCGTGTCATTTCGACTCCTGGGCAATTAACAGACCATTATAATCCGGTAGATAAAACTGTGAATTTGAGTGAGGCGGTATACAATCAGCGTAATGCAGCAGCGGCAGCTGTTGCGGCGCACGAATGTGGTCATGCTGTACAACATGCTGTGGGGTACGAATGGTTGCAAATGCGCTCCAAATTGGTACCGATTGTAAGTGTAGCTTCTGGATTTGTGCAATGGATTTTGTTAGCAGGAATTCTTATGATTAAAACCTTTCCGAGCTTGTTGTTGATTGGTATTGTGATTTTTGCAGCAACAACTTTATTTTCTATTGTTACTTTACCCGTAGAATATGACGCAAGTAATCGCGCTTTGGCTTGGTTGAAAAACAAAAATATGCTCAATCGTGCCGAGTATGATGGAGCCGAAGATTCTTTAAAATGGGCAGCTAGAACTTATGTAGTAGCTGCTTTAGGTTCCATAGCTACTTTGTTGTACTATGTTTCTATCTATTTAGGTGGTAGAAGGGAGTAAAAGAAAAATTCCAAAACAGAACATTCAAATTCCAATCTCGAAGTCATGAGGTTGGAATTTTTATTTTACTTGGAATTTAGAATTTGGAATTTGGAATTTGGAATTTGAAATTTTTAGAGTTGTATTTGACGCTCTATTTGTTGCTCTAGCGAAATAAATGTTTCAGTTCTGGAAACGCCCTCGATGGTCTGGATTTTTGAATTCAAGAGTTGCATTAAGTGTTCGTTATCTCGGCAAATGATTTTAATCAAAATAGACCAATTGCCAGTAGTGTAATGACATTCGAGTACTTCTGGAATTTTTTTTAAATCTTTTACCGCTTCTGAATTTCGGGCGGCTTTATCGAGATATACTCCAACGAAAGCCATAGTGTTATAGCCTAATACTTTATGGCTTACCGTAAATTTTGACCCAGAAATTACGCCCGATTGCTCCAATTTGCGCAGTCGTTGATGAATGGCCGCTCCTGAAATTCCAATTTTATTAGCGATTTGCAAAATGGGTTTTCTAGCATCTTCCATAAGGTAACGCAAAATTTCTTTGTCAATACCGTCAATTTCAACTATAAGAGAATTGATCTTCATATTATAATTTTTAACTAAAATAATGATTTTAGTTTAGATTTGAAGTTAAAATCAAATTTGAGGATATAAAAAATCCAAATTCCGTTTAGTAATTGGAATTTGGATTTTATATTTTGGAATTTAAATGTTTTATTTTCCTTTGTTTGCTTCTGCAATATATTTTTCTAACGCCATAGTCATCGAAGGCGTTCCAGGGGTTGGTGCCATAATATCTACACGCAATCCATGATCTAAAGCTTCTTTTTGAGTGGTGCTTCCAAAAACAGCAATTCTTGTATTGTTTTGTTCAAAATCAGGGAAGTTTTTGTACAATGATTTAATTCCAGTTGGACTGAAAAAAGCCAAAACATCATAATAAACATCAGCCAAATCCGATAGGTCACTCATTACTGTTTTGTAAAAAGTAGCTGGAGTCCAATCTACTTTCAGTGCGTTCAATGTTACAGGAATATCTGCATTCAATTGATCTGATGCGGGTAATAAGAATTTTTCGTCTTTGTATTTTTTGATTAGCGGAGATAAATCGGCGAAATCTTTTGGTCCAACGTAGATTTTACGTTTTCTGTACACTACATATTTTTGAAGGTAAAAAGCAATGGCTTCTGATTGACAAAAATATTTTAAATCTTCGGGAACTTTGTATCGCATTTCTTCGGCCACTCTAAAAAAGTGATCTACCGCATTACGACTGGTTAAAATAATGGCGCTGTAATTGTGTAAGTCGATTTTTTGCAATCGAATTTCTTTTGCGCTGACTCCTTCTACATGAATAAAAGGCCTGAAATCAATTTTTACTTTATGCTTTTGTTGCAACTCAAAGTAAGGAGAGTTCTCTACTTTAGGTTCTGGCTGTGACACCAAAATTGTTTTCACTTTCATAGTTGATATTGTCTAAGTATTCCCTTTTGTAAACCAATAATACATAAAATAATAGGGGGCTATTTCAAGTGCGCAAAGATATAAAATAAAATAAAACAATTTACCCATAATTAAACTTTGGTAGTTTTTTATTGTGAGCAAATAAGTGAAGATGTTTATTATCAATGCGATAGTAAAAATTGGTAAAAAAATGTTTTTTGAAAAGGTGTCAAAATAATAAAGAATCAAGTCTATGGGTAAGATAATTAGCCCAATATAAGTACGATAGGTGACTTTTTTGAGATTGAATTGCTCCATGAATTCTTCTATTTTGAAGGCAGTAGCAATAATCTTCTCAATCAAGAATTTAGCCAAAACAAAATAGGTGATAAAAGTGAATAGTTGAATGAATAACATCCAATCTGATTTAGAAGCTCGCCCATAATAGCTCAAAAAGAGTTGTAAAAAAAAGGCAAATGAAATGATTTGAACCACAAATAATGCAATAGTAAAACCACTCATCAAATGGCTACTGTCGCGATACATTTTGATGTATTTGTCCGAATAAATTAATTTGGTAAAATCATTAAAGCGATTTTCAAAGACCGATTTGGTCAAAGCGATTAAGATTAAGGACAAGACAAAAAGTGCTGTTGCCCAGTCTTTGTTCTCTATTATTCTCGGGTGAAGTACGGGATCCATCATAGCCAACAAAATTACTAATTTTTTGTTTCAATCTTTTTATTATAGATTTATTATGAATCAAATGCTATAAAAAGTTTACTTTTGCCGTGAAATTGCTACAAATATGAACGATAGTATTGTTATAATTCCAACCTATAACGAAATTGAGAATGTCGAAAAAATCATTCGAGCTACACTTTCTCAGCACAAGTCTTTTCATGTTCTAATCATAGATGATAATTCACCCGATCACACCGCAGATAAGGTTGTTTTGCTTCAAGAAGAATATCCAGGAAGATTGTTTTTAGAAAAAAGAAAAGAAAAATCAGGTCTTGGAACCGCATATGTTCATGGATTTAAATGGGCATTACAACACAAGTATCAGTTCATTTTTGAAATGGATGCTGATTTCTCACATAATCCAAATGATTTAGAAAGATTATATGACGCTTGTCATTTTGGCGGAGCAGATTTAGCCATTGGTTCTCGTTATGTTACGGGAGTAAATGTCGTTAACTGGCCATTGAGTCGTGTTTTGATGTCCTACTTTGCTTCGGTTTATGTAAGATTGATTACTGGCATGAAAATTCATGATGCAACCGCAGGATTTGTTTGTTACAAAAGAGAAGTATTGGAACGCATTAATATTGATAGAATAAAGTTTGTAGGCTATGCTTTTCAAATTGAAATGAAATACAGAACCTACTGTAAAAAATTTGATATTGCCGAGGTTCCGATTATTTTTACGGATCGAACCAAAGGAGTTTCCAAGATGAGTAACTCCATTATTATTGAAGCTGTTTTTGGAGTAATTTCACTTCGATTGCGCCAGTTAATAGGAAGACTTTAAAACCATTTAAATATGAATAAGATTTTAATAAAGAATGCTAAGATTGTAAATGAGGGAACCATTTTTGAAGGCGATTTATTAATTGAAAATGATTTAATTGTTGAAATTGCCGAAACGATTAGTCCAAAGTCATCCGATTGTAAAATAATTGATGCCGAAGGAAACTATTTGATTCCAGGTGCAATTGATGACCAAGTGCATTTTAGAGAACCAGGTCTTACTCATAAAGGGGATATTGAATCTGAATCGAGAGCAGCTGTAGCTGGCGGAATAACTTCATTCATTGAACAACCTAACACGGTTCCTAATGCAGTAACCCAAGAATTATTAGAACAAAAATACCAAATTGCAGCGGAGTCTTCTTTTGCTAATTACTCATTTATGATGGGTGGAACCAACGATAATTTGGAGGAAATATTAAAGACAAATCCGCGAAATGTTGCGGGACTTAAGCTTTTTTTGGGTTCTTCAACAGGAGATATGTTAGTAGACAGTACGGATTCTTTGGAGAAAATCTTTTCAAGTACCAAATTATTAATCGCTGTGCACTGTGAAGATGAAAGTACAGTGAAATCGAATTTAGCCAAATACAAAGAGCAATACGGTGATGACATTCCAGTAGAGTGCCATCCTTTGATTCGTACAGAAGAAGCTTGTTATCTTTCTTCATCAAGAACCGTTGAATTGGCCAAAAAAACAGGAGCAAGATTACACGTTTTTCATATCTCTACTGCCAAGGAACTGGATTTGTTTACCAATAAAATTCCTTTAGCTGAGAAAATGATTACTGCGGAAGTATGTATTCACCACTTATGGTTCTCAGACGAAGATTATAAGACCAAAGGAAACTTTATCAAATGGAATCCAGCGGTTAAAACAGCCAATGACCGCGAAGCTTTATGGAAAGCAGTAAATGATGGAAGAATTGATGTAATTGCTACAGATCACGCTCCTCATACCTTGGAAGAGAAAAGTCAAGTGTATACCAAAGCCCCTTCTGGCGGACCATTGGTGCAACACGCAGTAGTGGCGATGTTTGAAGCTTATCATCAAGGAAAAATAACCATCGAAAAAATTGTGGAAAAAATGTGTCACAATCCAGCATCGCTTTTCAAAATCGAGAAACGTGGTTTTATTAAAGTTGGGTATTATGCTGATTTAGCTATTGTGAATGCCGGCTTGCCTTGGAGTGTGAAAAAAGAAAATATTTTAGCCAAATGTGGTTGGTCTCCTTTTGAAGGTTATACTTTCAAATCTAGAATTACCCACACTTTTGTAAACGGTCAATTGGTGTACCAAGGATTCAAAGTAAGTCCAAAGAAAGCTGGTAAACGATTATTATTTGATAGATAAAAATGAAAAAAGGAATCCTATTTTTTGCACTCTTAGTTTCATTCGTTGGATGTCGAAAAGAAGAAACAGTCAAAGCTCCAAAAAAGTTGATTGACAAAGCGGTTATGGTCAATGTTTTTTATGATTTGGCCTTGCTAGAAGCTTCAAAATACCAAATGATGTCTAAAACGGAGTACCAAAAAATTTCGCCTAAAGAATTCATTTTTAAAAAATATAAAATAGATAGCGCACAGTTTTCGCAGAGTAATATTTATTATGCGTCTTCTATTGAGGAGTATAAAGCTATGTTTGAGCAAGTGCAGAAGCGACTGCAAGCTAATAGTGATAAAATGGATACCATTATAAAACGTAAGCAAGAAAAACTAAAGCTGAATTCAAAAACTCATTCAAAAAGTAGAGCAGAAAAATTAGCGCAATAACTTAAAACGTAGGCGCAATCTCTTGAATGTAAGCTTTTATGTTCGTGAAAGCTGGCTTTAATTGGGAAACGATTTTCTGGTTGCTGTAAGGTATTGCAGAATGCGAAGCTTTAGCAGTAACACGACTAAAAGTACGTTTTTTGAGGTTTAAAAATGCTAAAAAAGCATCTATTTTCCAAGCAATAGTAGTAAGTAAAGGACTGGCATAACGTGTCGGTCTTTTTACTTTTAAGGCATCAGCTATAGTGAAGAAAATATCTTTGAAAGTTAAGTTTTCGGCAATTAATGTAAATCTTTCGTTGCAACAATCACTTTTCATCAAGAGGTACATACTGTTTATGACATCTGGAATAGCGATAAAAGCTGTAGTACCCAAAGTGTAGTAAGATAAGCCTTTTTTTATAGTCGAAAATAAAGTTCCGCTTCCTTGCGATGGAAAACCTGGACCTAAAATCACACCCGGATTTACAATAATGACCTTCAGTCCTTCTTGCTGACCTCGCCAAACTTCCATTTCGGCACCGTATTTTGAAATAGCATAATCACTATGCGGTTTTTCTGGATTCCATTCAGTAGTTTCGGTGATTTCTGTTTCGTGAGGGGCTAGGTCGCCTAATGCCGCAATCGAACTGACAAAACATAGTTTTTCAGTTTTTTTTGCCAAACAAAAATTGACAATATTAGCGGTTCCTTCGATATTCGTTTTTCGGATGGCGTCTTCGTCTTTGGGGTCAAACGAAATCAAGGCAGCACAATGATAGACTTGTTTAATGTCCTGAAATGCCTTCTCAAGAGAAGGAATGTCCAAAATATCTCCTGGTACCCATTCAATTGCGCCAAACAAATGCTCTTTTTGGTAATGGCTAAATAGCGCTTTGGTTTTAGTACAATTTGATGCTGTTCGATACATTGCTCGAACGTGTTCTCCATTTTCTATCAAATGAAGTAATAAATGTGCGCCAACTAAGCCGGTTCCTCCTGTTACTAATATCATATGGACAAATATACTATTTTGACTCATAACTCAAATTGTCATTGCCATCGAAATTGTTATCTTTGTCAAAATTGAAAAAAAATGAAGAATTTTATTGAAGAAGTGACTTGGAGAGGAATGCTCCACGATGTTATGCCAGGCACCGAAGAACATTTGTTGGAGCAAATGCGTGTGGCATATGTGGGTATTGACCCAACTGCCGATTCATTGCATATTGGTCATTTGGTGGGTGTGATGTTATTGAAACATTTTCAATTAGCAGGACATAAACCCTTAGCTTTGGTTGGTGGTGCCACAGGAATGATTGGAGACCCATCTGGGAAGTCAAATGAGAGAAATTTATTAGACGAAGCCACTTTACGTCATAATCAAGAAGCGATAAAAGGTCAATTGGCTCGTTTCTTAGATTTTACTTCGAATGCTGACAATGCTGCCGAATTGGTGAACAACTATGACTGGATGAAAGAATTTTCGTTTCTAGATTTCATTCGCGATATCGGAAAGCACATTACAGTGAATTATATGATGGCGAAAGATTCGGTAAAGAAACGTTTGTCTTCGGAAGCAGCCGAGGGAATGTCTTTTACGGAGTTTACCTATCAGTTGGTGCAAGGCTATGATTTCTTGCATTTATACAAAGCCAAAGGATGTACGCTGCAAATGGGAGGAAGCGACCAATGGGGGAATATTACCACAGGAACTGAGTTGGTTCGTAGAAAAGAAGGAGGGAAAGCCTATGCTTTAACTTGTCCTTTGATTACCAAAGCCGATGGAACTAAATTTGGAAAATCCGAAGGAGGAAATATCTGGTTGGATGCCGCTAGAACTTCTCCATATAAATTTTACCAATATTGGTTGAATACTTCTGATGTTGACGCTGAGAAATATATCAAAATTTTTACGTTCTTGACCAAAGAAGCCATCGATGAGTTGACGTTGCAACATAGAGAAGCACCTCATTTACGTTTGTTACAAAAGAAATTAGCCGAAGAAATCACAATTATGGTGCATTCTAGGGAAGATTTAGAAAACGCAATAAAAGCTTCTGGGATTTTGTTTGGAAATGCCACGGCTGATGACTTAAAACAATTAGATGAAGCCACATTCTTAGAAGTTTTTGATGGTGTTCCTCAAGCAGAAATTGCCAAAAATGAAGTGGAAGCAGGTTTGGACATCATAACAGTTTTAAATGAAAAAACAGGTTTCTTTAAATCAAACGGTGAAGCGAGAAGAGCTTTGACTGCTAATTCTATTTCGGTAAATAGAGAAAAAGTAAAAGAAGACTTTGTATTGACGGCAAATGATTTAATCAATGACCGATTTGTCTTGTTACAAAGTGGTAAGAAAAATTATTTTGTGATAAGAGTGGTGTAACACCCGAAATTTATACACAGAAAAGTCTGCAATTTTTATTGCGGACTTTTTTGTTTAAACCACCATCAAATTACACCCACGAATATCCGAATTGTCAAAACGACCTAACACTTCAAAAGTACCATTAGTGTATTTTTTACCCAAATCTTGAGTAGCAATAAAGGAGCAGGAATTGCGATTGGCTAAGTCAATCACATTGATTCCGCCGGTTTTACCTTCGGCTACATAGCTTAAAGCATCTTCGGTATCTCGAATGAGGATTTGCATCCAAGAGGGGCATTCAAATATACCTTCTCCAAGCGAATATGCCTGTGAGAGCAATTCGGTCATCCCGTATTCTGAATGAATGCTAGCAACACCAAAACCAGCGCATAATTGTTGGTGTAATTCTTCGCGTATCATTTCTTTGCGCTTGCCTTTCATACCGCCCGTTTCCATAATGATGGTGTTTTGGAGCTGGAATTTTCTTTTTTCAATCAAGTCCAATAAGGCATAGGTAACACCAATCAAAATCACATTTTGTCCCTGACTATCCAGTTCGATTAACTTTTCTATTAATTCGTCGTGATTGTTGAGGTAAAAGCCACTTTCGGGTTGATTGGATAACTGAATCAAATCTTCGACCATATAAATCAAAGAGGAGCCTTCGCGTTCTAAATAAGAAGGTAAAAGCGCTAAAACGACATAATTTTCAATGTTGCCATAAAATTGAGAAAATCCTCTACGATAACTTTCTTCATAAAGGGAAACATCAGTAACTAGGTGTTGACTTGTGGTCATACCTGTAGTTCCACTGCTTGTAAAAATAGCTTGAGGAGCTTCGTTATTGCTCACAACTGTATGACTTTTGAAAAACTGAATGGGTAAAAACGGAATTTGTTGCAATGTTTTTACCTTTTGCACATTAGTATGTAGTAAATCACAAAATTCTTGATAAACCAAGTTGTTTTCGTATTGGTAACGAAACGTTTTTAAAGCGATTTTTTCAAATTGCTTTTGGTTGGAAATCGAAAAAAGATCAGAATTTGAGACCAATGCAGTATTTTTTTTGCAAAGGTATACTTTTTTGCTCTTTTTTGAGTTTATAATCAAAATGGAGTAGACAAAAAAAAGCTCCAACAAAATTGGAGCTTTTTTTGGGTGGTTAATTATAGTTATCTGATGATTAGTTTGCGTGTTGCTGTGGCTTGATTTTCATTGATTTTTATGATGTATACACCAGGAGAAAGCGAGGAAACATTAAGTTCTCTAGAACTCAATTGCGTTTGGAGTACTTTTTTTCCTAAAACATCAAAAATGGTGATTTCTTTTTCTAAATCCTCTTTGGTAGAAATGTATACTTTACCATTACTCACAGGATTAGGATACAAGCTCAACCCTTCGATAGAAGTGTTTTCTTGAGTCTTTGGTTGTTGTTTGGTTTCCTGAGCTGAAACCCTCACAGAGAAAAACAAAACCAATAAGAGTATAATATAAGAGTAGTTTTTTACCATTAGCTTAGATTTATAGTAAAGATATAAAAATCATTTTAAATAAATAAAAAAATGCCTTTCAATTTTGAAAGGCATTCTTTAAAGTACAAAGAAAGAAACCTGAAATTATTTGATCAAGCTAACTCCATCAACAATTGCCCATGCACCAGCTGTTAATGTAGCTCCTGTAGCTGTAGTACTTGTAGTGTAGTTTCCAGTTGGGAAAGCTACTGTAAAAGTTGTTCCAACACCTCCAAATTGTGAAGTTCCATCATTGATTTTTACATTCAACATTTTTATTTTGCCACCAGTCACTTGGTTGTCATTTGTTGATTTATCTTGGATTCTAACAGCAGTAGCTGTAAGTGTTGCATTAGAAGTTGTGTAACCTGAGATTAAAACGTTAGTATATTCTCCATTTCCTTCTTTTTTGAATTGGATAGCATCAAATTCATTTACTGAAGTTCCACCTTCAGTTACAGTACCAGCTGCTCTTGTTAATGTAATATTACTAATTTTAGGACCGAAAGCATTGTTTACAGATTTTGCTTCAATTTCCATTCCGTAGTTTCCTGTAGCAACTTGGTATGCATACCAGTTAGTATTAGCATCACCTCTCCAACCATCTTGCCAGTCGAAAGAATCATCAAAGTTTCCGTAAGAAATTAAATTTTTAGCACTAACAGTTCCACCGTAAAATTCAAAACCATCATCAGCTCCTTTGTAAGCTACTAAGTTTTCTAGAACAGTTCCTGATCCAACAGAATAAAATGAGAATCCGTTCATTTCACTAGTGTTGTCCGTTAATTTTTTTCCAGCATATTCTACTCTAACGTATTTTAAAGAGCCACCATTGTGTGCAGCGTTTGTTCCTCCGTAAGGTAAGTTGTTACCGTCTTCAGAAGTAGCAGTTGTAACTCCATTTGCACCAACAATTGGAGCGTCACCAAACATAATAATTCCTCCCCAAGATCCCGGAGTTTTAGAAGCTTCAGTAAATACGATTGGTAAAGCAGCTGTTCCGTTTAGGAATAATTTACCTCCATTTTCTACTAAAAGAGCATCAGCTGTTCCGTCAGCAATTGTAGCAGTGATTGTTGAACCCGCTTCGATAGTTAAAGATCCTCCGCTTTTGATTTTTACAGTCCCTTGTATAGTGTAGTTTCCTAATGGATAAGTTTTTGCAGTTGTGATGTCTCCAGTAATAGTTCCTGTAGGGATTGGTTGAGTTGTGATTTCTTCATTGTCAGATGAACAACTACCTAAAAATAAAGCTACGATTGATAAGCTTAAAACTAATTTTTTCATTTTTTTTACTATTTGTTTGTTGTGATTATTTGATACAAATGTAGTTATGGCTTCTAAGAAGAAAGTTAACGCAACATTATAATACCATTTCTAAAATTTGAACTTTAGGTAAATTTTATGTAAAGTATTTTTTCTTTTTCGGTTTTCATTTTTCAAAAAAAAAGCTACCCGATTTAGGTAGCTTTAGTTTTAGAAGGTATAAGAAAGATTCAATGAAAATCCTCTTCCTCTTTTGAAACTCTCTAGAAGTAAAGAGCTCTCGTTGATGGTAAATCGACTTTCATTTCCTAGTTCCATCTTGTATAATGGATTTAACAGGTTGTCGATAGCAAATTTAGCATCTATATTTTTGGTTAACTTACTAGACCAAACAAAGTCTAGTTTGTGAAATGGTTGTTCATAGATGTTGTCCATTCCTGCTGAACCCACAGCGAAAATTCTTGGACCAAAAACACCATACACTAATGAAATTGAGTTCTTCATTACTTCATTAAATTCAAAATCATATTTCAAATCTGAATTGATAATCCATTCTGAAGCACCTTGTAATTTTCTACTTGGATTGTTTTCTAAAGAAGTGTTTCCAAAGTTTACTTTTACATCCGTTTTCATTAATGAAGTGTTTAATCCGAATGAAAAATTAGCTAAAGCAGGGGAAATTCTTTCTAATTGCAATAACATTTCAATCTCTGCACCATATAATAACGCTTCTTTTGAGTTTTGGTAGGTCATCAACTGTCCGCTACCTCCAGCACCGGCTATAAAAATGCGCTCAATTGGATTTTGAATTTGTTTAGCAAATAAACCAGCAGCTATTAGTTCGTTGTTTTTAGGGAACAATTCATATTTGAAGTCAATATTGTAGTTGTCACTATTTTTCATGTTTGGATTCCCTAATATCGATTTACCATCAGGGCTTATGTATTGTAATGGTAATAACTCCATAGTCACAGGTCTTGTGATGGTTTTCGAACCGTTAAAACGCAAATTGCTGTTTTCAGTAAGTTCGTATTTTGCATTCACTACCGGCAAGAAATCTAATTTTTGATCCTTTATGTTTTGATAAGGACCATTAATAAGTTGACCAATACTTCTGTATTTTATAGTTCTGTCCGAGTTTTCTAATCGAAGACCAGCGTTTACTTCTAATTTTTTGCCAAAATGATGTAAGTAGTTAATGTAACCAGCATTTACCATTTGGTTTAATTTTACTTTATAATCGGCATTCGATTCTTCACGAACGGCAATAATTCCGTTATTAATGTCATCTACAATATAGGAATCGATTGTATTTAAAGGGGCAGTATAGTTTTTATTCACTGAACGTAAACCTGAGAAGATGCGATAGGTTGATTTTAAGTCATTAGCAAAACCATTATAACCTACGGTCAAACGATTCGCTTTTCCGTTTTCTTCTTCATTAAACTTATAGTTGTATTCTAATAATCCAGAGAAATAGTAGTTTCCGTTGATGTCTAAATACTGTCTGTTTAAATGGTTTCCACCATAAGAAGTATTGATTTCTGTTGGAGATACTTTTTCACCAATGATAAATTTACGGTCAGGTTGCTCATATGCAGTTCTTACGAATGATCCTCCCAATTTTAAGGTGTGTTTTTCGTCAGAAGTAAGTTTTACATTTCCAAACAATTGTGTATTTAGGTAATCTGATTGATCAAATTGGTTGGTACGAATCAAGATGTTTGGATTACTTGATTGGTTTGCGGTATAGCCAAGTTGATCGATTATTTTACTGTCGGTTGAACGCAAGTAAAATGAATTTAAACTAATATCAAAACGTTTGGCTTTATAGTTTACAGCTGCCAATGCAGAGGCATTTGTCTGATAGCTATAGCTTTCTCTTTGTAAATTGTTGTCATAATCACCAGCACCTAAAATGAAAGTACGGTCAACCCCTTTTCTAATAACAAATTTGTTGTCACCATTGATAGAAAAAGTATAGTTGATTTTATCACCATTGTCTAGATTGAATTTTTCTGAGTGAATAAAACCTACACTTGTATTTAAAGGGCTTGAGGTTTTGTCAACATTCCAAGTGTTGTTTTTGTAAGTAGCATTATACTCATCTGGAGTAAGTTTTTTACCTGTTGGAACACTCCCAAATGCAGGACTTAGTTGACGGTCTCTACCGTTTAATCCAAAAAATCCTTGCGTATTGTTGGCATCACTGTGAATTAAAAAGTCAGAACCATTATTCTCTGTGGTAAAGCCGGCACCAATAGAAAGTTTAGTTATACTTTTGGCTTGAACTGTTTCTATATTTACTGTAGCACCAGCAAAATCACCTGCGATATTTGGATTGAATGTTTTGTAAACATTCAAAACACCTACGATATCTGTTGGGAATAAATCTAATGGAATGATTTTAGTAAAAGGGCTGTTAGAAGGAGCCTGTAATTCGTTAATCAATAAATTATTGTAACGATCTTCTAGACCTCTTACGAATAAACCTCTAGATTCTACTTTGGTAATACCCGTAATTTTGGTCAAGCCTTCTTCTACATCACTAACTCCTTTTCGGGCTAGTTCTTGAGCTCCTATACTTTGTTTAAAAACCACTGCATTTTTTTGATCTAGTAAAATAGCCGTTTCTTTTTCTCTATTTGGAGCAGTTGCTTTTACAACTACATCTTCTAGTTTGTAACTTCCTGAACCAATAGATTTGTTTATGGTAACTGTTTCATTTGCTTTAACAGTAACTGGAACTTCTACTGTTTCGTAACCTACGAAACTAAATTGTATAACATAATTTCCTGGAGTAGTACTAATGGAGTATTTTCCATCGATGTCTGTGTTTACTCCAATTTTTGTTCCTTTTAAAGTCACATTTGCAAAAGGTAGGGATTGATTGTTGGCATCTTTGTCAGTAACGATACCAGTAATTGTTCCTTTGTTTTGAGAAAATCCAAGTACACTTATAAATAAGGTTAGGATTAAAAGTTGTAATTTCATTTGTTGTCTTTGTTTGTTGGTGCAAAATAAAGACCAAGCTGTAAATTCGATGTTACTCGAATATTAACATTGTATTTTATTACCATTATGCAAATGTTAACATATTAAATTAAGGTTAAGTCATCGAATTCTGTTTTTAGAAATGGATGGTTTATCGCTACATTTACATAGGTTTTTCGATTTTGATAGATTTAAAAGCCTAAATTTGATTTGTTTTAATAGTTTTTGGACTATTTTTTTATGAGATTGCTATATCTTTATTATATCGACAAAAAACGGAAACAGCAATAGCATAAAAGACCTAGTTGAAATAATATTACTTTTATGAAAAAAAGAAGCACAAAGATTTTATTGGTTGATGATGAACCAGATATTTTGGAAATTGTTGGATACAATCTTTCGCAGGAAGGCTATCAAATTGTAACTGCAAGCAATGGAAAAGAAGCGGTTACAAAAGCCAAAAAAGAATTGCCAGATTTGATTATTATGGATGTCATGATGCCAGAAATGGACGGAATGGAAGCCTGTGAACATATTCGTAAAATCCCAGAATTAAACAATGTAATCATTACCTTCTTGACAGCCAGAAGCGAAGATTACTCACAAGTGGCAGGTTTTGATGCAGGTGCCGATGATTACATTACCAAGCCCATTAAGCCAAAACTCTTGGTGAGTAAAGTAAAAGCTTTGTTACGCAGATTGAAAGAAGAATCACAAAATAGTGAAACGCTCAATGTAGGAGGAATCGAAATTAACCGCGAAGAATACAAAATCATAAAAGAAAATATTGAAATTGCTTTACCAAGAAAAGAGTTTGAGTTGTTTTATTTGCTAGCTTCAAAACCAGGTAAGGTTTTCAAACGCGACGAGATTTTGGACAAAGTTTGGGGAAATGAGGTGGTAGTTGGAGGTAGAACGATTGATGTTCATATTCGTAAACTTAGAGAAAAAATTGGAGAAGATTTATTTAAAACCATCAAAGGAGTAGGATATAAGTTCGAAGTGTAATACGTTTTGTATTCGTTTTCTACTATTTGAAAAATAATAAAGAGTAAAAAATTCACAAATGACATCCTATTTTTGGTTGTAATTTGTGAATTTTGCGCTAATACAAGTACCTTTAGTTGCTTGTAAATAATTTTAACATTAAAAAAGCATAACATTGGAACTAAATACTATGGTAAAAATCAATTTTAAGAAAACGTATAAATTTGCCATAAAATCGGCCTTGTATGTCAGTATTTTTGTTGCTATTGCTTCTGCCATTTTACTTCAGGCTTTTTTTAGACCGGATGCTAAGATAATTTTTTCGTTTGCAATTATTGCTTTTGTAGGAACTTATATTTTTTCTTTTTTAGTTATCCAGTATCGTGTTGAACGATTTATTTATCGCAGGGTAAAAAAAATATATGATGATGTAGCGTTACTAGAATCTAGTTCGTTTATCAATCAGCCCATTACTACGGATATGGAAACGCTGACTCGTGAAGTTAAAAAATTTGCTACAGACAAAAAGTTGGAAATTGAAATGCTTCAAGTTCGTGAGGCGTATCGACGAGAATTTTTAGGCAATGTTTCGCACGAACTAAAAACTCCATTGTTTACGGTACAAGGATATATAGAAACACTTTTAGACGGCGCGATGGATGACAAATCTATTCGTAAAAAGTATTTAAAACGTGCTGAAAAAGGTGTAGAGCGATTGATTTATATCGTCGAGGATTTGGATATGATTACCAAATTGGAGTCGGGAGATTTGAATTTAGAGTTTTCTAATTTTGACATAGTAGATTTGGTTCAGAATGTTTTTGATTTGCTTGAAATGAAAGCTGATAAAAAGAAAATTACATTGGCATTTGAAAATTATCACATTCAGCCGGTTTATGTTCATGGTGATAAAGACAAAATTCAGCAAGTTGTAGAGAATCTTATCGTAAACTCTATTAAATATGGTAGAGTAGGAGGAACCACTGAAGTTACCATTGTTAATTTGACAAACAAGAAGGTCTTAATTCGTGTAACAGATAATGGTGAAGGTATTGAAAAACAAAATATACCTCGCCTTTTTGAACGTTTTTATCGTGTAGATAAAAGTGGTTCTCGTTCTGAGGGAGGCTCAGGTTTGGGGCTTTCAATAGTTAAGCACATCATCGAAGCTCATAAAGAAAAAATTTACGTGGAAAGTGAGTTTGGTATTGGCTCAGAATTTTCTTTTACACTTGAAAAAGCAAAGAACAAAAAAGCCAACCAAAAAACTTCTGAAGAAGATAATAAAAGATCTTTATCGTCTAAATAAGGAATGCTGTTGCAGTTTCTACTTTCTAAAATTTAATAAAATACCTAATAAAATAGTTAAGGTAGTTTTATTTTAGCCTATTTAGCCGTTCCTTTTTTATGTGATATAGCCGAAATAGCGTTTTTTTCTATGAATCATTTTGAGTTAAAAATTTATTTGTAAACATTTAATTTACAATTGCTTAATATGTGTAAAAAAACAAAAAATAGTCTAAATTAGTACGTAAAACCTATTCTAAAAAGCCTGTTTCGCATATTTAATGATAATTTATTACCTTGATAATATTGAGTTAACGTTATCTTAACATTGCAGCTAGACATTTGCATCCAAATAAAACATACAAAAAAAAATGAGAAAAGTTTTAGTGGCAATGTTATCATTAGGTTATTTTGTAACAAGTGCTCAAGAAGTAAAGAAAGACGAAATTACAAAAGCGGTAATGCATGTTTTAGATTCTATAAACAAAGCAAAAATCGCTGAAGATAAAGAAAAACCTAAAAAAGAACATTGGTACGATAATATAGGAATAAGAGGTTATGTACAAGTGCGTTACAATGGTTTAATCTCTACGAATGATAAAGTTTCTTGTGAGCAGTGTGACAGATCATGGGGGACTACCTCTACAGCTCCAGATGCCAAAGCAAATAATGGATTTTTTATAAGACGTGCGCGTATTATATTTTCTGGGCAAATTCATCCAAATGTTTATTTCTACATTCAGCCTGATTTTGCTAGTTCACCTAGTTCGGGAGTGAATAATTTTGGGCAGTTGCGTGATGCTTACTTTGATTTGTCTATTGACAAGAAAAGAGAGTTTCGTTTTAGAGTTGGACAAAGTAAAATTCCATTTGGTTTTGAGAACTTGCAATCGAGTCAAAATCGTCTATCATTAGACCGTAACGATGCGATAAATAGTGCGGCGGCTAATGAGCGTGATTTGGGAGTATTCTTCTATTGGGCACCTGAAAAAATTAGAGAGCGTTTTGCGATGTTAGTAAGAGATGGTTATAAAGGTTCTGGAGATTATGGTGTATTTGGTTTTGGAGCTTACAATGGACAAACCGCTAATAGAACAGAAGGCAATAGAAATCTTCATGTAATAACAAGAATTACTTACCCTTTTGAAATTGGTAATCAAATTATCGAACCAGGATTACAGGCATATACTGGAAAATGGGCATTTACAACAGAATTATCAACTGGGGTGACTACTCCAAACAGATTACAAACTACAGACCAACGTATTGGAGCTACTTTTGTTTTGTATCCAAAACCATTCGGAATCCAAACCGAGTACAATATTGGTAGAGGACCGCGTTACGATAAAGTGACAAATACAGTGCAGGTATCTGATTTAGAAGGAGGGTATATTACTTTGAATTACAAATGGGATTTGCCTAAAAAACAATACTTGTTTCCTTTTGCTAAATTTCAATATTATGATGGAGGGAAGAAATTCGAAAAAGACGCACGTAGTTATGTGGTAAGAGATTATGAGCTAGGACTAGAATGGCAACCTTTCAAAGCTTTCGAATTAGTTGCTGAATGGGTTATTGCCGACAGAACTTTCGAGGATAGTGCATTAAAAAACAACAGACAAAGAGGAAATGTATTGCGTTTACAAGCGCAGTTCAATTTCTAAAAAACGGAAAGAAATAGATGAAAAAAGAGACCAGTAATTTTGGTCTCTTTTTATTTTACATTATAGTGACAATTTCAATCAAAGTATAAAGATTGAATAATATTCACTTAACATACACTTAATATTGACCCCTTATTTTTGCCTCAAAATTAAATAAACTTTAAAAAATGTATAAAACAAAATTAAAATTAGCCGCTGCATTAGCAATTGTTATGGTAATCGGATTTTCTTTTACTATGGCGACAAAAATTACAGTAAAAGGATCGGATACTATGGTTATTCTGTCTCAAAAGTGGGCTGAAATATATATGAAGAAAAATCCTGGAACTACCATTCAAGTTACCGGTGGTGGATCTGGTGTAGGTATTGCTGCTTTGATCAATGGTTCTACAGATATTGCCAACTCAAGCCGTCCAATTAAACCTGCAGAATTAGAAAAAATAAAAGCTAAATACAACAAAAGCAGTATTCAGATTGCTTGTGCAAAAGATGGTTTGTCTGTTTTCTTAAACAAAGCTAATCCAGTTAATGAATTAACCATTGATCAATTAGGAGCTATTTTTTCTGGAAAGATTACTAATTGGAAACAAGTGGGTGGTCCAGATGCAAAAATTCAATTGTACGGAAGAGAAAGTAGTTCAGGTACTTTCGAATTCTTTAAAGAGCATGTTGTAAAAACTGACTTTGCTCCTACTTGTCAAACCTTGCCTGGAACAGCTGCAATTATCAATGCAGTGAAAAAAGATAAATTCGGTATTGGTTACGGTGGTGCAGCATACGCTGAAGGAGTTAAAGATTGTAAAGTTAAAAAAGACGCTAAAAGCAAAGGGGTTTTACCAACAGCGGCGACGATCAAAAATAAAACCTATCCAATCTCTAGATACTTGTTTATGTACTTGAAAGAAAAACCAACTGGAGAAACCAAGAAGTTCATCGACTGGATTTTGAGTGCCGAAGGACAGAAGGTGATTGTTGAAGTTGGATATTATCCAGTAAAATAACAAAATGCTAAACTTCCTTCTCATGTAAATCATAGAAGGAAGTTTTTTTTAATTTGAATTTCTAAAATCCTATCATGAATTCTTCTTTCCCCTCGAATTCTAAGTTTACCAAAGAAAGTCTAAAAAAACAATTCCGTTGGTCTGAGTTTTTAGCCGAAAAGGTAATTTCTACTGTAGCTTTCTTATCCATCGCTATTATTTTCTTAATCTTTATTTTTGTTTTCAAAGAATCTTTACCGCTTTTTAGTTCGAGTAAAGAAGCTGCTAAAACTGAAGTACAAGCTACTACTACAGCACAACCCGAAACCTATGGCGGAGCCACTGAGGATTTAGAGCCCGAAACCTATGGAGCACCAGTAGAAGACCTGGAAGCACCTGAAGCAGCAGCAGTTGAAGATTTAGCTCCCGAAACCTATGGTGAGCCTGTTGAAGAATTAGCAGTGGGTACTGAAGAAGTGACCAAAACAGCAGCACCGAATCAAGAAGGAGCGGATAAAACTTGGAGCACTTTTGTATCTACAGAATGGGTTCCCGTTTCGGATAATCCTCGTTTTGGATTGATAGCCTTATTAGTTGGAACATTAAAAGTGACAATTATTGCAATGCTTATTGCAGGACCCTTAGCGATTTTGGCGGCAATTTACACTTCCTGTTTTGCTTCCAAAAGAAGAAAAGAAATCATTAAACCTATTATAGAAATGCTAGCTGCTTTTCCATCTGTAGTGATTGGTTTTTTTGCTTTGATGGTGTTGGCTACTTTTTTTCAAGATGTTTTTGGGTATGATTCTCGTTTAAATGCCTTTATTGGTGGAGTAGCGATGGCATTGGCTGCTATTCCAATTATTTATACTATTGCAGAAGATGCGCTTTCGGCTGTGCCTAAAACGTATACCGAAGCGAGTTTGGCTCTAGGAGCTAGTAAATCGCAAACGGCCTTTTTGGTGACTTTACCAGCGGCAACGCCAGGTATTTTTGCCGCCTTATTATTGGGTATAGGACGTGTGTTTGGTGAAACTATGATTGCCTTGATGGCCACGGGTAATGCCGCTTTACTATCTGCCAATCCGTTTGAGAGTGTGCGTACTTTTGCCGCTACTATTGGTTCTGAAATGGCCGAAACGGTGTTTGGAGAAACACATTATAGTGTTTTGTTTTTTATAGGATCCTTACTTTTTATTTTTTCTTTTGCATTGAATGCCATTGCAGAGTTTTATGTAAAAGGAAAGTTGATCAAAAAATTTCAAGGAAAATAAATTATGGAAACATCTACAACTGAAATGCAACATCCTTTTTTTAAAACAGAAAACAAAAAAGAGGATTTGAAAGGAAAAGCTATTGTCGGAATTACTCAATTAGCGGTTCTTCTAATCATTGCGATTTTATTTATCATTTTAGGAATTATAGTATATCAAGGAAGATCTAAGTTTTCTTGGGAGTTTATCTCTTCTTTTCCTACGAATGGAATGACTGATGGAGGTATATTTCCTGCCTTGATTGGTACTTTTATTCTAGTAGTAGTGATGTCGATTGCTGCGGTACCATTTGGAACTATTACAGCTTTATACCTTACCGAATATGCCAGCGAAAAATCAAAATTTGCTGCTGCGGTTCGCTTCTCAATTCGTACCTTAGCGGTAGTGCCATCGATTATTTTTGGCCTTTTTGGATTGGGCTTTTTTATTCAGTTTGTGGGTACTGGTGCTGATACCGTTTTTAACGGCGGAGCATTACGTTGGGGGCAACCTAACATTCTATGGGCGAGTTTGACAATGTCCTTATTAACCCTTCCGGTGATTATTGTATCGGTAGAAGAAGCGTTAAAAACCATCCCAAGAGAATTGCGTGAAGCGAGTTTGGCTTTGGGTGCTACAAAATGGGAAACCATCAAAAATGTGGTGTTGCCAGGTTCTGTTTCTGGAATTATGACAGGAACTATTCTTGCTGTGAGTCGTGGTGCTGGAGAGGTAGCACCGATTTTGTTTACCGGTGCAGCTTACTACTTAGCATCGCTACCAGGTTCTTTGAGTGATCAGTTTATGAATTTAGGGTATCATATTTATATTATGTCTACGCAATCTTCGGATGTGGAGAAAACGATGCCGATTCAGTTTGCCACCACTTTGGTTTTATTAATTCTTACTTTGTCGTTGAATTTAGTTGCGGTATTGATAAGATCTAGAATTAGAAGAAGAGCAAAAGGGTAATGTTTTTTGCGTGAGGGATAGAAGCAATGTACCGAAGTACAGCGTATAGCCCGACCGCAGTTGCGAAAGGCGCAAACTAACGGGTTGCTGAAGGAAGCCTTTTGCAAATGGGGTCACGCCCAACTTATATTTTAAAAATTTGATTTAGATACTATTATGAAGGATATAAAAATACACGTTAATGATTTGTCGTTATATTATGGCGAAAAAAAGGCATTAAAGGAGATTTCGATGCAAGTACCTGCGAATAAGGTGACGGCTTTGATTGGACCATCGGGTTGCGGGAAATCTACTTTCTTGAGATGTATTAATAGAATGAATGATTTGATTCCGGATGTGAAAATTACGGGACAGATGCTCGTAGAAGGGGTTGATATTTATGATAAGAATGTAGATGTGGTTAATATCAGAAAGAAGATTGGAATGGTTTTTCAAAAATCGAATCCATTTCCGAAATCTATCTACGAAAACATTGCTTATGGTCCTAAGATTAATGGGATTAAAGATAAAACACAGTTAGACGAGATTGTTGAAACTTCTTTGCGACAAGCCGCTATTTGGGAGGAGTTGAAAGACCGTTTGGACGATTCGGCTATGGGACTTTCTGGAGGACAACAACAACGATTGTGTATTGCTAGAACTTTGGCAGTAAGTCCAGATATTATTTTGATGGATGAACCTGCTAGTGCGTTAGACCCTATTTCTACTTCAAAAATTGAAGAATTGGTTCACGAATTGAAAGAGCAATACACGATCATTATTGTGACGCACAATATGCAACAAGCGGCAAGAACTAGTGACCATACCGCGTTTTTCTATATGGGAGAATTGATAGAAATGGGTAAAACCAAAGATATTTTTACTAAACCAGAGAAGAAACAAACGGAAGATTATATTACAGGTAGATTTGGTTAATTGTTTAATTATTTAATCGGCAATTTGTTTGACCGATTAACGTTTTAACTAAAAAAATAGAGGATGACACATTTTGAAATAGAACTAGAAAAATTAAAAGACATTATCACCAAAATAGGTATTTTGGCAGAAGCTCAAGTTGGTGAAGCCGTAAAAGCTATTTTGTCTGAACCCATCGAAGGCAAAGAGGTTAAAAAAACGGAACATAAGATTGACAAATTGGATGTAAAAATCGATGAGATTTGTCAAAATATTTTTGCGTTGCAGCAACCTGTTGCTTCTGATTTGCGGTTTATTATGTCGGCGATGCAAATTAGTAACGAGATTGAGCGAATTGGAGATTTGTCGATGAGCATCATCAAAAAGACAAAAAGCATCAAAGACAAACACGATTTGATTGCTAAGTTTGAAATTGAAGGTTTGGCACGCGAAATCGAGTTGGTAATGGCGAAAACCAATGCTTGTTTTACTTCTAAAGACGAGAATACTATTGGTGAAATTTTTGTTTTGAATAAAGCTATTAAAAACAAAGTAGACGATACCATTCACGAGATTATTAGTGAAATGAAATCCAATTCGAAAGTGGTGGTTTCTGGAACCAATTTGGTAATGGTGTTGAAACATTTGGAGCGCATTTCAGAGCATTGTACCAATGTAGCCGAATCGGTTTATTTTATGGTTCACGCCAAAATTATCAAACACGAAAAATTTGACCTTCCAGGAGAAGAGTAGTTTTTTATCTAATTACTAAATAAGGCATATAAGGACGAGCAATTTGCTTTAACTTATATGCTTTATCTGTTTTTATTTGTTTGAAAAACCTCAAAAAGTTCCTCCCAATCTATTGTGGTATCCATTTCTGAAAGGCCTTTGTAATCGGCAATTTTTGACAGCATTTCAATGGTAAAATCTTCTTGATTGGAAAAAGGCACGATGCGTTCTTGGTCTAGTTTGACTGCCAAATACTCTTGTTCGTATTGTCCGGGAGTGGGAATAAAAAAGGCTTTTTTGCCTAGTTTTACCAAATCCATAATGGTAGTATAGCCTGAGCGACAAAGGACGTATTCACTTTCGTTAAAGGTTTGTTCTAACTGGCGGGTATTCATAAAATTGTAAAAAGTTACGTCGCCTACTGTTTCCTTAACTTGTGTTTTCTCGATGATTCCTTTGATGAAAACCACTTTGCCTTTGAAGCGTTTTACCTCTTCGGTTAATTTTTCTTCGAGAATGCCTCTTTGGGGTTCAGGACCCGAAAGAATAATCATCAAATCGTATAGTTTTGGGCTCTCTTTTTTGTGTAAACGACTTAGTGGACCAATGTAACGCACTGGAAAATGTTTTCCGTTTAAGTGGCCCAAATCACCTGTTAGGTTAGGTGTTCCAGCCACATCGGGGACCCAACATTGTTTGTATTTTTTTATGATGATTTGATGTAATTTGCTGGTGAACCAAGTAGTGTTTCCGGTCATTACATTCAATTGATGGGTAATAAAAACAGAAGGTATTTTGGAGCTAAACACACCTAAGCGATTATCCGAAATGATGCCATCTATTTCGTATTTGGTGACCCATTTTTGAACCAATTTCTTCTCTTCTCTGATGGCTTCGAGCATTCTGGGCAAACTTTGAATGAGTTTCCATTTGAAGTTTTTACCATTCTTGGCATATTCTATTTGGTAGGAGGGAAGTTGTAGGGTTTGAATATAAGGGAATTCTTTTTTCAACAATTCGAGCGCTATGCCATCAGAAGCGATGATAGGCGTAAAATTGTTTTCTTGTAGCGCCTTTATAATTGGAATGCAGCGTGTGGCGTGGCCTAAGCCCCAGTTTAATGGAGCGATGAGTATCGTTTTTGAGCTAGAATCCAAAGTCATTTCGCAATCAAAATTAAGAATTTATACCAAGGCAAGGTAACAATACTCCTATTTTTTTAAGTTTAGGCAACATTACCAAAAGTTTAATTTAACAACTGTTTACATAAAAAAAGGCTTTCTTCTAAAAGAAAGCCTTTGAAATACTGTGTTTTACATCAAAACTAGTTTTCGATATAGGTTTTATTTCCGTTTTTGTTGATGTAGTATCTACCGCCTCTTGGACCAGTATATACTTTTTTTCCGTTGTATTCACCCGTTACTTTGTCTGGAGTTTTTGGTGCTTTTTCGGTAGTTTCTTTGAGTTTAACTTCGGCTGTTTTTTTGGTTTTCGAAGTTTTTTCGGTTACTGCTTTTTCGGCCTTACTTTTTTCGGCTTTGGCTGCTGCAGTGGCTTTTTTGGCTTCTTTTTCAGCGGTTTCTTTTTCGGCTGCGGCTTTTTTGGCAGCTATAGTTGCTTTTCTTTTCTCGTTAGCGGCTTGTTGTTTGGCTGCTTTAGCTTCGGCGGCTTGGGCTTCGGCTTCTTTTTTGGCGGCTATGGTTGCTTTTCGTTTTTCGTTGGCAGCTTTTTGTTTGGCTTCTTTTTCGGCAGCCGAAAGTTCTGTTTTAGCTTTGGTCGTTTTCTTTTTTGTGGCTGTTTCTTGAGCGAAAATGGTGTTGGACGCGATAAACAAGAAACATAAAATCAGTATTCTTTTCATAGTTTTAGGGTTTTAAATTAATGGAATACTAAAGCTACTAATTATTTTTGGTAAAAGGATATAAAGTTCTAAAAATCTTAGTGTTACTGTTAGCAAGAATGCCTCAATTCCCCTTCTAGTCCTGATAGGAACGGCATCCTCTTGTCTTGTCCTTACAACAAGACAAGAGATATAGTGGATAGCAGGAATCCCTGATGGCTGGAAAAGCCTTTTGTTGGCTCTCCTGATTATTTAATTTTTATTAAATAATAATTCGTTGTCTGCAATTATTTTTTTAACCACATAGAAACATAGAATTTTTTAGTTTTTAAAAAGAACTCAACAGACGTTTTACTATTCACATAGTCAATCTATGTGAAAAATATAGCTATTTCTATGGGTTCTTAAAATATTGAAAGTAAATCTATGGTTCTATGTGGTTAATTTTTTATTATGTTTTGAATTTCACCTAACGGTTTTAATAATACTTTTTCAATTCAGATTAAAAATAAGCTCTTAATTGCACATTGCCAGTATGAATGGCGGCGCTGGTTTCGCTTTTTCGGCCTTGGTAGTTGAAATTAATGTCGAGAAACTGAGTGATGTTTTTTTGCAATAACACACGCCAAGTGAGGTTTTGTCCGGTTTGTAAGCCTTCGAGCATTTGGAAACCCACGGCCGATTGTGCATTGCCATCGAATTGATTTTGATAAAAAGAGAGTTCGCCGTTGAGGGTGAATTTGGCATTGCGCGCATAATTGAAGGCGGTTCCCAATCGGTTTTGTTGCAAGGTTTCGGCTTGTGCGAGTTGGTTTTCTTTGTGTTGGAATTCATAAAATAATTCCCAACTGGCGTTTTTAGAAAACAAATAGCTGATTTTTGGAGCGATTTGGTAGCCTTTGATGTTGAAATTTTTCTCGGCATAATTTTCGGAGACTACGGCGGTCGCCAATGTTTTGGTAAAGAAGTTCAGCAACCAACTTTTTTGAAATAAATGTTGGTATTGCAGTTGGTGCGAGGCATTGCTGTTTTCCTGTGAGCCATTGGACAATAAGCTCTTGGATTTGTTTTGCAAATAGGTGTAAGTGACCGAGTGTTTTTGTTTGCCTCGATTGAAAAATAAGCTGTTTCTAAATACAGAGTTGAGTCCCAAAATATCGTCCTTCGGGCTTCCAAACGGATTCAAATCGAAGTTCCCGCCTTCGTTTTTAATTTTTCGGTCCATAATAAACGAGGTTTGGTTGTAAAAATAGGAGGCTATTTTTTTGAGTCCTTTTTCGTTTTGCCATTGGTTTGGGTTAATGATTAGGGATTGCGAAAACTTATTTTGATGGGTTTTGATAAAGATTTGGTTGGGTAAAAACACACGAATGTATTTCGCCAAATCGGGATAAGGCGCAATCTCGAATTCTTGTAATTCTTGAATGCCGTTACCATTATAATCGTTCCAAGCATAGACACCTTGCCCCGCATTGACTTCTAAAAAGGTAAATTCTTGTTGGGCAATCGAGCCCGAATTGGTTTCATAAGCGGTGGTGCTTTGTACCAATTGTTTCCAAAAACGGTCGTTGTACACGACTCTAGAATTGAGTGAAGGCTCTTTTTGTGCCGAGTTATTGGTGTATTCCAAGACGCGATAATTGGCAAAGACAGACAAATCGCTTTTGGCAGTTTGGAAGACTTTTGATTTTAAGCTAAAGGTTTGCGAATGATTGACGCGTTGTAAGACACCATTTTGAATACTATCGTTGACTCTTTGCAAATAGCCCACAGCCACGAAAACTTTGGTACTATCGCCGCGACCTGCAAATCCTCCTATCTCTGAAAAACGCTGACTGATGGGCATGAAGCTTTGGGTGCTTTTGATTTTCTCTTGGTTGTCTTCTAAGCGGAAGGTAGCGCCCACCCAATTTTTCTTTTTGTGAAAACGGACTTGGGTTTGTTGGCGAATAAAATTTGAAGTATTCAACAAATTATCACTTTTGAGTACGCTGGTTTGGTTTTGAAAACGCCAATTAGGAAGCTGGAAGTGCGCCATAATGCGGTGTTTTTGCCCAGAAAAAGAATCGGTAAAATCTAATTTTTCCAGTTGATAAGACGCATTGCCTTTTAGTGCTCCTTTGTGGTTTGGGTTCCATTCGCTTTGGATTCCTGCGGTCCAGAAGCTTTGGTTACCAGTGGTTGTGGTGCCCAAATTCCAATCGCGATTGAATTCGATATTGAACAAGCGTTCTACGGTTTTGAAACTTTCGGCTATGTATTGGTAATTGCCTATGAAATCCAAATTCCATTTTCCGGTAAACAAGCGTTGTTTGGTGTTGAGTTTTGCGGCTAGTCCTTTGTTTTGATTGTCATCAAGACTCGAGAATAAGTTTTGGTCGTTGTTGCTCACACCAATTTCAAAATCAGTACTGCTTTTTTCATTCGGCTGATATTGTCCTAAAAAAGTAGCGATTTGTATTTTTTTGGGAGCAATGAGCGGAATCGTTGGTTCATATTCTCCTTGTAAAATCCCGTTTATGGGTGCTACGTATTCGTAAATTCGGCCAATGGCTCCAGTGTTTTTCAAGAGATAATTTCCTTGATTTGGCCCTATTTTGCTGAAGCGAACATTGTACAAAACGGCTTGGTCATTGATTGAAAATTCAAAGTATTCAATACCATTGGCGCTTTTTTTCTCGTACAAGATTTTGTTTTCAGAATAGGAATCTTCATAAGCCGATGGCGCATTCATTTTGCTTGGGTCATTGCCCGCATTTTGTAAAATGGCGACTTGTTCTTTGGACAAACTTTGTTGTACGGGTTGGTTTTTCAAGTCGCTTTCGGAATACAAATAACTACCAAAACGCCAGTTTTTGTTTTCGTGCATTCCGCCTCCATAGGCAACAATTCGGGTGTAATTTTGATCTGTAAATTGGTATTCGACTACAATTCGCATTTCGGAAGTGATGATGAATAAAGGTGTAAAGACCAACTCTCCCGCGTTGTAATCCATCACATAATCGTTGTTCTCTCCACGTTTTAGCAAATTGCCATTGACATACACGCGCTCAGAACCCGAAACAATCAATACGTAGGCTTCTTCATTATTACCTTTGAGTTTATAAGGTCCTTGATTACCTTCTTGACCTGTAAACGCACTTCTGGCATATTGTCCTCGGACCAAACCAACTGCAGCCTCGATTTTGGTCTGTTTTTCGGTGTTGCCCCAATCGAATTGAGTACTCAAACCCTGTACTTTTTTATTGAAATTCATCAGCTGAGATGTTCGATTTTCTAAAAACAAATCGCCTCCGCGGACTCTCCAATCTTTGCTGTACAATTCCATAAAAATATTATCAAACTGATCCAATCTTTGCGAATAGCCTCCGTCTTGTAGCGGAATATTACTGTCTTGAATCGAGGCGCTAATACTAACTTTGTCGGAGAGTTTACCACTAATTTGCAGATCCAAATTTGAGTTTAGCACCGCGTTTTGATTGTTGCCGACCGTTACTCCTCGCGTGATGCTTCCCGAGGTGTTGAGACCATCAAAAGGCGTTGTTTTTTTGGGATTGGTATCAGCTATTTGATATAAAGTGCCCTTTAATGCCTCGTTGTTGATCACTAGACTATCCGAGTAGACTTGATAAGTTTTGGTTAAAAAATCGGGGTACTTTAGGTACTGAACCGTTAGTTCTTCGGCGGTAAGTGTCGAAAGAGATTGTAACAGCAAATAGCCTTTTTCAAAATTCACGCTGTAGTTTGTGATGGGAAGCGTTTCCTTTTTGTCGGTTGTAATTTTAAAAAAACTCGGATTGATGCTTGTTTTTTCTAACCAAATGGTATCGGTAGTAACTCGGATTTTTGTAGTGCGATAGGACGATTGATTTTCTTGCGCGTAAACGCCAGAAAGCCAAAAGAAGACTCCAAGAAACACAATTTTATTCCACATAACTACGATAACGTCCAATGTTCAAAAGTAGTATTTAATAGTGAATAGTGGTAAGGAATAATAAGTTGTTGGATTGTGGTTTAAATCAAGATGATTTTATTTGTATTTTTATGGATAGCGAATTCTAGAATTTTTATGGGAATGCAAATGCTATTCAATTTGTATAATGTGTTTCATTGAGAATAGTAGGAAATCAACAATTGCTTTTGAATCATATAGAATAATTAAAAAATAAAGGAAATGAAAAGAGTAACAGGAATTGGTGGTGTTTTCTTTAAATGTAAAGACCCACAAAAAGTAACAGAATGGTATCAAAAGCATCTTGGTTTAGCTACCAACCCTTATGGAGCTACATTTGAATGGCTAGAAAGTGAAGAAAGCACCAAAAAAGGTAGAACTCAGTGGTCACCATTTCCAGAAGATACCAACTATTTTGAACCTTCCCCTAAAGATTTTATGATTAATTATCGAGTAGAAAACTTGGAGCTATTGGTAGAAGAATTAAGAAAAGAAGGAGTGACAATTTTGGATGCAATTGAAACTTATGATTATGGTAAATTTGTTCACATTTTAGATTCTGAAGGGAATAAAGTAGAATTGTGGGAGCCAATTGGCTAGTTTTTATATTTATCTACTTCAAAATTATGGCACATCCTAAAAATTGGATTGATTTTTTTAATGCAATAGGGCGATTGAATTTCGTTAATGGATAGTAAGAAAGTCAAAAGGAAACTGCAAATGCACTATTGTTTCGATTTTTGAATTTGGTTTTGTAGGAATTAATGATATATTTGGTAAGGATTGCAAGTAGTAATTCAACAATAGTAATCTGTAATTCTATACTCAAACCATTTTATGTTTTTCAATTTATTTACTGTTTTTAATCCTTCTGAAGAAAGTCACGAGTCTTACGATTGGAAGGCAAAAATCAAAAACCTTTTGTCGTCTTATTGCTATATGTATTTAGCAATTATATTAAGTGCTCTTTTTTTGCTAAGACCGCTAGACTATTTAGTTACCGATGTATTGGGTTTCCCCTCTATAATGGAGGCAATAGGTAAATCTAGTGATAGGATTGCTACTATTTCTTTTTGGTTTGTTGTTATAATAGTACCAATTATCGAAGAGATTTTATTTCGCCTTTTTTTGAATTTCAAGAAAAAGGAAATTTGCCTGAGTGTATTTTTTATGTTGCTGTTGGCATTAGGAATTCGGGTTAATAGTGAAGCCTTGTTTTTGCTATCCACTTGGGTAAAGGTTGGAATTTCGCTTTCGGTTGTTGTAGTGCTGTATTTTTTTGTAATTGACAACATCAAGTTTTCAATTCGTTTACAAAGAAGCCTAACGATAGTTTCAATAATAGCATTTGGTCTGATGCATATTGATAACTTAGAAAAGATATATTATTCTTTACTATTAATCTATCCATTCTTTGTCCTTCCACAAATGTTGATTGGTTATTTTGCTACTAATTTGAGATTGAAACAAGGTTTTGTATGGGGAATACTGCTGCATTGTATGACTAATTTGACTTTTTTTCTGTTACATAAAATACTATACTATGGCACATCCTAAAAATTATGAACGCGTTTTTGCTATGACTTTTGAGAGTGTTTATCCACATTATTTAGCCAAAGTCCAAAAGAAAAATCGCACCCAAAAAGAACTTGATACCGTTATTTGTTGGCTAACAGGGTATACACCACAAGCCTTGCAGCATCAAATCGAAACGAAAGTAGATTTTGAAACTTTTTTTGCCCAAGCGCCTCAATTGCATCCCAACGCTAGCCAAATTACTGGAGTGATTTGTGGCTATCGCGTTGAAGACATCGAACATCCGTTGATGCAGAAAATTCGCTATCTAGATAAATTGGTCGATGAACTAGCCAAAGGAAAAGCTATGGAGAAGATTTTGAGGAGTTAGAATAGTAGTCAAGAATTTATTTGAATAAAAAAAGACCATTTTAAAATTGTTTTAAAATGGTCTTTTTTGTTTTTATAAAGTCTCTTTGGTGATGATTTGCATCGTTTCACGACTGACTTGTTTGAGCAGTACAATCTTATTTTCTTCAACCAGCTTGGCGGCTTGGTCGTTAAAATGACGAATGGTGTACAAGGTCACATCTTCGTTAAACTCTACTTTGAATTTCTTAGAGAGTTTAGCATTCAATTCCCCGAAATTGCCAAATTTGTCTTCTACGCAAACCGAGAAACTAATCGCCGAGTTTTGAATCAAGTTCACTTTGATTTTGTACTTATGGAACAAAGCAAAGATTTCACTAATGTTTTCCTCCATTATGAAAGAAAAATCAATAGACGAAAGCGAAATCATCAACTGATTGCGTTTTACTATAAAACAAGGCATTTTAGGCTCCAAGTCAGGACCTTTTGCAACAGCGGTTCCTTTTAATAATGGGTTTACAAATGATTTTACGAACAAAGGAATTTCCTTTTTTTGTAAAGGTTGTAGGGTTTTGGGGTGAATTACCGTAGCGCCGTAAAAAGCTAGTTCAATCGCTTCACGATAGGAAATCTGATTCAACAAACTTGCATTTTCAAAATACCTTGGGTCGGCATTCATTACGCCAGGAACATCTTTCCAAATCGTTACGCTTTCGGCGTTCAAGCAATAGGCAAAAATAGCCGCAGTATAATCCGAGCCTTCTCTTCCCAAAGTGGTCGTAAAGTTATTTTCATCCGATCCTAAAAATCCCTGAGTGATGTTTAGGCTTTTTGATTTAATAGTTTTGGTGATGTTCTTTTTAGTTTGATCCCAATCTACTTCGGCATCACGATAGTTGGAGTTGGTTTTTACCAAGTTGCGTACATCTACCCATTGCGTCTCAATTCCCATAAAGCTCATAAAATGACTCAAAATAGTAGTAGAAATCAATTCTCCAAAACTCACGATTTGGTCGTAGACAAAATTGTAATTCGGCGATTTGTTGTGTGCTAAGAAATATTCTAAGTCAGAAAACTGAGCATTTACCGCTTCAAAAACGGGATGACTTTCATCTTCAAACAAATCCAAAACAATTTGGTTATGGTACTTTTTTACTTCTTGTACCGAAGAATTCAACTCAGGCGATTTATCAAAATAGTTCTTGATGACTTCTTCCAAAGCATTGGTGGTTTTTCCCATTGCAGAAACCACTAATAATACATCTTCGTACCCAACGGTTTTTAATACGTGGTGTACATTTTTTATTCCTTCGGCATCTTTTACAGATGCACCTCCAAATTTAAAAACTCTCATTGTATCAACTTAAATTGTAAAACCATCTCTTGCTTTTGTGTATTTAGCAGAAAGATTAGCTTAAATGTTATTTACTTTTTTCTAAAAATGCATCAATTCCGTTCTGATCCATTTGTACCACTCTCCAATCGTCCAAAACTTTGGCACCTGAATTTTCATAGAAAGTAATGGCAGGCGTGTTCCAATCCAATACATTCCATTCTATTCTTCTCACGCCATCGATTTTACCTTGCTCGATTATGGCAGCGTACAATGCAGAACCAAGACCCGTTCCACGCATACTTTCTTTGACTACCAAATCTTCTAAATGTATGGTTTTTCCTTTCCAAGTAGAATAGCGATAATAATACAAAGCAATCCCCACAATCTCTTGTTCTTTTTCGGCTACAAAGACAGAGAACAATGGATTTTCACCAAAACCGTCTCTTATCAAATCTTCTTCGGTAATTACAACAGCTTCAGGTTCTTTTTCAAAGATAGCAAGTTCTTTGATGAGTGCCAAAACACCCTTCATATCCATAGCGGTCCCTTTTCGTATTATCATCTTTTTTGATATTTAGGTTCTAAATTGACTAAAAAAACAGATAAAAATACATTTTTTTTGTCATTTTTATTGCAAAGATACAATAGTGCTAAACTATCTAAATAATTATCAATTCATTTTCACAAAAAAAACGATATTTGTGACTTCAAACTAACTACAACGATTTCGTAATGGAAGAACGCAACAAAACCTTAGGTGAATTTATCATCGAAAAACAAAACCAATTTCAGTACTCCTCTGGAGAGTTATCCCGAATTATCAACTCCATTCGCCTGGCGGCCAAAGTTGTAAACTACAAAGTGAATAAAGCCGGTCTAGTCGATATTATTGGAGCTGCTGGAGAACAAAACATTCAAGGCGAAGACCAACAAAAATTAGACGTCTATGCCAACGAAGTATTTATTCAAACCCTAATCAATCGCGAGATTGTATGCGGTATCGCCTCCGAAGAAAACGACGATTTTATCACCGTCGAAGGTTCGGACAGCAGTCACAACAACAAATATGTCGTATTGATGGACCCTCTTGATGGCTCTTCTAATATTGATGTAAACGTGTCGGTAGGAACTATTTTCTCCGTGTATCGTCGCGTTACGCCAATAGGAACTCCAGTAACTATTGAGGATTTCTTGCAACCAGGCGTCAATCAAGTGGCAGCAGGTTATGTAATTTACGGAACATCAACAATGTTGGTATACACTACTGGGCATGGTGTAAACGGCTTTACGCTAAACCCAGCTATCGGGACATTCTATCTGTCGCACCCTAATATGCAATATCCAAAAGACGGAACTATTTATTCTATCAACGAAGGGAATTATGTGCATTTCCCGCAAGGAGTCAAAGATTATATCAAATATTGCCAGCTCGAAGAAGGCGATCGTCCCTACACTTCGCGCTATATCGGAAGCTTGGTATCCGATTTTCACCGTAATATGATTAAAGGCGGGATTTATTTGTACCCTACGAGTTCTAAAGCGCCCAACGGAAAATTGCGTTTGTTGTACGAATGCAATCCTATGGCTTTCCTTGCTGAGCAAGCTGGTGCCAAAGCCTCGGATGGTTTTGGTCGCATTATGGAAATTCAACCTACAGAGTTGCACCAACGTGTACCTTTCTTTTGCGGTAGCTACAATATGGTCGAAAAAGCCGAAGAATTTATGGCAAAAGCAAAAAATAAGTAGGAGCGAAACAGTAGGCATTTTCAGCAAACAAGGGTTCCTGCTCTCCGCTATATCTTTTGAGGCGAACCCCGCCCCAAAAGGATGCCGCTGCGATCAGGGCTATAAGAAAAACAATTCGCTTCTTTGTAAGCATAAAAAACCGGTAGCTGTAAAAAGCCACCGGTTTTCTGTTTTAAACTATTTTTCACTAAGGACTAATTACTAAGAACTAGCTACTAATCACTAATTACTAAGGACTAATCACTACTTATTCATATTCTTCATTTCAAAGATAAAAGTATCTAAGTCTACTTTTTTATCAAGGAGCGTCAAAGCTTTGTTGACAATATAACCCACATTTCCTGGAGTAAAGCCTAGCGCCAAACCAAAACGCACCAATAGTCGTTCTTGTTTATCACCTAAATGATGGTCAACGTGAACCATACGACCCAAATCATACAATCTTTCTAAACGCTCCACATACAAATAGGGAGGATTAATGTCATAGTTTAATGGGTTTTTTAAAATTTCGCGGTATTCCTCGGCAGAAATTTCCAAGCGAGAAGCCAGTTTGTCCAAAAAAGCTTGTTCTTCGGTTGTTGCATTTCCGTCAGCTAAAGCTACACGAACAATAGCAGAAAAATGACCTTTGTTGCGACTTTTGAATTCGTTATCAAATAAATCTGAAATTGACATAATAGTTGTTTTTATGGTTGTATTAAAGATACGAATTTTTTTAAAAATAAGAAGCAATGGCTAGTTGAAATCAGGGCATTCACTTTTAAAAATTTCCCCACAATCCGAGCATAGCGAATTGGCAAAGCAATTCACTAATAAATCAGGAAGTACAATATGTTTTGATGATATAAATTATTTTTTTCTTTCTTAGGCTTTAAATTTGCGGTGGATGCTACTTTTCAACCTCACAGACTTTCAGTATTCCAAACCAATCTAAGGACTTAAAGTTATAATGGTTTAATTTTTAAAAAAAATTAGTGAATTCGTGGCAAGTTTTCAAACCACTACTTTTCAAAAATTGTCGTAAGTTTACAGACCCTTAATCAAATTTATATAATTACCTATGTCAGAATTTTGGATTTATTTTCAAATCGGTTTACGTCACGTTTTAGATATTCATGCTTATGACCATGTTTTATTTTTAATCGCTTTAGCAGTTCCTTATTCGTTTAACGATTGGAAGCGCATCTTGTTATTAGTTACCTTATTCACACTGGGGCATACTATGGCATTATTCCTATCTGTTTATGGTATTGTTGCCATAAAAGTAAATGTAGTCGAGTTGTTGATTCCCATTACGATTTTGATTACAGCATTGTTTAATTTGTTTACCGCTGGGAAGTCCAGCAAAAAAGAGAGTATTAATCTGGTGTTTTTTATCACTTTGTTCTTTGGAATCATTCACGGTTTAGGATTTTCTAACTATTTCAAAACCATATTAGGCGGAACAGCCAATTCAAAATTATTACCGCTGTGCGAGTTCGCTTTAGGAATAGAAGCGGCGCAGATTGCGGTAGTTTTTGTAGTTTTGGTACTGTCTTATATTGTACAAACGGTATTTAGATTTTCAAAAAGAGATTGGACTTTGGTCATGTCTTCTTTTATAATCGGTGTAGTGCTTCCAATGATTATTGAAAGTGAATTTTGGTTACGATAAAAATGAACGAAATAAAATTAAATAAATACGACAAAGCCTACTTGCGAATTGCGAGAGAATGGAGTTTGTTGTCGTATTGCAAACGCAAGCAAGTAGGAGCCATCATTGTAAAAGACCGAATGATTATTTCGGATGGTTACAATGGAACGCCTTCAGGATTTGAAAATTGTTGTGAAGATGACGAAGGATTGACGCGTTGGGATGTATTGCACGCCGAAGCGAATGCTATTCTCAAAGTTGCTCGGTCGACACAATCTTGTGAAGGAGCCACCTTGTACATCACACTTTCTCCCTGCAAAGAATGCAGTAAGTTAATTCACCAATCCGGAATTAAGAGAGTGGTGTATCAAAACGGATATCGTGATGATTCTGGAATACAATTTTTAATCAAAGCAGGCGTTGAGGTAATTCACATTTCCAATTTAGACGACTAAATGAAATTCGAAAACAAATATTTGCCCATACTGTTGAGCGCTACTTTAGCGCTTGGCGTAGGTATTGGCGGATGGCTGAATGTTTCGAGAGACCCTGGTTTGGTTGCTTCTAATGCTTCCAAATCAAAGTTGAATTCATTAATTGATTTCATTAATAACGAATATGTAGACGATGTCAATACGGATTCTATTGTGAATTTAACAGTAGATAATATTTTGGCAAAGTTAGACCCTCATTCTGTGTATATTCCACCAAGTGTTCAAACGCAGGTTGCTGAGAGTATGAAAGGTGATTTTGTAGGTATTGGAATCAATTTTTATATGTACAAAGATACTGTTGCGGTCATAAAGCCTGTTTTTAATGGGCCTTCGGCAAAAGCAGGAATACAAGCGGGTGACCGATTACTATACGCAGGAAAAACCAAATTATTCGGGCGTCATTTGCCTAGTGATAGTCTTTTTGCAAAACTAAAAGGTGCCGTGGGTTCTGATATAGAAGTGACCGTTTACCGAAAAACTACACGTCAGAAGCTGAAATTCAAAATAAAAAGAGCGGTAATTCCACTGAAAAGTGTTGACGTGTCTTTGATGTTGAATCCTACGGTGGGTTATATCAAAATTAACCGTTTTTCTGAAACAACTTTTGCTGAATTTAATTCGGGATTGGCACAGTTGAAAAAGCAAGGTGCTCAAACCTTGGTCTTGGATTTGCGTGACAATGGTGGAGGGTATATGGAAGAAGCCATTGCGATAGCCGACCATTTTTTGAAAGATAACGACTTGATAGTTTTTACCAAAAGTAAAAGCGGAACAATAGAAAAAACCTTCGCTACGGAAAAAGGGAATTTTGAATCCGGCAGATTATTTGTTTTGATCAACGAAAATAGTGCTTCTGCAAGTGAAATTCTGGCTGGAGCGATACAAGACAACGATCGTGGAACCATAGTCGGGCGTCGTTCTTTTGGTAAAGGATTAGTACAACGCGAAATGGATTTTAAAGACGGTTCTGCTGTACGTTTGACAGTGGCTAGGTATTATACTCCTTCAGGACGTTCGATACAAAAGCCTTATGCTAAAGGTAATACGGATTATTTTAAAGAATCGGAACATCGTTTTTTGAATGGCGAATTGTATCATAAAGACAGCATTAAAGTTGCCGATACTTTGAAATTTAAAACCAAAAAAGGAAAATTAGTCTATGGAGGTGGCGGAATCGTTCCTGATGTTTTTGTGCCAATTAGTGCCGAAAAAGGAGAGGAAAGTGCTTCTTTATTAGAACAATCGGGTATGGTGGGGCATTTTGTTTTCGAAACTTTAGATCAGAATCGCGAAGTGTTTCAAGGGATGAGTTTTCAGGAGTTTCAAGTACAATACAATGCCGAAAAGTATTTTAATTTATTCCAAAACTATCTTAAAGAAAATGGATTATTGCTGCCATTAGAAAAAAGTAAAACAGTAGTGAATCAATTCATCAAGGCCGAATTTGCACGACAATTATTTGGTGAAGATTATTTTTATCAAATTGTTTTAAAACAAGACGAGATGGTTAAAAAAGTTTTGACAAAGAAATAGTATTAACGAATGCTGTCATGTGCATGTGTTTGCACACCATCATTCCATAACGTAAGAATATCTGTAGCTACGGCTGCACCACTTCCAGCCGCAATGGCTAATTGACTTCTCCAACCTGCCAAAGTGCCTATTACATAAATTCCTTCCGCTACTTTGTGGTCTGTGTTTCGCAATTGAATGCGTTGTTTTTCAGGTAATGCTTTTTTATGAGGTTCTACATATTGCAATAAGCCTTCGATAGCAAATGTTTTGGCCGAACCAATACCCACAATAATATTTCGGGTTAAATAGGTATTTTTATTTGTAATGACTTTAAACTCAGAATCCGAAGCCAAAGAATGAGTTGATGAAGTAAGATTACGTTCAATTTTTACTACTTTTTCTTCAGGAATTTGAATGATGTGAGGGTAAGAAGAACTCAAGTGTGAAAGGCTTTGTTTTAACAAATCACTACCTAAAGTGCCCGCAGGAATTCCATAGGCGTTATTAAACAGGGCTTCTTGTAGGGAAGAAGCTTTTTGGTGGGTAATAATTCCGATTTTTTTGTTGGAGACAAAAGATTTATTTTGGGCGGAACCTAAAACTAAAGCACAGGATACTCCTGAAACGCCACCGCCAATGATTAGAACATCAAACATCTATATGTTGTCGTTCATTTTTTCTTCAATTTTTTTAGAAATTCTAAAAATCAGAAGAATTAAAATAGCGCAAAAAGAGGCTCCGACACCAATAAGCGCAACGCCACTATTGCCTTTGAATGGCTCTGTGAAATCCAATAAAGTAATATTAAAAACAATTAAGGCAACAGCTAGGAAAATTAAAACAGTAGTAAAGATCTTCATGGTATTCATAATTATGGTTTTAATCACCCTATGTTATATACAAACTTGCGGATGATTAAAAGTATTCGAGGGGGTAAATTTATAAAATTTTACTTTAGGCAAACAAACCTTTAACATTAGCAGCGAATAATTTAACAGCAATAGCCAAAAGGACAACGCCAAAGGTTTTTCGAACGACTCCAAGTCCATTTTTACCCAACATTTTTTCGATTTTTCCAGAAGATTTTAAAACAATATAAACCAGTACAATGTTTAAAATAATTCCAATCAAAATGTTGATCGTATGAAATTGAGAACGTAGAGATAGTAGTGTAGTCATGGTTCCTGCACCAGCAATTAAAGGAAAAGCAATCGGTACAATAGAAGCCGAATTTGCTTCTTCGTCTCTATACAAATGAATGCCAAGAATCATTTCTAAGGCCAAAAAGAACAACACAAACGAACCCGCAACAGCAAATGAGTGTACATCTATTCCAATTAAGCTCAAAAACTCTTTACCAATAAAAAGAAAAACAATCATAATTAAGCCAGCGACCAAAGAGGCTTTTTCAGACTCAATATGTCCGTGTTTCGCTCTCAGATTAATAATGATGGGAATAGAACCCACGATATCAATCACGGCAAATAGTACCATTCCTACAGTAGCGACTTCTCTTAAGTTGAATTCTAACATACTTTTTTTGTTGGCAAAGGTAAAACATTGTGTAGATTTTTAATAGTTTGTCGCAATAAATCGGATTATTTTAATAATTTTTATCAAAAAACAAGCTGACTTTCTTGGTTTTACTTTTGATTTGCTAGTTGCTAATTGTGGGTTTTCGAAAGCTAGTTTTTACTTTATACACTAGCCAATAGTTAAAGGAGGAGAAAAAAATAACAGACTCCATGACTTTCATTAACTTTGCCTCAAAATAAAATTAGTACACCCTCATGTTTCAATTAGGAAAAACCATCGTATCCGAAGATATACTCGAAAAAGAATTTGTATGTAATTTATCTGCTTGCAAAGGCGCTTGCTGTGTTGACGGTGATGCTGGTGCACCTTTGAGTCTTGAGGAAACTAAAATCCTTGAAAACATCTATCCTAAAGTAAAACCTTTTTTACGAAAACAAGGAATCGAAGCAATAGAAGCACAAGGCATCTGGATAAAAGGAACGGATGGTGATTTAGAAACACCATTAATAGACAATAAAGATTGTGCCTATGTTATTTTTGATGGAGCCACAGCACTTTGCGGTATCGAACAGGCTTACAACCAAGGAATAGTTGACTGGAAAAAACCAGTATCTTGCCATTTGTATCCAATAAGAGTGAAAGATTTTAGTGATTTCGCTGCCGTAAATTACGACAAATGGGATATTTGTGACGATGCCTGTTCACTTGGAAAAGAATTAGAAGTTCCGGTGTATAAATTTGTTAAAGAAGCACTCATTAGAAGGTTTGGAGAAGACTGGTATATGGAGCTCGAAAAAGTAGCAAATGATCTCAAAAAATAAATCTAAAAAATATCTTTTTTCTCTTGCGTAAGAGTTTTAAAATCCTATATTTTACGGCGCTTTAGCTGAGTTTGTTATTTGTAAACAACTTCAAATCAGTAAGTTGAAAAATCTTAGTTTGTTATTTTGAAAATGACCCTTTGTTAAAAACTAGGGGCGATTGTGAATAAGTTTGACTTTTTAAACACACAATATTTCACAATCTTTGTAATCCCCAGATGGATTAAAATTCTCTTAAAAAATCAAAAAAAAGAAACAATAAAAATGTCACAATTAGAACCAATTTTACAAGAAAATAAAAATCGTTTCGTGATTTTTCCTATCAAGCATCATGATATTTGGGAATGGTACAAGAAAATGGAAGCTAGTTTTTGGACTGCAGAAGAAATTGACTTGTCTCAAGACTTAAATGATTGGAATAATAAGTTAAATGAAGATGAGAAATATTTCATCAAACACATTCTAGCTTTTTTTGCCGCTTCTGATGGAATTGTAAATGAGAATTTAGCTGAGAACTTTGTAAACGAAGTACAATATGCAGAAGCTAAATTTTTCTATGGTTTTCAAATTATGATGGAGAACATTCATAGCGAAACCTACTCCTTATTAATTGATACTTATGTAAAAGATGAAGTAGAGAAAAATGAGTTGTTTACAGCAATTGAAGTATTTCCTGCTATCAAGAAAAAAGCAGATTGGGCTTTGAGATGGATTAAATCAGATTCGTTTGCAGAGCGATTGATTGCTTTTGCAGCGGTTGAAGGGATTTTCTTTTCAGGAAGTTTTTGTTCTATTTTTTGGTTAAAAAAGCGTGGCTTAATGCCAGGATTGACTTTTTCTAACGAGTTGATTTCTCGTGATGAAGGTGTTCACTGTGATTTTGCGGTGCATTTGCACAATCATCATTTGATCAACAAAGTATCGAAAGGGCGTATTAGAGAAATTTTAGTAGATGCTTTAAATATTGAAAGAGAGTTTATCACTGAATCACTTCCAGTAAGTTTGATTGGAATGAATGCAGGATTAATGACACAATATTTAGAATTCGTAACCGACCGTTTGTTGGTTGAGTTAGGTTGCGAAAGAGAATACAATACCACAAATCCTTTTGATTTCATGGATATGATTTCATTGCAAGGAAAAACCAACTTCTTTGAGAAAAAAGTAGCAGAATATCAGAAAGCGGGCGTAATGAACACAGACAGTGATGCGCAGAAGATTTCATTCGACGCTGATTTTTAAAAAAGTTAAGTAGTATCGTTTAGTAATTAGAAGTAACTAGTTCTTTTTATTACCTATTAAATTTTGTCCTTCTTTTGGGCATATATTTCTATGGTGATAAGGAAACATTTGCCTCTACGAATCGATATATTCAAGGGATTAGTTTCCCAAATCAATTATTACAAATACCCTAAAATAGCAAAGGGATTTGCTGTTTTTTAAAACCAAAACTTATGTACGTAGTAAAAAGAGATGGCCATAAAGAGCCCGTAATGTTCGACAAAATCACAGATAGAATTAAAAAACTATGCTATGGTTTGAATGATTTAGTAGATGCTGTAAAAGTAGCTATGCGAGTAATCGAAGGTTTGTATGATGGAGTATCCACTTCTGAATTGGACAATTTGGCGGCCGAAACTGCTGCTTCTATGACCATAGCGCACCCAGATTACGCACAATTGGCTGCACGTATTGCTATTTCTAATTTGCATAAAAATACCAACAAATCGTTCTCTGAAACTATGAACGAAATGTATCATTATGTGAATCCAAGAAACGGTCAAAAAGCACCCTTGCTTTCTGATGAAGTACATAAAGTTATCATGGAAAATGCGGAGTTTTTAAATTCTCATATCATTTATAACCGTGATTTTAATTATGATTATTTTGGTTTTAAAACTTTGGAGCGTTCGTATTTGTTAAAGATTAATGGCAAAATTGTTGAGCGCCCACAGCATATGCTGATGCGTGTAGCTGTTGGAATTCATTTGAACGATTTAGAATCGGTTATTGAAACCTATGATCTAATGTCTAAAAAATTCTTTACTCACGCTACACCAACTTTATTTAATGCAGGAACACCAAAACCTCAAATGTCCTCATGCTTCCTTTTGGCCATGCAAGACGATAGTATTGATGGGATTTATGACACATTAAAACAAACCGCTAAAATTTCTCAATCTGCAGGTGGAATTGGGCTTTCTATTCACAACGTGCGAGCAACGGGTTCTTATATTCGTGGGACTAATGGTACTTCAAACGGAATTGTTCCTATGTTACGAGTATTCAATGATACGGCTCGTTATGTAGATCAAGGAGGAGGGAAACGTAAAGGAAGTTTTGCAGTATATGTAGAAACTTGGCATGCAGATATTTTCGAATTTTTGGAATTAAAGAAAAATCACGGAAAAGAAGAAATGCGTGCGAGAGACTTATTCTATGCCATGTGGACCTCTGATTTATTCATGAAACGAGTACAAGAGGATGCACATTGGACGTTGATGTGTCCAAACGAATGTCCCGGTTTATATGACGTATATGGCGAAGAATTCGAAGCGCTTTATACGGAATACGAAAGCAAAGGAAAAGGTAGAAAGACCATTAAAGCAAGAGAATTATGGGAGAAAATTCTAGAATCTCAAATTGAGACAGGAACTCCTTATATGCTATACAAAGACGCAGCTAACCGCAAATCTAATCAAAAGAATTTAGGAACTATTCGCTCCTCAAACTTGTGTACCGAAATTATGGAGTACACTTCAAAAGATGAAATTGCAGTATGTAATCTCGCGTCTATTTCTTTACCAATGTTCATTGAAAACGGGAAATTCAACCACGACTTGTTGTTTAAAGTTACGAAACGTGTAACCCGAAATCTAAATAAAGTAATCGATAGAAATTACTATCCAGTTAAAGAAGCTGAAAATTCCAACATGCGTCACCGTCCAGTTGGATTGGGAGTACAAGGATTAGCAGATGCCTTTATTTTACTTAGAATGCCTTTTACAAGTGATGAAGCAAAGAAATTGAATCAAGAAATTTTTGAAACTCTTTACTATGCTGCAGTTACCGCTTCTATGGAAATGGCTAAAGAAGAAGGACCTTATTCTACCTTCGAAGGTTCTCCAATTTCTCAAGGGGAATTCCAACATAATCTTTGGGGATTGAAAGATGAAGAATTATCCGGAAGATGGGACTGGGCTGCTTTGAGAAAAGAGGTTATGCAACATGGTGTTCGCAATTCACTATTAGTAGCGCCAATGCCAACAGCATCTACTTCTCAAATACTAGGGAATAACGAAGCGTTCGAACCGTATACTTCAAATATTTATACCAGACGTGTACTTTCTGGAGAGTTTATTGTTGTAAACAAGCATTTATTGCATGACTTAGTAGAACGTGGTTTGTGGAATGAAAGTTTGAAACAAGAAATCATGAGACATAATGGTTCGGTACAAAACATTGATGCTATTCCTCAAGATTTAAAAGACTTATACAAAACAGTTTGGGAAATGTCGATGAAAGACATTATCGATATGTCACGTCAAAGAGGATATTTCATTGATCAATCTCAATCTTTGAACTTGTTTATGCAAGATGCTAATTATTCAAAATTAACTTCAATGCATTTCTATGCTTGGCAATCAGGATTGAAAACAGGAATGTACTATTTGAGAACCAAAGCAGCAGTAGATGCTATCAAGTTTACTTTGAATAATGATAAAAAACAAGAGGCAATTCCAGAAAGTAAACCCAAAACAAGACCTCTTGAAGCGGTTGAAATCGAAACAGTGGAAATGACTCCTGAAGAATACAGAGCCATGATTGAATTGGCTAAAAACGCAGGACCCGACGACTGTGAAATGTGTGGGTCTTAAAAGTTTTCATAAAAAAGGCTTCGATTCAAGTTGAAGCCTTTTAAATATTACGTTTAACGTTTAATCTAGATCGAGAGAGGTAAGAAAAAAACGACATAAAAAAAGGGATATCAATGATACCCCTAACTTGGAAAACTTAAAGTTAAATGGCCGGCAAGCTTTTAAAAATTAAGTTATATTAAGACGATGAGGTTGCCTCACCTACTTATTTAATACTTCAAAAGTATATAATCTGAGTCTTCTTTCCAAGTTAATTTTTTTACATCAATAGCAAATTTACTTCAAAAAACTCCTTAGGAGTTATAGATGCTGGTGTTGTAAACTATAAACATTTTTTCAACAATTAAAAAAAAGAAGAATACTATGATTAATTTAAATATTTACAGATTTGAGCTTTTAAATAAAGCAAAAGAGCAACAGGTGTTAAGTTTTTATAATGAGGAAGAGGATTTGTTAGACACAATTGATGACTTCTGTAGTTACATACATAAGAATATTAAATCATATACCGATGCTCAAGGGAAATATAGGACATTTTCACTTGCAAACAATCAAAATACAGATTTTGATAAAAGAGTTATATCAGGATATTTTGATTCTGCTTATACAGGCGAGTATGGCAAAATCAAGGATAGAAAAACTTCAAGCCTTAAATATGATATTTTGAAGGGAGATTTGGTTAGTAAAGATTTCTTCTATCTATTTCACATTCCTAAAAATTCAAAATATGGTTTTTTTATTTTTCAAAAAAAAGAAAATCATGGTGTTAAAATGGTGTTTGAAAATGCATTCAATTCTTTTATGAGATCGAAAGGAGTCTCAAATTATTATTTAGAATTAAAGTATGCTCCTCCTAGATATTTGATTAGTAATTTTTTAAAATCTGGCGTTCTGAAAGAATTTAGATTAATTCACTCTATGCCAAAAATGAATGAAGATTCATTGAATATTGATATAAGCAAGGAAGAAAGAGTAATAAAAATAAGCAATTCTGCAAAAAGTGAGGATATAAAAAGCGTCCTAGTTGAATTGTTTAATAATTTTTCGACTGAAACTAAAATTCCTTTTCTCAATCATGGAGAGTATGATGAAATCGCATTTGTGATTAGTTATGATGGTGTAACAAAAACTTTCTATGTTAAAAACAAAGAAAGAATTAGATCTAGCGTCAATGTAAGTACGATGGTTGAGTTTGAGGATGGTGAGGTTACATTTGAATCTTTAGTAAAAGTATCGTTAGAGTTGATTAGTTCTGCAGCGTAATATTTTAGATTAATTTGAGGGAGTGTTCGTTATTTATGAGCACTCCTTTTTATTTTTAGATTTTGACAAATCTTAAAATAATACCCATCCTTACAAACATTCATTTATTTGCTTAAATTTGTTATCATAAAAAATAGCTAATAATGGAGATTAAGGATTTTTCAAAATATAGTAATGCTGAAAAAATTGTTTTTGCAGAACAATTATGGGATAGTATTGCTAAAAACGAATTAGAAATCTCTGATGAAATACAAAAAGAGTTGGATATACGACTTCGAAATTTAGAAGATGGCAAATCTGAATTGTATTCATGGGAGGCCGTAAAAGCGCATTTGAAAACGATTAGATAATGCGTGATATTCAATTTACAAAAGAAGCATTATTTGATATTGAGGCCGCTGTTTTATGGTATGAAGAACAAAGAACGGGTCTTTCTTATGATTTTGAATTGTGCCTTGAAGCAGGAATTGATGCAATTTTGAGAAACCCAGAAGCTTTCCAAAAGAAATATAAAGATATTAAAATCCGATTTATTTCAAGATTTCCTTATGGAATTCATTATACATACAAAGATAATAAGATTATAGTTATTGCTGTTTTTCACACCTCTCGCTCTCCAAAAAACTGGTCAAAAAGACTTGGTTTATAAGTTAAACCTTTTAACATTCCAATCCCCTTGAGTTTATTATATTTTACGGACCGAAGTAATGTCCTCCTTGAAGATGTTGTCTTTAATGAAGCCGTTTCACAACAAATCAATCAATTTTTGAAAGAGTATCAATTTCGAAAAGTACTCGAACAATATGATTTACCTGTAGCCAATAAAATGTTACTTTATGGCAAAACGGGTTGTGGAAAAACAATGACTGCCAAAGCCATTGCTAAAAAATTGGATAAAAAATTGATCATTGTTAATTTGTCAAGAATTGTTTCGTCTAAATTAGGAGAAACTTCCAAAAATATCGAAGGACTATTTAAAGAAGTACAGTACGAAAGTGCCGTATTGTTTTTTGACGAATTCGATTCTTTAGGGCAAATAAGGGATTACGATAACAAAGACAATACCGAGATGAAGCGAGTGGTCAATTCCATTATTCAGTTGATTGATGGTTTCCCAAGTCGCTCAATATTAATAGCTGCAACCAATCAAATCCAAATGATAGACGAGGCCTTAGTGCGTCGCTTCGAATTGCAACTCGAGTTTACTGCACCCAACGCTGCCGTTTTGGATACATATTATGATTCTTTACTTCAAAAGTATCCCACACAATTTCAAAAAATAGAACGCTTGTACGACATTACTTTTGCTGAAGCTAAAAATCATTTACTACAATCAGTGAAAAATAATGTGATTCAAGACGCTATTGCGAATCATCCTCAGGATTTATCCGAATAGAAATATAAAACCAATCGTATTTGTATATTTGACAACTAATCATCCACAAAGTAAAATGAACTGGGAACAACTATTATCATTAAAACGTCAAGGCGACACAGGAAAGCGTTTGCGCATCGAACAAGATGAAACTCGTTTAGGGTTTGAAGTAGATTATGATCGCATCATTTTTTCGTCTGCTTTTAGAAGTTTGCAAGACAAAACTCAAGTTATTCCATTGTCTAAAACCGATTTTGTGCATACCCGTTTAACGCATAGTCTAGAGGTTTCTGTGGTAGGACGTTCTTTAGGACGATTAGTTGGAAAAAAAATAATTGAAAAATATCCCTACTTACAGGATATTCACGGCTATCAAATGAATGATTTTGGAGCCATTGTTGCTGCGGCTTCTCTCGCTCACGACATTGGAAATCCCCCATTTGGACATTCTGGAGAAAAAGCTATTGGAGAGTATTTTTCAATTGGAAAAGGACAACAATACAAAAATCAATTAACTCCCAAGCAGTGGCAAGATTTGGTTGATTTTGAAGGTAATGCTAATGGCTTTTCGGTATTGAATAGTTCTCGTCCAGGAGTCGAAGGTGGAATTCGATTATCATTTGCTACTTTAGGTGCTTTTATGAAATATCCAAAAGAGAGTTTGCCAAAAAAGCCTACCAAAAATATTGCTGATAAAAAATATGGATTTTTTCAAACCGATAAAGATTTTTTTCAAGAAGTAGCTCAAGAAATGGGGATGATTCCCAATAAAAGCAACCCAGATATTGGCTTCGAAAGACACCCATTGGCCTATTTGGTCGAAGCTGCCGATGATATTTGTTATACTATTATTGATTTTGAAGACGGAATTAATTTGGGATTAATTTCGGAAGATTTTGCATTAGAATATTTAATTAAGTTAGTAAAAGACAGTATTGATTCTTCTAAATACAAGACACTAGAAACCAAAGAAGACAGAATTAGCTATTTGCGCGCCTTGGCAATAGGAAGTTTAATAAATGATGCCGTAAATGTCTTTATTGAAAACGAAAACCACATTCTTGCTGGTAATTTTCCTTTTGCGTTAATGGATAAAAGTAAATACAAAGCACAAATGGATGATATCATCAAAATTAGTGTCAAGAATATTTATCAAAGTCGAGAAGTCATTGAAAAAGAATTGGTGGGCTATCAAATTATCCAAACCCTTTTGGATAAATTTATTGTTGCTTTTAATAATAAATTTGAAGGTAGGGCTTCCAATTACGACCAATTAATTTTAAAAATGCTTCCAGAAAAGCATCATCTTGAAAAAGAAAATCTTTATGAACGCTTGTTGCACATCTGTCATTATATCTCTATACTGACGGATGGAAATGCTTTATTGATTTATAAAACACTTACGGCTGCAAAAAATTAACAAGTGTTGTAGGGTTGATTTGTTTTAAAAATGTTGGATATCAATTAGTTTTGTTACATTTTTGTGTTTCTATTATTAATCGACTAACATATATGAAAAAAACATTACTTTTTTGTTTATTTATGATTTCTTTATTTGGATTTTCTCAAACAAATAAAGAGATTATTCAACGATATTTAAATACAACTGCATCAAAATCAATTTTTTCAAAAGATGATTTTTCGGACTGGGTAATACAGAGCGATGGAGGAACTACAACATCTGGAATTAAAAATTGTTATGTAGTTCAGCGCTATGGTGGGATTGAGATTTTTAATGCGATTTCAAATTTTTCCATTAAAAATAATGAAGTTATTGCAGTTCAACAAAGAGTCGTAAATGGGCTTTCTAAAAAGGCAAATACTACTAAGGCTAATTTGTCAGTAATCGAGGGTTTAAAAAAGGCTTATTCACAATTAGGAATTGTTCCAGTCAAAGAGTTTGTATTACTTGAAACAACAACTGTTAATAAATACAAGGTTTCGAATGGTTTAGATATAGCCGAGCCTGTTCTTGCTAATTTGGTTTATCATCAAGCATTGGATGGTGATTTAATTTTAGCTTGGGATTATACAATTTATACTCCTAAACACGATCACATTTGGAGTGTCAGAATTGATGCTAATAATGGGGATTTATTAGAGAAAAATGATTTTGTAATCTCTTGTAGTTTTGATCACAAAGCTGAAAATGTTTCTTCTAAACAGTTTGATAAGTCGGTTTTTGATATTAGTTACAAACAGATTTTCACTCCACAAGCTTTAGCTTCAAATTCTGGTACTTATCGAGTTCTGCCTTTTGAGTTTGAAAGTCCTAATCATGGTCCCTTCAAATTATTAACTAATGTAGAGAACTCGACTGCTTCGCCATTTGGTTGGCATGACACCAATGGAGTTGTTGGTCCAGAATATACCATAACAAGAGGAAATAATGTTTGGGCTAAAGAAGATTTTTTAGGTAATAATTCAGCAAACGGCACAAGTCCTGATGGAGGACAAAATCTCATTTTTGATTATCCATATGGAGGAGTTGGAGTCGCTGCTTCAACTTATATAGACGCGTCAACAACAAATTTGTTTTATATGAACAATATTATGCATGATGTGTGGTATCAGTATGGATTTAATGAGTTAAATGGCAATTTTCAAGAAAATAATTATGATAAAGGTGGTAAACAAGCTGATTATGTAATTGCCGAAGCACAAGATGGATCTATGTCAACAGTAATGAGTTTGAATAATGCTAATTTTTCAACGCCTACAGACGGTAACCCTGGAAGAATGCAAATGTTTTTGTGGAATAGATTACCTCAAATAAAACCAATTAAAGTGAATTCGCCATCCTCAATTGCGGGTTCTTATGTTGCTAGACAAAATAATTTTAATCCAGGAAAAGTGGATTTACCAATATCGCCTAATTCTATTCAATCAGACGTGGTGCTTTATTTAGATAATACAGGAGGAACTTCTGATGCTTGTGTTCCGCCTTCTAATTCTGCTTCGATGAATGGCAAAATTGTTATTTTAAGAAGAGGAAGTTGTGGTTTTGCTGTCAAAGTAAAAAATGCTCAAGATGCAGGAGCTTCTGCTGTAATTGTTGTGAACAATGTTGATGGTGAAATTTCAATGTCAGGTTCAGATGCAAGTATAAAAATACCTGCAATTAGTGTTACTCAAGAAGTAGGTGAAAAAATTATAACTGAAATATTATTTGGAAAAGTAAATATTACATTGCAGCAAGATGCTAATGTTGTTTTTGTTAATGCTGATGGCGACTTTGATAACGGCATAATTGCACATGAGTATGGACATGGAATCTCAACACGTTTAGCAGGTGGTAGCAATAACTCTAGTTGTTTAACTAATGCCGATCAAATGGGAGAAGGATGGTCTGATTGGTTTGCCTTAATGATGCAAATTAAATCTGGAGATAGCCCAGGGTCTAGAAGAGGGATAGGGACATTTGTATCTTCTGAACCAACTGATGGTGTAGGTATTAGAAGCTATCCTTATTCGACAGATAGAAGTGTTAATCCAATGACTTTTGCAGCAACCAATAATTTTCAGTACCAAGAAGATGGAGTAGAAAAAACTTCTGTACATGGAGTAGGGTCTGTTTGGGCAACTATTTTATGGGATTTAACTTGGGCTTACATCAATAAATATGGGTTTGATGCAAATAAATATAATGGGAATGGAGGAAATAATAAAATCATGAAAATTGTTTTGGATGGTATTAAACTCCAGCCATGTAATCCTACTTTTGTTGAAGCTAGGGATGCGATAATTGCTGCTGATCAAGCACTTACAGGTGGCGCTGATTTTTGTATGATATGGGAGGTATTCGCATCAAGAGGGCTGGGGGTTAATGCTTCGTCAGGTGATAGAAATAAAGGGAATGATCAAGTTGAAGATTTTACTAGACCTGCTAATGGAGCAAATTGTACTTTGGCTGTAAATGATTTGGAAAAGCTTAATATTATGTCTGTTTATCCAAATCCAACAAAAGGATTGCTTACGATCAAAATTAATCAATATAGTGGACTCGTTAATGTAAATGTGCTTGATTTAAATGGTAGAGTAGTCATAAAATTTGATAACCAACCATTCGAAAATCAAAAACAAATCGATTTAAGTAGTTTGCAATCTGGAATGTACCTAATTAAAGTAACGGGTGTTGGACTAGATTATGTCGAAAAAGTAATTATTAAATAATTGAACTATTTTAAACAAAAAGATCTGTTGTAAGACGGATCTTTTTGTTTTTAAAACTCATAAACTATACCTACTCCTAAAACTTGTTTTAACTGTACTTTTGGTCCTTCGGTGATTTGAACACCGTTTTCTTCACTTTTAGATTTAATATCATCGTCGTAAATTAATTGCGAACCGATATTAGCTTTCACATATTTATTAACTACAAGTTCTAACTGAAGATTCCAATCTATATCAATATTACCAAATCTATTAATATAATCGGAGTACAAACTTAACCTGTTATCCAGATGAATGTTTTTAAAAATTTCCTTTTTTATTTGGCTTGAAAAAAGAAAACCCAACTCTGATCTCGATCGTTTACCATTTTTTACCAAAACTCCATTCGTGTCATAAATGGCAGCATCAACTCCAAAAGCACCTTGATTAGCTAATCTTTGATCTAAAACTAAAGTTGTTTTTGAGGTAAATGGAGAGATGTAATACGAGTAATGTTTCTTTTTGTCAATTTTCTCTGCTCCAAGACCTATAAAAAAGTACGCAGGAGCAAAAGCTCTAGAAATAGCTACTTCTTTGTTGGGGTAAGAGTATCCGTCAGTGAATTGAGTATTGAAATTAAATTTTGCAGAGTAATACCAATTGGTCAAGGTGTCTTTTCGATAACCAAAAGTGGAGTTAATTAAGACAGCATCATCTGTTTTACGCAATTCAATTCCATCTTGTTTGTTAAGACCATAGCGAAAAATCAATTCATTTTGCCATTTGTAATTTTCTCTGGTATAGACTCTAGTGAAATTTCCTTTCACTAATCCAGAAATAGAGCTTGTACCCCCTGCATTCCAGTTTACAAAAGCAATTTGAGTGATATCAAAACCAAGCTTATTCTTTTTTATCCAGTTTGAAATCCCTAGGGTATTTACAGAGGTTTTTCGTATTGTAGGTGCTTTTATTGGGGGTAAAGAAGTTGGTATAACGAAAGGCCTAAAAGTGGGACCAGCAGTAGGAGTTAAAAGAGTAATAGAATCGTTTGTAGTTTCTGGTAGTGTTGTGGTTTCTTGCGCAAAACTTTGAAAAGAAAAACTAAAGAATAATAACAAAAGTGGTATTGGTATAAATTTCATTATTGGCTTTTTAATAAATGCAAATTAACTGATTTTGTGGCTTGAAAAAAAGTCTTTCAAGCTTTTAACGTCAATTTTGCAAGCGTATTGTAATTCGTTTACAGTTCCTTGTTCAATAAAAGTATCAGGTATTCCGAGTGTTCTAATTGTTTTATAGTAATTATGAGAAGCAGAAAATTCGAGTATAGCTGTCCCAAAACCTCCTGTTATCACACCGTCTTCTACAGTAATTATTGTTTCAAATTGATTGAAAATAGTATGTAAAAGTGTCTCGTCAAGTGGTTTTACAAAGCCAAAATGATAATGAGCATAATAAGATTTGTTCTCTAATTCTTCGATTGCTTTTATTACATTATTACCAATGGTTCCAGTAGAGAGAACGGCAATAGAAGTTCCTTCTTTTATGCAAATGGCTTTTTCTAGCGGTATTTTTTTGAAAGGTGATTTCCAATTGATGAATTCACCTCTGCCTCTAGGGTAGCGTATGGCAATAGGTTGGTTAATTCCTAATTGAACAGTGTATAAAATGTTTTGGAGTTCTATTTCGTTCAACGGAGCGTATATTATTAAATTTGGAATGCATCTTAAATACGCTAAATCAAATACTCCATGATGTGTAGCACCGTCTTCACCAACCAATCCTGCCCTGTCTAAGCAAAAAATGACAGGTAAGTTTTGTAAGGCAACATCATGGATCACTTGGTCGTAGGCTCTTTGTAAAAAAGTCGAATAGATGTTACAATATACAATCATTCCTTGTGAAGCCATTCCGGCGGCTAGTGTTACAGCATGTTGTTCAGCAATACCCACATCAAAAGCACGATCTGGGATTTCATCCATCATAAATTTTAGAGAACTTCCAGAAGGCATCGCCGGTGTTATTCCGATGATTTTTTTATTTTTTCGAGCTAAATCTAAAAGAGTTAAACCAAAAACATCTTGGTATTTTGGAGGCAAGTTAGCTTCTGATTTAGGAAGTAAATCTCCTGTCTGTGCATTAAACTTGCCTGGCGCATGGTATTGAACCTGGTTTTCTTCAGCTTGTTGAAGTCCTTTGCCTTTAGTGGTAATAACATGAAGGAATTTTGGTCCTTTTATGCTTTTTAAGCGTTTTAATTCTTTAATAACAGCAGGAAGGTCGTGACCGTCAATTGGTCCTGAATAGTCGAAATTCAGGGATTTTATCATGTTGTTTTGTCGGTGGTTTTTCCCCTCTTTTACGGCTGTAAGGTACTCTTTTAAGGCGCCAACACTAGGGTCAATTCCTATGGCATTGTCGTTTAAAATGACCAGCAAATTGGCTTCAGTCACTCCAGCATGATTAAGTCCTTCAAAGGCCATGCCTGAGGCAATTGAAGCGTCACCAATTACGGCAATATGTTGTTTTTCGAAATCTCCATTTAAGTTGGAAGCAATAGCCATTCCCAAAGCTGCAGAAATTGAGGTCGATGAGTGACCTACGCCAAAGGTGTCATAAATACTCTCGCTTCTTTTTGGAAATCCTGAAAGACCATTGAGCTGTCTGTTGGTATGAAAAACAGCTTTTCTTTCGGTTAGAATTTTATGTCCATAGGCTTGATGACCTACATCCCAAACCAACAAATCATTTGGAGTGTCAAACACATAATGTAAAGCAATGGTCAATTCAACCACACCAAGACTTGCGCCTAAATGCCCTTCTTTTACTGCCACAATATTGATTATAAAATCGCGTAATTCTTGTGCTAGAATAGGGAGTTGCGCTTCACTTAGTAAGCGTAAATCTTTTGGGTTGTTGATATGTTCGAGTAAATTGGATTTCATTTATAATCAAAAAGCGAATTTACGGTTTTGTTTTTTATATTTTTGCGATTCACTTAATTATTCCCCGCCATGGTGGGTTAGGCGACTATGATACATCCTTTCACAGACGAATATTTTATGAAGAAAGCTTTGCAAGAAGCTGAAATGGCTTTTGATAAAGGTGAAATTCCTGTGGGAGCCGTTATTGTTGTGGCCGAGAAAGTCATTGCTAGAACCCATAATTTGACCGAATTGCTCAACGATGTTACGGCTCATGCCGAAATGCAAGCCATAACCGCAGCAGCCAATTTCTTGGGTGGAAAATATTTAAAAGATTGTACATTGTATGTGACTTTAGAGCCTTGCCAAATGTGTGCAGGGGCTTTGTATTGGAGTCAAATTTCTAAAATTGTTTTTGGGGCTAGTGATACGCACCGTGGGTATGAAAAAATGGGTACTCAATTGCATCCCAAAACTACGGTAGTCCGAGGTGTTTTAGCAGAAGAAGCTGCAGATTTAATGAAGCGTTTTTTTGCTGAGAAAAGAAAGTGATTGAACTCCTTAAAACCCTAGCCCAGATAGGAACGGCATCCTTTTACTGCCTTCTTTAGGCAGGAAAAGATATAGTGGATAGCTGGAAATAGCTCCTAATTATCCTTTTGAATTTTAAAAAAACATAACCTGAAAATTCACGATTAGATTCAATTGTAATTTGTGAATCTGTGGCTAAAAAAAGACACAAAAAAACCGTCTCGTTAATGAAAACGAGACGGTTTTGTTTGTTTTAGTCTGTAATAACATTTCCTTTTTTGTCATAGAAATGGTATTCTAAATACGTGTAAGCGTCACGTGGTATAATTTTCACCCACTTTTTGTGTTCAAAAAACCATCTTGAACGCAATGATGGAAAACCTTTACTGAGGTAAGCAGCCACAAACGGGTGTACATTGAGTACTACTTTCTTGTGGTTTTTTAGATGTCTTTCAAGATCGGAAGTGATTTTGTCAATGATTAGGATTGGTGCTTCAATTTCACCATTCTCATTATTAGGATCTTCTTCTCTGGTCTTGATATTGACTTCTGGTCTTACTCTTTGTCTAGTAATTTGAACTAACCCAAATTTACTAGGAGGTAAGATTTTGTGTTTGGCTTTATCATCGCTCATCTCTTCTCTAAGGAAGTCGAATAAGACTTTGCGATTTTCGGGATTGGCCATATCGATAAAATCAACTACTATGATTCCACCCATATCTCTTAAACGCAATTGTCTTGCGATTTCGGCGGCAGCAATCATGTTTACTTCCATTGCGGTGTCTTCTTGATTGGTGGCTTTGTTCGAACGGTTACCACTATTAACGTCTATAACGTGCAGGGCTTCTGTATGTTCGATGATTAAATAAGCTCCTTTGCTCATGGAAACTGTTTTTCCGAAGGAAGTCTTGATTTGTCTCTCTATATTATATTTCTCGAATATTGGAGTGTCTTTCGATTGATAAAACTTTACAATTGATTGTTTGGATGGTGCAATTTCTTGCAAGTAATCCTTTGTTTGTTGGTACAACTCTTCATCATCTATTTGAATACCGCTGAAGGTATCATTAAACACGTCTCTAAGGATAGAGGAGGCTCTGTTGAGTTCGCCTAGCACTTTTGACGGATGATGAGCAGTTGGTAATTTCTTACACATTGCAGTCCATCTGCTGAGCAGGTTCTGCAAATCTTTTTCTAATTCGGCTGTATTTTTGCCTTCGGCTACTGTGCGAACAATAACGCCAAAGCCTTTTGGTTTGATGGATTGTACAAGTTTTTTGAGTCGGTCTTTTTCTTTTTTGTCTTCTATTTTTTGAGAAATAGAAACACGATCCGAAAAAGGGACAAGAACGATAAAACGTCCAGCCAAGGATAGTTCTGCACTAATTCTTGGGCCTTTGGTTGATATTGGTTCTTTGACTACTTGTACTAAAACAGATTGATTGGCATTTAAAACATTGGTGATGGTGCCATCTTTATCAATCTCTTTTTCAAACTGAAAGTTTTTTAGGGAGAAATCTTTTATTTTACCTGCGCTTACAAGTTTTATGAATTTCAATTGAGAAGCAAGGTTTGGACCTAAGTCATGATAATGTAAAAAGGCGTCTTTTTCGTAGCCTACATTAACAAAAGCAGCATTGAGTCCAGCAACAGGTTTTCGTATTTTGGCAATAAATATATCCCCAACTTGAAAGTTGCTTGTTTCTTGTTCCTTGTGTAATTCAATTAGTTTTCCATCTTTTAATAAGGCAAAATCTACGGCATCAGAACTAGAACGAATAATTAATTCTTTATTCACGCTGTACATTTTTATCCTTACGTTAAAGTTTTCAGTTTCGGTTTTCAGTTTTCAGTTTTACAACTCATAACTCATAACTTATAACTCATAACTGAATTGTAAGGATGGATTAAACAATATTTAACAGGTTTGACCCGGATGAAGTTTCAGTCGTAGTTTTCAGAGAGCAATATGCAGTTTAAGCTGCAATCTGAAGTCTGAAATCTAATGTCTGAAATTCAAATTTCAATGAACTTTTAAAAAGAAAAAAGTAGTTTAAAACTACTTTTTCTTTTTATGACGGTTAGCTCTCGCTCTTTTTTTACGTTTGTGCGTCGCTACCTTATGTCTCTTTCTTTTTTTACCACTTGGCATATCCTGAAGATTTTATGATTAATTAATAGTTTATTTTGCTTCGTTATTCGTTTTTACGCCTTCTACAAACACCTTCGCTGGTTTAAAAGCTGGGATGTTGTGAGCTGGGATTTTAATAGTGGTATTTTTAGAAATATTTCTTCCTGTTTTCTCAGCTCTAGTTTTCACGATAAAGCTTCCAAAACCTCTTAGATACACATTGTCTCCAGTTTCTAATGAAGTTTTAACTTCATTCATAAAAGTCTCAACTGTTGCTTGAACATCTCCTTTTTCAAGACCTAATTTTTCTGAAATCTTCGCTACGATATCTGCTTTCGTCATTTTCTTTCCTTGTTTAATATGTTGTACTATTTTTTTTGAGGTTGCAAATATACGAATTTAAAAAACAATAAATCAACCTAATTCGTTAAAATTTAATTACATAAACTTTTACTTTTGCTTACAAATTTTTAAAAATGACTTTTTCTAACTCGTTAATTATATGGTATTTACAAAACAAGCGTGATTTACCATGGCGAAATACCACAAATCCATACCCCATTTGGCTCTCAGAAATTATTCTGCAACAAACGCGAGTGGCTCAAGGAATGCCTTATTTTTATGCTTTTTTAAATCAATTTCCTACAGTTGAACATTTGGCTCAAGCCGATGAACAACAAGTGCTTAAACTTTGGCAAGGATTGGGGTATTATTCTAGAGCTAGAAATTTGCATCAAACAGCTCAATATATAGTAAACGAATTAGGGGGTGTTTTTCCGGACACTTATATAGGTCTTTTACAATTAAAAGGTATTGGTGCATATACAGCTGCCGCCATTGCTTCGTTTGCTTATAATGAACCCGTACCTGTGGTTGATGGCAATGTGTTTCGTGTGTTGTCTCGGTATTTCGGAATAGAATCGGATATAAGTACTGGAAAAACCAAAAAAGAATTTACTGCTTTGGCAGCCGAATTACTACCCAAAGATAAGCCTGCACTTTTCAATCAAGCCATAATGGAGTTTGGAGCATTACAATGTGTGCCTAAAAGTCCAAATTGTAACGAGTGTGTTTTTAATAGCAGTTGTGTTGCTTTGCAAAAAGGAAAGGTAGGTGAGCTACCTGTAAAATCCAAAAAGCTAAAAGTAAGCCATCGTTACTTTAATTATATAGTAGTAAACGATGCTATTGGGAATACCAAAATTCAACAGCGAACCGATAAAGGGATTTGGTACAATTTATATGAGTTTCCTTTGATAGAAACACAACAAGAGGAAGGTTTCGAAACCATTGCGTCTTTAATTCAGAAAGATACTTCTTTTGGTGCTTCGGTAGTGCGTATTCAAGAGGTGAATCCTATTAGTATAATACATAAATTATCACATCAGCATTTGAATATCAAGTTTTGGAAAGTAACCCTTGATTGTATTTTAGATGATGGAGTAACCGATGAAGAAGTGAAAACCTTTCCGTTTCCAATAGTGATTCACAATTTCATCGAAGCAACTAGGGCTGAATAATTTTAAAAAAATAATGTATCTTTGATAGAAATACCATTGTAATCATGAACGGAACATTGAATAAAGTGATGTTAATAGGGCATCTAGGAGACGACATTAAGATGCATTATTTTGAAGGCGGCAATTGTATTGGACGCTTTCAATTAGCAACAAACGAAGTCTATATCAATAAATCGACCAACGAAAAAATCACTTCAACAGAATGGCATAACTTGGTGGTACGCAACAAAGCTGCCGAAATATGCGAAAAGTATCTTTCTAAAGGAGATAAAATATATGTAGAAGGACGCATCAAATCACGACAATGGCAAGCCGAAGACGGAACCATGAAATCCACCACCGAAATTCAAGTTACAGAGTTTACTTTTTTGACCACCAAAAAGGAACATGAACAGAAAGCCAATAACTCACAAGAATTACCAAAAAACACTAACTTTGACCCCTCAAATGGCGGTTTGCCTATAAACGACTTGCCATTTTAGGGAAGTTGTAATGTAAAAAAAATGAAAAGAAAAGTTAGTATACTTATTATAGGACTTGTGCTGTTGGCAGTAACAGGTTGTAAAGACGACGTCTTGCCTAAGCCTTCAGGCTATTTGAGATTGGACTATCCAGAAGCTAAATACATCGATTTTAAAAATTCCTGTCCCTTTACTTTCGAAAGAAATGATGCTGCGATAGTCGAGGGAAAATCAGATTGTAGCTACACTATCACCTATCCCAAAATGAAAGCCACTATTTATTTGACATACAAACCGGTGTCAAACAACATTAAACAATTATTGCGTGACGCTCAGAAATTAACTTTTGAACACGTGATCAAAGCCGATGATATTATTGAACAACCCTACTTAAATCCAGACAAAAAAGTGTATGGTATGTTTTATCAAGTAGACGGTAATGCGGCTACCAATTCGCAGTTTTACGCCACCGATAGCACACGACATTTCATTACAGGTTCAGTTTATTTTTATGCCAAGCCTAATTTCGACTCTATTATGCCGGCGGCTAGTTACATCAAAAATGACATGCAGCACATCATGGAAACCTTAAAATGGAAGTAATTTTTTAGGAGCACAACACTAGGTTTTTCAATTACGAATCCTCCTGCTGTTCGTTATATCTTTCCCGCCGAACCCCGGCGGCAAAGGATGCCACTGCCATCAGGGCTAGTTAGAACGTGTAGTTTTTCATAAGGCCGTAAACAGAATAAAAAAAAGCATTCGTTTATCGCGAATGCTTTTTTGCTTAAGGATTTTTCTACCTATGACTTAGTATTTACAACTTTATAGGTTTTACCATCGGCTACACCCTCAATTACTTGAGTTAGTGACGTTGGGTTTTGAACGGTTTTGTCAAAAGTTACTGTTGCTAACTTTGTATCAAAATCAACGGTAGCTTTTTCTACCCCTTCAGATTCTGCCAATTTTTTTTCGATGGTTTTTGCGCAACCTACGGCACAAGTCATTCCTTCGATAGCAAAACTTGCGGTTTGTACATTAGCGGCAGCAATTGGTTTTTTAGCCGCAGGAGCTTCAGTTGTTACTGCTTCTGGTTTTGCTGCTTCAGTTTCTTTTTTGCAACTTATCATAACGATACTTGCAATTGCAATAGCTATAATCGTTTTTTTACTATTCATTTGGTATTGATTTAGATGAACTTAAAATGTATTTAGGGCAAAATTAATTAAAAAAACACCTAGATATTCCCAAAATAATTACAATTTTGAACCAAAATAAATTAGATGATGTCAAAACAAATCAAATGGGGCTATTTGCTGCTTTTATCGCTTATATGGGGAAGTTCTTTCATATTAATCAAAAAAGGATTGGTGGGCTTAACGGCTTTTCAGTTGGGGTCGTTGCGAATTATTTTTGCAGCGCTGTTTTTGTTAGTGATTGGTTTTAGAAGTTTGATAAAAATTCCACATCATCAATGGAAGTACATTGCTTTGACCTCTTTGTTTGGAACGTTTATTCCTGCGTATTTGTTTGCTATTGCACAAACGCAAATAGATAGTTCCATAAGTTCTATTCTCAATTCCTTAACGCCTTTGAACACTTTGTTGATTGGAGCGCTTTTCTTCAGTTTGGATTTTAGACGCAATCAAATTTTTGGAGTATTAATTGGCTTAGTGGGTAGCGCATTGTTGATTTGGAATGGCGCGGTGCATCATCCTAATCAAAATTATTATTATGCTTTCTTAGTACTGATTGCTTCGATTTGCTATGCTACAAATGTCAATTTGATAAAAAAATATTTATTGGATTTGCCTCCGTTGAGTATTACAACGGGTAATTTTTTGGTTTTGCTTTTTCCAGCTTTTGTAGTGTTGTACTACACAGATTTTTTCTCGATGTTGCACGGAGTGGCTGTCCAAGAATCGGTGTTGTATATTTTGATTTTGGGAGTGTTGGGAACGGGTATTGCCAATATCATTTTCTTTAAACTCATTCAGATTTCGTCGCCTGTTTTTGCGACTTCGGTTACGTATTTGATTCCTGTGGTAGCATTTTTTTGGGGAATGTTAGACCAAGAGTTGTTAACGCCAGTGCAGCTTTTGGGGGCTTTTATTGTTTTGGTTGGGGTGTATTTATCGGCCAGAAAATAAATGTTTTGTAACGGGTTTGCGTGAGGGATTACTTCACTATATGTTAATTTTCATAGGAGTTCAGTGAATTTCACGCCCAAAACAGTATAAACGAAAAAAGACTGCCGATAAAAGCAGTCTTTATTTTTTAATCTAAGTTGTAATTATTGAAAATCGGCATCGGTTACGCCTTCGTTGATTTTTACATCAGACATTTTGATGTCTAATTCAAAACCTACATTTTGGATGATGTTGAAAGGAACTTTTACGCCTTTTACGTCTCTATAATCGCCATAATTGGTGGTTTGCGTCATACTTTGACCTCCTTGCTCTAGAACTTTTGATTCGGCTACTTTTAGACCTGTTGTCATGTCGTAGAAGAAAGTTGTTTTGCCGTCTTTGATTCCGTAAGCGTCTTTACCATTGATGGTTTCGATTCCAGAAAGGGTGATGTCTGCTTTTTTTAATAAAGATACTTCTTTAAATACTGTGGCGCTAGCTTTCATCGCATCTAAGTCTTTACCAGTAAAATCTCGGCGTTGTCCTTGTTGAATGGCATAGGCCCCTTTTTCGTTTATTACTTGTTTCATTAAGCTCATAGCTCCCATTGCTAATTCTACTGTCATCTTTCCTTTGTTGTCAATTTTTGAGGTAAAACTCAATGGAGAAGGTGCTTGTGGAATGGTTGTAGAACCAGTCATTGCAATGGTCTTTACAGTAGCTACAGCCTTGTCTCCACCAATAGCTTTGATGTAGTTTTCTAAAACACTTTTGGCGGTAACTCCAGCTGGAATTTCTTTTTTGGTTACTGGTTTTTCTACTGGATTGCCGTATTTGTCAAAAAAGAATAAAGGTAGTTTTAGTTTTTCTAAACCTGGTGTTATCTCACTTGCTTTTCCAACGATTACAATTCGGGTGTTATCTAATAAGAAGTATTTGTTAGCTACACGTAGAATATCCTCAGGTGTTACAGCATTGATGGTTTGAATGTATTTTTCGTAAAAATCGGCTGGCAATTGTTCTGTTTCGATGTTTAAGGCATAGCGTGCCACGGCTTGTGGTTTTTGCACATTCATTACAAAACGACCAATATATCCTGCTTTTACGTTTTTCAAGACTTCCTCAGAAACTTTTTCGGTTCTGATTTTTTTGATTTCTTTGATGAATTCTACTACTGCACTGTCAGTAACTGCATTACGAACGGCAGAATTAGCTACAAATTTGGTCACATATTTTCCGCTACCGATTTCAGAACGTGCGCCGTAAGTCCAAGCATGTTTTTCTCTCAAATTCATATTCAAATACGAATTGAAATCACCACCCAAAATTTGATTAGCAATCACTGCTGGGAAAAAATCTGGGTCATTCATTTTTAGATTCAAGGTGTTGACCAACGAAATTTCGGATTGTACTGCATTTGGTACATCTACTACGTTGATTTGCAATTTGTCTACGTTTGGATTAGCGGTATAGTTTTCTTTGGTAATGGTTTTTTTCTCCCAAGCGCCAAATAGTTTTTCAACAGCAGCTTTGGTTTCTTTGAATTTTACATCGCCAACGATTACCAAATAAGCGTTTTCTGGTACAAAGCGAGCAGCGTAGTTGCTTTGAACATCAGCCAGCGTTACGTTTTTTAACGTTTCTTCTGAAACGTATTCACCAGAAGGATGATTTTTGCCAAAAGCTAGTACATCAACAACTCGGCTAGAAATTGCAGCTACACTTTTTTCATTGGCTTTTAATCCTTCAATCATTTTCGCTTTGTCTTTATCGAATTCTTCTTGTGTGAAAAGTGGAAACAAAGCGCCTTCAGCTAACAATTCTAAAACACGTCCAGAATATTTAGAAAGTGTACTTGCGGAAGCGCCTTGAGAAGAAAAGTTGATGTTGGCACCTAAGAAATCAATTTCTTCATTGAATACATCTTTTGGAGTTTTTTGACTTCCGTTACCAACCAAACTGCTAGTCAAATCATCTACTCCTTTTTTGTTGCCCTCTGCAAAAGGAGGGTTGTCTAATGTTAGAGTAAAAGAAACACGGGGCAGTTTGTGATTCTCTACAACCATAACTTTTAGTCCATTTTTTAAAACAAAACTTTGTGGTTTTTTGATTTGAACTATAGGGGCTGGTCCTGGTTTGGGTTGTGGTCTGTTTTGCGCTTGCATAATTCCTGTTACAAAGAATAGGGTTAAGAGGATGCTTATATTTTTCATATATGTAAAATTTATTTTTTTTCGGTCATATATGGTATCGCCTTTTGTTTAATTGGTGTTTGTGTGCAACAAACCTGTTGTTAGTGGCGATTTCATAATGTTCATATCTTGTTATTTGGACTTTTCAGCAGCTGGTACGTAATCTAAAACTAAACGTTGATTAGGGTTTAAGTACTTTTTCGCAACGTCTCTAATTTCTTCTCTTGTGATAGAGTGAATCATTTCGATTTCTGTATTGATTAAATTGACATCACCATACAGTAAATAGTAGCTAGCCAAATTTTCAGCAATTCCTTCAATAGAAGCATTAGAGCTCACAAAATTGTTGTCGAACTTGTTTTGCAGTTTTTGGTAATCTTTCTCGGAAATTAATTCGGTTTGTAGCTTTACAATTTCTTCATCAATTTCTTTTAAGATTGCTGTTGGGGAATTTTGTCCCATTGGTAAACCATACAAAATGTACATACCGTAATCTTCTTGGCTATTGCTAAATGCGCCTACTTGTAGTGCGATTTTTTTGTCGTCTACAATTTTTTTGTACAGCTTAGAGCTTTTACCATCACTCAAATAAGAAGAGATAAGGTCTAATACACGGGCATCTCTAGTTTTCATAGATGGTGTTCGATATGCAGCAACAATAGCTGGAATTTGAATGTTGTTATCTTCAAATTTAGCTTTTATGGTTTCGCTTATAGGTTCTTCGATGAATTGTTCCCTTTTGATAGGTGCTCCTTTTGGGATTGACCCAAAATATTGTTCAATCCATTTTTTGGCTTGGTCTTTTTTGAAGTCACCTGCCACTACTAGAACCGCATTGTTTGGGATATAGAATTTCTTGTTGAATGCTTGAAATTCCTCTAAAGTTGCAGCGTCTAGGTGCTCCATTGAGCCAATTGTTGTCCAGCGGTAAGGGTGTTTTTTGAATAGGTTTTCTTTTACTACTGCTTGAAATCTACCATAAGGTTGGTTGTCGTATCGAGTTCTTTTTTCCTCTTTCACTACTTCGTTTTGAGTTTCCACACCAATTTTGTTGATAACAGGGTGTAATAATCTTTCGGATTCCATCCAAAGGGCTAATTCCAAATTATTAGAAGGAAAAACTTCATAATAATAGGTTCTGTCGTCTGTTGTGTTGGCATTGTTTACTCCGCCGTTGGCAGTTACAATTTTGAACCATTCTCCTCGTTTGATGTTTTGGGTTCCTTCAAATAATAAATGTTCGAAGAAGTGAGCAAAACCAGTACGATCTGGTCTTTCGTCTTTTGCTCCTACGTGATACATTACCGAAGTAATGGCCACAGGTGCTGATGGATCGTGATGCAAGATAACATGCATGCCGTTGTCTAAATCATACTCTTCAAAAGCTACTTTTTGAGCCGAGGCAACGCCTCCAAGCATCAATACGCTACTCAAAGCCATTATTGTTTTTTTCATAAAGATTATTAGAATTTTGTTGTTGCATTAGTTTAGGTTCTATTAAAAATGTTACATCAAATGTACTTTATTTTAGTCTTTATTGTGAATATAATCTTGTTTTTGCATGATTTTAACATTGGTTTGAACAGAGTAAATGGCTTAAAAATCAGAGGGTAATAGGGATTGAAATATTTTTTAGACATTAGATTGCAGGATTAATATTTAGTTGTATATTTGCAACCTTAAAAATCAATAAATCAATTTGGTATGTATGCAATCGTAGAGATAGCAGGGCAACAATTTAAAGTAAGCAAAGACTTAAAGGTTTATGTTCACCGTTTGGCTAATGAAGAAGGTTCAAAAGTTTCTTTTGACAAAGTTCTTTTATTAGATGATAATGGAAATGTAACTTTAGGCGCCCCAGCTATAGAAGGTGCTTCAGTAGAAGCTAAAGTGTTACAACACTTAAAAGGAGATAAAGTTATCGTTTTCAAAAAGAAAAGAAGAAAAGGATACAAAAAAAGAAATGGTCACAGACAATATCTTACTCAAATTGTAATTGAAGGTATTACTGCTGGTGGAACAGCTAAAAAAGCAGCTCCAAAAAAAGCAGCTGTTGAAGCTACAACTGAAGAAGCTCCAGCTCCTAAAGTAAAAAAAGCTCCAAAAGCTAAAAAAGAAGATACAAAAGAATAATAACAATATTAAAACCAATACGTCATGGCTCACAAGAAAGGTGTCGGTAGTTCTAAGAATGGTAGAGAATCAGAATCAAAACGTTTAGGCGTTAAGATTTTTGGTGGTCAAGCTGCTATCGCTGGGAACATCATCGTAAGACAAAGAGGTTCTAAACACAATCCAGGTGAAAACGTTTACATCAGTAAAGATCATACTTTGCATGCAAAAGTGGATGGAGTTGTGAAGTTCCAAAAGAAAAAAGATAATAAATCATACGTTTCTGTACTTCCATTTGAAGCTTAAGAAATACGATTATAATTATTACAAAGCCTGTCAATCAAGAATTGACAGGCTTTTTTTATGATGGATTGAATAATAATCCTATGCTAAAAAACAATTTTAGCTTATTATTGTTTACCCAGGAGGTGTCAAAAATGATAGGTCCTAAAAAGGTGTTGTACGAAATGGTTGCGCCACTAGATAGTAATATGCTTGTAGCATCTTGATCTTGCCATTTTCCTTTTGGTGCATAAAAATTTCTTTTGAAATCATTGAAGTCCTGAAAGCCGACAGCAGCAACATCAATATGTGGGATTAAATAGATTTTGGAGGTAAGATTGGTTTGTAAGCTTAAATTTACTTTTACAAACTGACTAACATTGAGTTCGTTTTCTTGTAAACCTGCAAATGTTGTACTGTTTTTTAAAGGATTTGGTGTGTAACCTCCTATGAAGTATTTCGATGCATACCCAAACTGTGCGGTTGAAATCTGATTCGATTGTGTTTTATCCTCAAACAATAGCCCTGCACTAGCTTCCATAATGAGCACTTTATTTTGTATCGGAATTCTATTTTCGTAGCTAAAGTTAAATTTAGTAAATGGATTCAGGCTGCCGCTGAAGTTTTCAGTGCTGTTGTTAATAAAGTTAATGTCTACATCTTGACGGATGGAACGGGATAAGGCTACCTGAAGTTTGTTTCCTGTTGTGGCAAAAAATACTTTGTTCAAATTGTCAGTATAGTAGTGAGCATTCATTTCTATTTGGTTGAGATAGTAGCTACTCAATGTGAAAATAGTATTAAAGCTAGGGTCTGTTTTTGGACGTAAATGGGTATAATGGTAGTTGAGTCCGAATCCAAAATAACTTTTTAAAGAATTGATATTTCTATTGATCTGGTTGTCTAGGTGGAAAGCGTTAAATTGAAGATTATCTGCTTTTTTACGTTGTATAAATACATCTTGAATAAGACGTTGACCATAGGCTTCTGAGCGCCACCACCAATTTTTTTCTCGACCTAATATTTTTTGATATTGTAATCTTATCCTTGGTTGTTGTGCAATATCACCAGTAACTAAAATTCGTGATGATTCTCCCAATAAATTTCTTCCGGTGTAATTGATTATTGCGCCAAAACCTCTAAAAGTATCAAAATGTAGCGAAGCTTTCATTTGGCTTTTGTAGTATTCAGAGGCGTTGAGTTGTAAATGGGTTTTGTTGTCTTTTGAAAATGTGGTATAATTGATTTGATTGAACAAATTGGTTCCCATTGCTTTTCTAATTCCTTGGGCAATGTCTTCTATGGTATACTTGTTGCTTGTTTCTAAACCAGCACGTTTTTTTACTAATTCAAGATTAGCGTTGCTAAAGTCTTTGTATATAATTGTATCCAAAACAAACTCTCGGTCGATTATGGGTAGTTGTGGTTTTGTTGAAGGAAAGGCTTTGAGTTTTTCTGCTAATGCTACCAAGGCGGGGATGTTTTGGTTGGTAGCAATTTTACCTTCTCTATAAATTTCATCACTTGCATTAAAGTCACCTGTAGAATAAGTTAAATTAGGGTAATGACTAAATAAAATATCGCATAACTTTTTGTTCTTTTCATTTTTCAAATTGCTTGTTAACATAGTCGATTGAAAAATAAGTGTCGAAAGATTTTCGAGTTTTTCAATAGTTACTTTATCGTCTCCTACATCACTCCCAATGATGATATCGGCACCCATATTTTTGGCAATATCAGTGGGGAAATTGTCCAGCATTCCGCCATCTACTAAAATGGTGTTTTGGTAAGGTACGGGCTTGAATACACCCGGAATAGACATACTTGCTCTCATAGCTAAGCCAATAGATCCCTCGCCAAGAATAACGGTTTTTCCATTCAAAATGTCAGTGGCTACAGCTCGATATGGAATCGGTAATTTGTCGAAATTAGAAACGTTATAGGCTGGATAAGTGATTAGCGAGATGAATTCTCTAAGATTTTGGTCATTTAATAAGGATGATTTAATGACAGGTTTGTAATTTTTTACATCAATGTCGATTAAGTAGCGACTGAATTCGCTCATTTCCTCTACGCTAACGTTGTTTAGCGAAACCTTTCCGCCCAACAATTCGTCCCAATGAGCACTATTGGCAATTTTGGCAATACTGTCTCCAGAATAGCCCATAGCATATAATCCACCAACAACACTTCCCATACTCGTTCCTATAACCAAATCAGGAACGATGCCCAACGAATCGAGCGCTTGAATCACTGGAATATGTGCAATTCCTTTTGCTCCGCCGCCGCTTAGTACTAAAGCTACTTTTGGTTTTTTATGCTGTGAAAAATGATGTTGTGGTACTGTCAATAACACAATCAATAAGAAAAAAGACAGCCAATTTGACTTGAAAGTAAGCTTGTTCAAAGGATAAAAATAGAATAGAAAGTGCTCTTTTTTTTGTTTCATATTTTGAAGACCAATAAGTTAGCGAACTCATTTTTTGTTGCCTTCTAAAATACTAAATTAGAATAAGATACAAACGTTCTTCTTTTGTTAAAGTTTTGAGAGCTTGATGGTTGGAGTTTTTTTATGTAGAGTGATTTTTGTTTGGTCTTTTATTGAGATGATTTAATATTTTGAGGTTTCTAGTTTTGTAATTTGTAATAGAATAATTTTGGATTTCCACATACGAGTTCTGTATAGTTATCTCCAATTTTTTCACCAATATAAGTAGCTATTAATTCTCCAGTACCCGAGTCATAACTATAATCCCAAATTTCATTGTTTGAATATAGTAGCTCGGTAAATGAGTAGGACTCAGGGTTGTCAGAAAACTTTATTTTTTCAGTTTTTATTAAATCCCATTTTTTTGAAGTTCTATAAATTTCATAAAAAAGGATTTCATCTTTGGTTATGGTAATCATTTTACCTCCTAGGTTATCCTCTCTAATAGCCCAATTTCCCTCTTTTAAAATCCATTTCCAGTTTCCAATCAATGAATTTATTTTGTCGTTTCTTAAAATAGTTCTTAGTGAGTCCAACTTTTGTGATGCTTTTTTGCTTAAATCAGTTTTTGGATTAATATTCTGAACAATGGCAAAAGTTTTAATTGCTTCTATATTATCTCCATTTTTATATGAGTTTATCGCCGCTGTGTATAGTTGTTGTTGGTATTCACTGCGGTCGGTTCCCTGAGCTGAATTTTTCAGAACAAATAATAATATAGGGACAAACAAAAAGTTTTTCATTTATTTAAGGACATATTAATTTTGATCATAAATATACAGATATTATAGTATAAACATTAAAGGTTAAGTTTTACTTTAAAACATAATCTGGTTAAAATAGAGATTTTGGGTTTAAAAAGTTAAATTAAACAACAAACCCTCACAGTACTACTGAATGTATTTCAGTTTCCTGTAAGGGTTTGTCTATTATTAACTAGTTACTAGTCCCTCATCACTAAGGACTAATTACTAAATTAGTATCTGTAATATTCAGGCTTAAATGGACCTTCAACAGTTACTCCAATATATTCTGCTTGATCAGGACGTAAAGTCTCTAATTCAACACCTAATTTGGCTAAGTGTAATCTTGCTACTTTTTCATCTAAATGTTTTGGTAACATATAGACTTCATTTTTGTATTTGTCGGCATGATTCCACAATTCGATTTGAGCCAAAGTTTGGTTGGTGAATGAGTTACTCATTACAAAACTTGGGTGACCTGTAGCGCAACCTAAGTTAACTAAACGACCTTCTGCCAAGATGATAATGTCATTACCGTTGATAGTATATTTGTCAACTTGTGGTTTGATTTCGATTTTTGAAGCGCCGTGGTTTTTGTTCAACCAAGCCATATCAATTTCGTTATCAAAGTGTCCGATGTTACAAACGATAGTTTTGTCTTTCATTTTTTCAAAATGAGAACCCAAAACGATGTCTTTGTTTCCAGTTGTAGTGATAATGATATCAGCAGTAGCGATAACAGTATCTAATTTTTTAACTTCAAAACCGTCCATTGCAGCTTGTAATGCACAAATTGGATCAATTTCAGTAACTGTTACAATAGATCCAGCACCTCTAAAAGAAGCAGCTGTTCCTTTTCCTACGTCTCCGTATCCACAAACGATTATTCTTTTTCCAGCTAACATCACATCAGTTGCACGACGGATGGCATCAACAGCAGATTCTTTACAACCGTATTTGTTGTCAAATTTAGATTTAGTAACCGAGTCGTTTACGTTGATCGCTGGCATTGGTAATGTTCCTGCTTTTACTCTTTCGTATAATCTGTGAACACCAGTAGTAGTTTCTTCAGACAATCCTTTGATGCCAGGAACTAATTCTGGGTAACGATCAATAACCATATTAGTCAAATCTCCACCGTCATCCAAAATCATATTCAATGGTTTTCTGTCTTCACCAAAGAATAATGTTTGCTCAATACACCAGTCAAAAGACTCTTCGTCAAGACCTTTCCAAGCATACACCTGAATTCCAGCAGCAGCAATAGCAGCAGCAGCCTGATCTTGAGTAGAAAAAATGTTACAAGAACTCCAAGTCACTTCAGCTCCAAGCGCAATCAAAGTCTCAATCAAAACTGCAGTTTGAATCGTCATATGTAAACATCCTGCAATACGAGCTCCCTTCAAAGGTTGTTCGTCTTTGTATTCTTCACGAAGTGCCATCAAACCTGGCATTTCAGCTTCTGCTAATTCAATTTCTTTTCTTCCCCAAGCTGCTAAGGAAATGTCTTTCACTTTGTAAGCCACATAAGGCATAGTTGCTGTACTCATTTATAGTATATTTGTATATTGAAATTTTTTGCAAATTTACGTAATAAGTTTAGAAATAAACGAATTTCTATAAGATTTGTGAATTGTTTAATTCCTTAAGCGTTAGAATTTTAAATGCCTTGTCAATTGCACATACAAAGTTGGTCAACTATAAGGAGCTAATCCTGCTGTCCACTATATCTTGTATGGCGAACCCCGCCATACAAGGATGCCGTTCCCATCAGGGCTAGGCAATGTGCTAAACAACAAGAAAATTGTATTCAAAAACCAAACTATAAACGACACCCAATTTACAAATGCCGTTATTCAAAACCCTCCAGTATACTCAAGAAACCACACTCTATGTTTGGCACATCACCGAGACGTTTTCGGATTTATACGAACAAGTACACTTGAACACAATTAGCACCCAACGACTCAACGGAATGAAGTCGCAACTGCATCAGCGTGCCTTTTTGAGTGTTCGAAAATTACTAGCCGAAGCTGGATATACCGACTTTGATTTGTTTTACGATGCATCAGGCAAGCCACATTTGAACGACAAAAAATATATTTCCATTACCCATTCTCACGAATTCGCCGCGATCATCATAAGCAATCAAACCGTCGGGATTGATATCGAATTACAACGAGAAAAAATCCTTCGCATCGCCGATAAATTTGTCGATACTGCTGAGTTATCTCGTCTGCAAAGCTTCTCAACAGATGATTATATTCGCAAGTTAACCGTAAAATGGGGTGCCAAAGAAGCCATTTTCAAAATACGAAACGAGAAAGGCATTAGTTTTAAAAACCACATCAAAGTCAGTCCATTTGAGTTAGACCAAAAAGAAACCACCGCCATTTTGGATTTCGAAAAAAAGCAGCAATGGTTTACTATTTGTTTTGATGAGTTCGATTCTTTTACTCTAGTTTATGCTTTTGAAAAAAACGAACAATAGTTTGTATTCTTTCAGTAGTTTTGTGTCGGCTCAGCAAATGGCTGTATGATGATTATTATGAAAAACATTTATCAAGACATTCTATTAGCAAAAAAAGAGAAACGCAAGCTTCTAGCTATTCTTCTCGATCCCGATAAAATTGATTTGCAAGCTGTGCCTCTTTTGACTCAAAAAATTATTGCTTCGCCAGCGACTCATATTTTTATTGGTGGTAGCCATGTAGAAAACAACATTCTTGACGAGTTGATAGTCAAGATTAAAGAAATTTGTCAATTGCCCATTTTGCTTTTTCCTGGCAATCCTTCTCAAATTTCTATTCACGCCGATGGCATACTTTTTTTGTCCCTGTTATCGGGTCGCAACCCTGATTTTTTGATAGAACATCAAGTCAAAGCAGCTCCAATTCTCAAGAAAACAACCTTAGAAGTTATTCCCACGGGTTATCTTTTAATAGAAAGCGGTAACGAAACCGCTGTGGCTAGAGTGAGTAAAACACAACCCATGTCACGCTTCGATATCAAAGGCGTTTGTCATACTGCCATAGCAGGTGAAATGCTCGGACATCAGCTCATCTATCTTGAGGCAGGAAGTGGTGCAAAGTATGCAGTTCCAATAGAAATGATTCAAGAGGTAACTCAAAACATCAACATTCCTTTAATTGTAGGAGGAGGCATTACGGATTGGCTTGGTATTCAGCAAGCGTATGATTTTGGTGCTGATTTAGTAGTAATCGGGACAGCTTTTGAGAAAAACTATTCTTTTTTTGAAAAGAATAAACCACAAATTACACATAAAATATGATTGATTTTTTTTTCGCACAGTATAAAGACTATTCAACTGTAATGGTTAGTTTAGAGTTAATTGCCATTTTTTTCGGTTTAGCCAGTGTTTGGTTTGCCAAAAAAGACAATATTTTGGTGTTCCCAACGGGCTTGGTCAGTACTTCAATCTATGCCTATTTGCTTTGGCAATGGGAATTATTAGGCGATTCGATGATCAATATGTATTACTTTGTGATGAGTCTTTATGGTTGGTACCATTGGACACGCAAAAAAGGAGATGAAGTAGAGTTTCCAATTTCGGATGTTAATTCCAAAGAAAAGATGTATGCTGTTTTAATTTTTATAATGACTGTAGTATTTGTAGTACTAGTTTATCTTTATTTTGGTAAATTTACCACTTGGTATTCGTATGTAGATACTTTATTGACGGCTATTTTCTTCGTTGGCATGTGGTTAATGGCCAAACGAAAGATTGAGAATTGGATATTTTGGATTATTGGAGATTGTATTTCAATACCATTATATTTTGCAAAAGGGTACACCTTTACTTCATTACAATATGTTATCTTTACTATTATTGCCTTTTATGGTTATTTAGAATGGAAAAAAATCTTAAACAGTTCACAGAAGCTGGTGCTTCAGAAATAATACGAATTGCCATTTTTGGACCTGAATCTACAGGCAAAACCACTTTGGCAAAACAATTAGCGGATTACTATCAAACAGTTTGGGTACCAGAATTTGCTCGCGATTATCTACAAGAAAAATTAGATAGCGGGCGTGGTATTTGTGATATCGATGATATGTTGCCCATAGCATACGGTCAAACCAAATTGGAAAACGAAAGTGCAATTGCCGCTAATACATTCTTGTTTTGTGATACCAATTTGTTGGTAACCAAAGTATTCTCTGAACTGTATTATAACTTTTGTGATTCCTTGTTAGACAAAGCAGCACGGACTCATCAATATGACCTGTTTTTCCTCACAGATATTGATGTGCCTTGGGAAGATGATGGTTTGAGAGATAGTCCAGAAGGAAGAGAGTCTATTTTTTCGGTATTCAAACAGTCACTTATTGATAACAAAAAACCATTTATTACTTTAACAGGTGATAAAGAAACCCGTTTGAACAAAGCAATAGCTATTCTAGAAGAGTTACGTATGGCTAAGAAAGTGGGGGTCGACTCTTTGGATTTTGTGCAAATTTACGAGCACGGTATTCCAATAGCTAAAGTACAAGAACAACTCACTATCTACAAAAACGGTATTGCCAAAACCATTTTGGATAGACCTGCAACAATTGGTGATGGAATTATACATTTGTCTACGGAGGAGTTTGTTGAAAAAGCTGCTTTTTTTGATGCTAATCAAGCCTCTTTAAAGTTGAAAAAATTAGTGCCAGCCTCAGGAGCAGCTACACGTATGTTTAAGTTCTTGAATGAGTTTTTGAAGGATTATCATCACGATACCGAAAGTATTAATGCTTATGTAAATAGAAAACGCGATTTAGAGTTGTCACTGTTTATTGTTGGAATGGATAAATTTCCTTTTTATAAGGCCATAGATCAAAAACTTCGAGCTGATTTTTCTGATTTTGATTTTTGGTCTGCTGATCAGAAAAATTATTATTTCGTTACCTATTTATTACATCCAGATTATTTTGATTTTGCCAGTAAGCCCAAAGGGGTTCTACCTTTTCATGACTATGTCGATCATGTAGCCACACCTTTTGAAGAACACCTAAACGAAAGTGTGGCCTATGCTACGGTACAACAAAAAAGTTATTTGCATTTTACTATAACTGAGGCTCATCAAGCCCTTTTTGAAAAATTAGAGCAAGAGTTAAAAGCTAAAATCGAAGAACAATCTAATACAACTATTGAAATAAGTTATTCTTATCAAGACAAATCCACAGATTCAGTTACAGTTGATGCCAATAATCATTTGGTGAAGAATCAAAATAATGAACTTTTATTTCGTCCTGGTGGTCATGGCGCTTTGATTGAAAACCTTAATGCTTTAGATGCTGATATTGTTTTTATTAAGAACATAGACAATGTAATTCAAAATCATTTAGACGCTATTTCCTTATACAAAAAAGGATTGGCTGGGATTTTATTGGCATTGCAACAACGGGTTTTTAAGTATGTAGCTGCTATTCATCAACAGCAAGTTGGCGAATCCCAAGTGGACGAAATCGTGACTTTTGTTCAAAATGAATTGAGTATTGAGTTAACCAAAGGATTTTCAAAATTTACATTTGAAAATAAACTAAAAGAATTACTACGTGTTTTAGATCGTCCTATTCGCGTATGTGGCATGGTAAAAAATGAAGGAGAACCTGGTGGTGGTCCTTTTTGGGTAGTTGATGGCAAAGGAAAAATGAGTTTGCAAATTGTTGAATCTTCTCAAATGGATTTAAAAAACGACGAACAGCAACGAATTTTAGATAATGCTACTCATTTTAATCCTGTAGATTTAGTTTGTGGAATAAAAAACTACAAGAATCAAAAGTTTGATTTAAGCCAGTTTGTAGATCATAATAGCGGATTTATCGTAGAAAGAAAGTTAGGGGCCGAAACCATAAAATCATACGAATTACCAGGTCTATGGAATGGAGCCATGGCCAAGTGGATTACAGTTTTTGTTGAGGTGCCTATGGTAACTTTTAATCCAGTAAAGAATGTAAACGATTTACTGAAACCAGCACACCAGTTCCATCAAGCTTTGTAAAATGGATACAGAAAAAATAGTTGACGAATTACAATTTAAAGCGGTTAGAAGCAGTGGAGCAGGAGGACAAAATGTAAATAAAGTAGCTTCTAAAGTCGTTCTAACTTTTGATTTGAAACAGTCTCAAGCCTTAAACGAAGAAGAGAAACTAGTGCTTGAAAACAAATTAGCCAATAGATTAACTTCAGAACAACTCCTGATTTTACATTGTGATGAAGACCGAAGTCAACTCAAAAACAAAGCTATAGTGATCAAGCGTTTTTTGGCGATAATCCGAGCAGGTTTGTTTGTAGCCAAAGAAAGAAAAGCGACCAAAATACCAAAATCGGCCATAAGAAAACGAATTAAGGATAAAAAGAGTTTGTCCGAAATAAAAAAATCTAGAAGAAAACCTGATTTTTAGTGGTTTCAAAAACTTTAAACTTTAGACTTGTAACTTCAAACAAATGATTTATATTTGCCCCGTCTCAAAGGGGTGCTCTAAAATAACGAGCTGAGATCATACCCAAAGAACCTGGGCGGGTAATGCTGCCAAGGGAAAAAATGACAAAATACTAGAGTGCACGCTATTGTCTTGTCATAGAAACAAATCATTTATTAATTTAAAAACAAAAGAATAATTCCCCCTTTTATTCGTAAAACTATTTACGGATGAACACTCTATTTTATTCAAAAAGTACAAAGTATAAGGTACAAAGTACAAAGACAGTTTCTTTACGTCTTTTTTCTATTCTCTTTTTTCTATTCTCTAGTGTCACTTTTGCACAAGTACAAGACACCACCAAAGTGAATCAATTGGATGATGTTTTGGTGTCGGCAGTACGGGTGACTTCTAAAACTCCGGTTTCTTTCAGCAATTTGACCAAAAAACAAATCCAGTTCCGCAATTTAGGTCAGGACATTCCAACACTTATGAATTATATGCCTTCTGTAGTTACTACTTCAGATGCTGGTAACGGAATTGGCTACTCAGGGATACGCGTTCGTGGTAGTGATGCCACCAGAGTAAACGTAACCATCAACGGAATTCCGTACAACGATTCTGAAAGTCACGGTACGTTTTGGGTGAACATGCCTGATTTTGTTTCTTCGGTAGAAAGTATTCAGTTACAACGTGGTGTAGGAACGTCTACCAATGGTTCAGGAGCCTTTGGAGCGAGTTTGAATATGCTAACTGATTCGTATACCAAAGAAGCAAGTGCTGAAATTGCTAGTTCGGCGGGAAGTTTTAATACTTTGAAGAACACGGTTAAATTCAGTACAGGTTTACTAAACGACCATTTTGAAATCGCAGGACGTTTATCTGTTTTACAATCTGACGGATATATTGACCGCGCTAGTTCAGACTTAAAATCGTATTTCTTGCAAGGAACTTATGTAGGGAAAACTACTTTGCTAAAAGCCTTGGTTTTTGGTGGAAAAGAAAAAACATACCAAGCTTGGAACGGGATTGATGGGGCAACGCTGAATAGTGATCGCAGATTTAATTCCGCAGGAATGTATACAGACGAGTCAGGAAATACTCGCTTTTATGATAATGAAACGGATAACTACCAACAAGACCATTCACAATTGCATTGGAACGAAAGATGGTCGGATAACTGGAGTTCTAATTTTGCCTTGCATTACACAAAAGGCAAAGGTTATTACGAAAACTATAAAGAAGATGCTAAATTTTCTAGTTATGGTTTGACCCCAATTGTTATCAATGGAACCACCATTAATAGAACCGATTTAGTACGCCAAAAATGGTTAGACAATGATTTTTATGGTGCTACTTTTTCTGCCAATTATACTAATGATGCTTTACAATTAATTTTGGGAGGGGGCTATAACAAATATGAAGGGGCACATTTTGGAAAAGTGATTTGGGCGCGCTACGCTTCTCAAAGTGAATTAGGCGATCGTTATTATGAAGATTTTGCCACGAAAACTGATGGGAACTTTTTTACTAAAGCCAATTATCAAGTTTCGGAGCAATTGAGTTTGTATGGTGATTTGCAATACCGTCACGTACAGTATAAAGCCGATAGTCCAGAAACGGGCTTGGTGAATGATACTTTTCGCTTTTTTAATCCCAAAGCAGGTTTGAATTTTAAGTTTGACGAGGCAAACACGATGTATTTTTCGTATGCGAGAGCCAACCGCGAACCGAATCGCACCGATTATGAAAATGGAGGTGTTCGACCTGAAACCTTAGATGACTTTGAATTGGGATGGCGTTTGAACAACGAAAAAATACAATTGAATACCAATATCTACTATATGGCATATAAAAACCAGTTGATTTTGACTGGAAAATTAGATGATGTGGGAGCTCCTATTCGTTCAAATAGTGAAAAAAGCTATCGTTTAGGTCTTGAGGTTGATGCCACTATTGCTTTGTCTGAACAATGGATGGTGCGTCCTAACTTTACTTTAAGCGCCAACAAGAATGTGGATTTGAATATCACAGGTACAAATTTTGGAACAACAGATATTGCTTACTCTCCTTCAGTAATTGTGGGTAATGTATTGGTATTTTCGCCTATTAAAGCTTTGCATTTGTCTTTGTTGCAAAAATTTGTAGGAGAGCAATTTATGAACAATATCGAGTTGCCCGCTGCAAAACTAGCGGATTACTTTGTAAATGACTTCAATGTGAGTTATACCTTTAAACCCAAAACAATCTTTAAAGAAATTGTGTTAAGCGGATTAGTGAATAATATTTTGGATAAAAAGTATGTGTCCAACGGGTATATGTATGACATCTATCCTTCTTATTATCCACAAGCAGGAATTAATTTCTTGGCAGGATTGAATTTAAAGTTTTAATTTTTAGTTTAATTATTTTTAAAATCCAGTGTTGTTATGACACTGGATTTTTTTGTTCAAAGAGCATGAGTAAGTAGTTTTACCCGCGTGAGGGATTACTTCACTATACATTTATTTTCATAGGAGTTCAGTGAATTTCATTTGGAGCTATGTCTACCGAAGTAGCGCGTATAGCCCGACAGCTCACGACAAAGGGGGCGACTCACCAGCAAGATGAGTTGCCCCCTTTGTTGTGAGGTGGCACGCCCAAATCTTAATTATACACTCTAATCACGCTTCCGATAACTTCTATACGGTATTGTTTTAGGGGATATTGTAGGTCGCTTAAGCCAGTAAATAAGCTGTATTCTTTGCTGTCGCAAGGACAAATGGCGTTGATGCCTTTGATAGTTAGGGTAGAGCAACTGCTAAGTGCTTGATTCGGACAAGCGGCATCGAATGCGTTGTAGCCGCTTCCGGTATTGAAAACGATGAGTCCTCGAGCTCCTGCTCCTGCGTAAAAAATAGCATTACTCGGGAATTTTAAGTTGGAGTAGGCGGGTAAACTAGTATTGATGTCTACTGTAAAGGAGTAATTGGGAATGTATGGGTTTTTGTTTGTGACTCCGTTGTCGCTACAGCTTGATATAAGTACAATAACGAATAAGAAAAGCAGTTTTTTTATCATTTTAAAATAGCATCAAAGATTAGTGAAACAAATTTAATTTATTTAACTTTGGATTGGTTAAGGTTAACATTTAATTATAGCATAAAAAAAATTATAGTATATTTGCGGAAAGAAATCCCGTCCTGATGGGATTTTTTCTATTTTATATCAGTCAGGTATTGTAATGTGAAACGTAAGAAAACCAATAGTATTGCATTGGTTTCATGTGCAAGGAGACAAGAAAAAACCACTTAATTATTAACGCAAAAAGTTATGAGTAAAGTATCTTATTATACAGCAGAAGGATTAAAAAAGTTAAAAGACGAATTGGATTACTTAAAAGGAGTGATGCGTCCGAAAGCTTCGCAGGACATTGCTGATGCTAGAGACAAAGGGGATTTGTCCGAAAACGCAGAGTATGATGCTGCCAAAGAAGCTCAAGGTTTGCTGGAAATGCGTATTTCAAAGCTAGAAGAAGTGTATGCTAATGCTAGATTGATTGATGAATCACAGTTGGATTTGTCTAAAGTTTTGGTGCATTCTAACGTAAAAATTAAGAATCAAGGGAACGGAATGGAAATGAAGTATACTTTGGTAGCTGAAAGTGAAGCGGATTTGAAAACCGGAAAGATATCAGTAACTTCTCCTATTGGGAAAGGTTTGTTGGGTAAAAGAGTAGGCGAAGTTGCCGAAATTACTGTCCCTAACGGAGTTTTGAAGTTTGAAATTATAGAAATTTCTCGCGACTAAAAGGAATAGTGATGAGTAGTATTTTTACCAAAATTGTAAATGGCGAAATTCCTTGCTACAAAGTAGCAGAAGACGAGCAATTTCTAGCTTTTTTGGATGTTAATCCCAACGCAGCTGGTCATACACTTTGTATTCCTAAGCAAGAAATTGACAAACTTTTTGATATGGATGAGGAATTGTATCTTGGTTTGATGCGCTTCTCAAAGAAAGTAGCCGCTGCACTAGAAAAAACAGTCCCTTGCGAACGTATAGGTATGGCTGTAATTGGATTAGAAGTACCTCACGCGCACGTGCATTTAATTCCGATTAATGAAATGAACGAGATGCGTTTTCAAAATAAAGTAGCTTTGACAAAAGAGGAATTCGAAACTTTGGCAACTAAGATTCAACAAAATTTATAAAATCTTTTTTTTCATATATTTAAACACGAATAGCAACCTTTAAAAGCTGTTCGTGTTTTTTTTATACCAATTTTGATTATGAAAATCTTTTTTTCTTATTGCCTCTTTTTTTGTGCCTTACTAATCTTTGGACAAACGAAAGATAATTTTGTTCTCATAGACGCAAAAATGGCAAAGATTCCGAAATCGTCTACAAAGAACCCAAAAAGTATTGCTGATTATATTACTACTAATTTTAAGTCAGAAAACGAGAAACTTAGAGCTGCTTTTTTTTGGGTAGCATCTAATATTAGTTATGATGTGGTCAATATGGAGAATATTGAATTTAGCGACACTTCGGAACAGAAAATTGAGAAAACACTAATCACCAGAAAAGGGGTGTGTATTCATTATGCTGAATTGTTTAATGCTATTGTGAGCCAGTTAGGCTTTGAAAGCGAAATCATTGAAGGATATACCAAGCAATTTGGGAAAGTGGCGGCATTATCTCACGCTTGGTGTGCAGTTAAGAGTGAGGGTAAGTGGTGGTTGTTTGACCCTACTTGGGGTGCAGGAAGTGTAAACAATGGTGTTTTTGCCAAAAAGTTCAATACTTTTTATTTTAAAACACCAGCAAAAGCAATGTTGGAAACCCATATGCCTTTTGATTATCTATGGCAGTTATCCCGTTATCCTATTAGTAATGCTGAATTTATTTCAGGAAAAATAGTAGTCAATGCTGCTAAACCAGTTTTTAATTTCGCTGATGAAATAGAGAAGTTAAAGCAGAAAACAGAGGAGGTTAAGCTGTTTGAATGTGTTACTAGAGTAGAAGCTAATGGTGTGTCAACGAAGTTAATAAAAGACTATTTAGAAAATAAAAAGAACGAAATATCTGGAAGGAGAAACAATCAAGCTGTAGCAAAATTGAATTTGATTGTAGAAGAAAGTAATGCTGCAACAGCAATGTTCAATGATTTTATTTTTTACAGAAATAAAAAGTTTAAACCCACTTTGTCGGATGATACAATTAGAGAAATGATTGCAGCGCCCAAAGCAAAAGCACTAAAATGTCAAAAAGATTTGGATGGTATTGGGACTCTTAACGATAGCAATAGAGCGACTTTGAGCGCTTTTCGTAAAAACTTAGCTGAATTATTGTTGCAAATTGAAGAACAGGAAAAATTTGTAAATGAGTACCTGAGTAAAGGGAAACTAGCTCGAAAATCAATGTTTAGCAAAGTAACTTGGTTCGGTTTGCCTGTAAATTAATTTGTGGATAGTTTAAATAAAAAAGGGATTTCAAATTTGAAATCCCTTTTTTATTTAAACTATTAAATTATTTTTTGAATAAACTGATGATGAAAAGCAGTACCCAAGCTCCTCCAGCGGAAATAATTATTTGCCAAAGTAGACCACCGCCTCCGATTCCTAATTTTCCTGCTATCCAGCCTCCTATGACGCTACCAATAATACCTACAATGATATTTCCAAATAAGCCAAAACCACTACCTTTCCAAAGTTGTCCGCCTAGCCATCCAGAAATGGCACCGATCAAAAGAAAATACAAAAATTCCATAAGATTGTTATTTAAAATTAATTAACTAAAATTAACGAAAATAACAATGCAAATTGCAGAAAATCAATTTTTTACATAAATGAGTTGCATGGCGGTACCTTTTCCTACTTCTGACTGCAATACTTTGATTTTTCCTTTGTGGTAATCTTCGACTATACGTTTGGTTAAAGACAAGCCTAATCCCCATCCTCTCTTTTTGGTCGTAAAGCCTGGTTCAAATATTTTTTTAAATTGATTTTTTGGAATGCCATTTCCTGTATCAGTGATGGTAATTTTAACATTATCGTTTTCTTCTTCAATAGCTAAATGTAATTTGCCTTTCCCTTTCATCGCATCAATGGCATTTTTAACCATATTTTCTATGGTCCAACTATGCAAAGTAGCATTTAGTGGTATCAATATGCTTTTTTGCGGAGCGGAATGAGAAAATTCAATTTGTTTCGAAAAGCGAGATTGCAAATAGTCATAGGAAAGTAGCGTTTCGGATACGATATCCATTTGCTCTAATTTGGGTTCGGAGCCAATCTTTGAAAATCGATCTGTAATGGTTTGCAGACGCTCTATATCTTTTTCAATTTCTTGAGTCGTACTTTCTGCAATGTCTTCGGTTTTTAAAAGTTCAATCCAACCAATCAATGAGGATAATGGAGTGCCAATTTGATGGGCTGTTTCCTTTGCCATCCCTGCCCAAAGTTTGTTTTGGGTAGCCATTTTGTTGCTTTTGTAATAATTATAAACGAGAGCGGCAAACAACACGATGATAAGCAATAAAGCAATAGGATAATATTTTAATTGATTCAAAAGGGAAGAGTTGCCATAATAGAGTTTTTGAATTCTTCCTGGGGCATAAACGATGTTGATAGGTTCGTTTTCTCCTTTTAATTTGCTTAAGAAGAGTCTTGATTTTTCAGTGCTTTGCATGACGGTGCTATCAATATTGACGGCATTTATGATGCTGTCTTTCTCGGTAAGCATAATAGGAATGGAGGTGTTATTGCTAAATATGAGTAGTGGCAAATCTACATCTGTGTTTTCATCGGCATTGATTAAAGTTTTTTGCGCTTGCGCCCAAAGATTCATTTTTAACCGTTCTTCATTTTTAAAAATTTGAAAAAAGGTATAAGTATTCCATAAAATCAAAGAAACCAAACAGAATGACAAAGCGATAATAATCCATCGAGTAGTGTTTCTTTTATTTGAAAAGTGCATAAGTTTCTTTTTTTAACTATAAATATAACGAATTTATGATGGTTGTATTTTACTTTTGTGAAAACAAAATAGCGCTTTAACTTCAATTTATGGTAACTATAGATCCTAAAAGTATTCCTACCGCTCAGCTACAAGGTTATTTGCAAAGTTCAGTTGGTCCAAGACCCATTGCTTTTGCAAGTACAATAGACAGTAAAGGAGCACCTAATTTATCTCCTTTTAGTTTTTTTAATGTATTCAGTGCCAATCCGCCGATTTTGGTTTTTTCTCCCGCGCGTCGAGTTCGGGATAATACAACAAAACATACCTTGCAAAATGCTGAAGCTACTCGAGAAGTGGTTATAAATGTAGTGAATTATGATATGGTGCAACAAATGTCATTATCGAGTACTGAATATCCAGAAGGGGTGAATGAATTTTTAAAATCGGGATTCACACCTATTTCATCAACCATCGTAAAGCCCTATCGCGTAAAAGAGTCTCCTGTACAATTTGAATGCAAAGTCACCCAAATTATTCCTCTGGGAACAGAAGGAGGAGCGGGTAATTTAATTTTGTGCGAAGTAGTAAAGTTACACATCGATGAGTCGATTTTGGATAGTAATGGCGCTATTGATCAACACAAAATTGATTTGGTTTCTAGATTAGGAGGAAATTGGTATTCAAGAGCTAATCAAGGGCTTTTTGAAGTAGAAAAACCTTTGACTACTTTAGGAATTGGTGTAGATGCTATTCCAGATTTTATTAGAGAAAGTCCTTATTTTGATGGGAATGACTTGGGCAAATTAGGGAACATAGAAAAAATTCCAACCGAAGAAGAAATTACTATATTTGTAAAAGAAAATTTCGATGTCAAAGCGGTCCTCAGTGCCGATGATATGGATAAGAAATTTCAAAAAGCAAAAGAGTATTTAGTTAACGGAAAAGCATTAGAGGCTTGGAAGTTATTATTAGCCAAAAAGTAAATTTTAAGTATTATGGAAGTTTTAGGAAGAGTAAAAGTAATCAACCCTGTGCAACAAGTAAGTGCTTCTTTTAAAAAGAGAGAAGTTGTAGTAACTACAGATGAGCAATATCCACAACATATTTCGATTGAATTTCAGCAAGACAAAACCGATTTGTTGAATAATTATGCGGTTGGAGAGCCAGTTAAAGTTTCTATTAATTTAAGAGGGAGAGAATGGGTGAGCCCTCAAGGCGAAGTAAAACACTTTAATACTATTGTTGGATGGAGAATTGAGAAACAAGCTCCAGTTGCAGCGGCAGCACCTGCTCAAGCACCACCAGTACCAGCGGCAGAAACGTTTGCTCCAGCGACTAATTTTAATGAAGAAGAAGCAGACGATTTACCTTTCTAAAAGCGTATATTTCAAATTTTATATTCCAAATTCCAAAACATTAGAGTGTGTTGGAATTTGGAATTTTTTTTGACGGCATTTGTAATTATAGTATCGAAAGCAAAAGATGTATCATTTATCCAAAGACTTATTTTTTCCACCTGTTTCTGAAGCAAATGCTGATGGGATATTGGCTATTGGTGGCGATTTATCTCCAGAACGATTGCAGTTGGCCTATTCAAGTGGAATTTTCCCTTGGTTCGAAGAAGATCAACCGATTATTTGGTGGTCGCCCAACCCAAGAATGGTACTTTTTCTAGAGGATTTGGTGGTGTCAAAAAGTATGCGGAACATTTTGAATCGAAATATCTTTAAAGTCACTTTTAACCAAGATTTTAGAGCGGTTATTGCTCATTGCCAACAAGTAAAACGCGATGGACAAACAGGAACTTGGATTACAAATGATATGATTGAGGCTTATTGTAAATTGCACGAATTAGGTATTGCAAAATCTGTTGAGGTTTGGCAAGATGATCAATTGGTAGGAGGATTGTATGGTGTAGACTTAGGATATATTTTTTGCGGTGAGAGTATGTTTTCTTTGGTTTCTAATGCTTCTAAAGTAGCATTTATTGCGTTGGTAAACCATCTTAAAATTAATAACTACCGTCTTTTGGACTGTCAAGTCTATAATGACCATTTAGCCAGTTTGGGTTGTGTAGAAATAGAACGAGAGGATTTTATAAGTATTTTGAAATCAAAATAAAGAAAGGCATCACGCTTTTGTTTGACGCGATACCCTAATTGTTTTGAAAAGCTAAATCTCATTAAAACCGCAGTTTGGTGAATCTCCAATTTAGGGTAGAAAATAGCAGTAATTCATTTTCTAAAGTAGGTAAATCCATAATCAATTTTAGCGTTTCGTGTGCCATCATCGTTCCAATCATTCCTGGAAGAGTTCCCAATACTCCATTTATATTGCAATTGGGTACTGTTTTTGGATCAGGTGGTTCCGGAAATAAATCCCGAAGATTTTTACTTCCTTTATGATTGAAAACCGCCATTTGTCCTTCGAATTGTAAGATGCTACCGTAAACTAAAGATTTTCCTAAAGTAACACAAGTATCGTTTACTAAATAACGAGTAGCAAAATTATCGGATCCATCCACAACGATATCAAATCTTTGGATAGTTTCAGAGGCGTTTTCAATGGTTAGTTTCGCTTCAAAAGCTTCTACTGTAATCAAAGGATTCAGCGCTTCTAATTTTTTTTTGGCCATCAATGCTTTTGATGAACCTACTTGGTTTTCGGTGTATAAAATTTGCCGATGAAGGTTGTGGATTTCGATTTTGTCAAAATCTATAATTCCTATGGTTCCTACTCCTGCGGTAGCGATGTATTGCAAAATTGGACAACCTAAGCCTCCGGCACCTATCACCAATACTTTGGCTTTTTTGAGTTTTTCTTGTCCTTCATCACCTATTTCAGGCAACATAGTTTGTCTGTTATATCGAAGAAATTCTTGTATGATACTCATGTGTTTTGGTTTAAAAACGGTGTTGTTAGCAATTGTACGTGAGGGATAGGAGCGGCATCCTCTTGGGGCGGGGTTCGCCCTAAGAGATATAGCGGATAGCCCGACCCGAAGTTTTTACGTAGGGGCACGTCCAAATTATGACTATGTTTTTTGATGAACGAAATAGGGGTTGTCTTTCCAAACGGGTTCATAGCCTTTGTCTTGTATTATTTGAGCGATTTGATGAACGGGTCGTTCATCGCTAATTTCGAATTGTTCCAAAGATTGCGGCTCTACAACATAGCCTCCGGGGTTGGTTTTAGAACCTGCACTCATACTCGTCACGCCAAGCGGAATACTATTGTTTCTGAATTTTTCGTTTTCTCGGGTCGAAATGGAGATTTCTAAATCTTCGTTCCATAATCGATAGGCGCAGATGAGTTGGGTCAAATCTTTGTCATCCATAATAAAATTGGGTTCGATGATGCCCTCGGCAGGTCGTAAGCGTGGGAAAGAAACGGAGTATTTGGTACGCCAATAGGTTTTTTGCAAATAGTCTAAATGTAAGGCATTGAAAAAACTATCGGTACGCCAATCTTCGAGGCCTAACAAAACGCCTAAACCAATTTTGTGAATGCCTGCTTTGCCAATGCGATCTGGTGTGTCTAGCCTGAAATCAAAATTGGATTTCTTACCCTTGGTGTGGTATTTTTTGTAGACTTCTTGGTGATACGTCTCCTGATAGACTAAAACGGAATAGACTCGTGCTTGATGCAAACGCTCATATTCTTCTTGCGAAAGGGGTTGTACTTCTACAGAAATGTTTGAAAAAGCGTTTTTGATTTGGTCAATTGCATTGAGAAAATAGTTGATGTTTACGGTATAATTGGCTTCTCCTGTTACCAATAATACATGGTCAAAACCTAGTTTTTTTAGGGCATCAACTTCTAGTTTTATTTCACTATCGGTTAATGTTTTTCGTTTAATTTTATTGTCCAAACTAAAGCCGCAATAGGTACAAATGTTTTGGCATTCGTTGCTCAAATACAAAGGGGCATACATTTGAATGGTTTTGCCAAAACGCTTTTTGGTTAACTCGTGACTTATTTGCGCCATTTGTTCTAAATAAGGCTGGGCCGCAGGCGAAATCAAAGCTAGAAAATCATCGAGATTGCGTTTGGTTTTGGCTAAAGCTTGTTCGACTTCTTTGGAAGTTGTCTGATAGATTTTGGCTTGAATCTTGTCCCAATTGTATTGTTCGAAAATAGATTTGAATGTGTTCATTGTTTTTTATTTAGAAGACTTAATGATAAAGTTCATTAAGTTTCACAGTAATTCCATAAAGACTTCTTGAACTTTGTGTCTTCTTCGTGTCTTTGTGTTTAAGAAAGTTATTCATACAAAAACGCTGTCAAAGGACTTGAAGCCACCGCTTGTTTGTATTGTTGAGCCAGTTTTGCTTCATAGGCTTTTCTTCCTGAAATAACAGCTTCCTTAAAAGCTTCGGCCATTAATTTGGGATTTCCCGCTACAGCTATGGCAGTATTGACTAATACGGCATCGGCACCTATTTCCATTGCTTTTGCGGCATCAGAAGGGGCGCCAATTCCTGCGTCAATAATTACGGGAACCTTACTTTGTTCGATAATAATCTCTAAAAAATCGATTGTTTTCAAGCCTTTGTTACTTCCTATGGGAGATCCTAAAGGCATTACAGCTGAGGTTCCAGCGTCTTCCAAATGTTTACACAAAACAGGATCGGCATGAATGTATGGTAAAACAATAAAACCTAATTTAGCTAGTTCTTCTGTTGCTTTTAGCGTCTCGATGGGATCAGGTAAAAGATATCTTGGATCCGGATGGATTTCGAGTTTGAGCCAATTGGTTTCCAGAGCTTCTCTGGCTAATTGGGCTGCAAAAATGGCTTCTTTTGCATTGCGTGCACCAGAAGTGTTGGGTAATAAATTAATTCTAGGATGCTTTAAATGTGCTAAAATAGCATCGGTTTCGGTTTCTAAATCGATACGTTTTAGTGCTACTGTCACCAATTCGCTTTCTGATGCTAAAATTGACGCTTCCATTTCGGTGTTTGAACCGAATTTTCCTGTTCCTAAAAACAAGCGGGATTCGAATGTTTTATCTCCTATTTTAAATAATGACATGGCTATATAATTTTTCGTTAAGTTCAGTTATTATTTTGCTTTTGTGATCGCTATGGGTAATGATTCCTGATACTGCGATACCGTGAATGCCAGTAGCTACTAAATCATCTACATTTTCTAGCGTTATACCTCCAATAGCATAAATGGGGGTTTCTTTTTGTTTTGGATTCAATTGATTTAGTATCGATTGATAACCTCCCAATCCTAAAATGGGGCTTAAATTAGCTTTGGTTTTGGTAAATTGATAAGGACCTAAACCAATGTAGTCACAGCCATTATTGATATGACTAAGCACGTCTTCTAGTGTATTGGCAGTTGCGCCAATAATTTTAGTATTCCCCAGAATAGTTCTGGCTTCAGGAATACTCATGTCAGTAAGTCCAAGATGAACGCCATCAGCAGCGATATGTTCAGCTAAATGAACATCATCGTTGACGATAAAGTTCGCTAAGTATTCTTCACACAAAAAATGTACGGCTTCGGCCAATGCAAAAGATTTGTTTGTTTTTTGATTCTTAAATCGCAACTGAATCCAATCACATCCATGATCTAAGGCTTGATGAATATTGTACAATTGTTCTTTAACCGTGTCTCCTTGAGAGATGTATTGTAGTTTATTATACATAATGATGTCCTAATTTAGAGGGAGTTGACAATAAATAGTTCTCTGTGTAGGTTTTTGCATTTTCGCAAGCCGTTTTTAGGTTTTGTCCTATGGCTAGATTTGCTGTAATGGCTGATGACAAAACACAGCCCGAACCATGTTTTTCGAAAATTTCTTTTTTAGTTTTTGGACGAAAACGGAAAAATTCATTCTCTAGGTATAAATAATCAATGCCAATTTCATCGGGCTTATGACCACCTTTTAGTAAAACGGGACAGTATTTGGAGAGTAGTATTGCTGTAGTTTCTGCATTAATTTCTTTAGAAGATAATTGTAAAATCTCATCGTAATTGGGGGTAATTAAATGAATTTCTTTCAGTATTTCAATCAAAGTAGCTTGGTTTTCAATAGTTAAAAAATCAAATTCTGTAGTCGATTTTAAAACAGTATCCCAAACTATTTTTGTCTCTGGCGAAAGCTTTTTTACAGTTAGAATTATTTCTCTCAAATACTCTAATGAAGGTGCAATTCCCATTTTTACGGCTTTTATATCGTAAGAATTAAATATTGTTTGGACAGATTGCAAAACAAAATCCAAATCCGTCCATTGTATGGCCACAAATTCATTTTCGGTTTGAATGGTATTTGCAGTACTAATAGCAAAGCCATACACTTGATGTTGCTCGAATGCCTTTACATCTGCCAAAACTCCTGCGCCTGCTGAAGGATCGAAGCCTGCAATGCTTACTACAAAAGGTCGTGACATAGCTTAAAATTTTCTATTGAATGGTTGTTGTTCCAAATACTGCCTAAAAGAGCTACATCATCAAAACCAAATGCTAATGCAGTTTTGATATTTTCGGATGTAATTCCTCCCAGAGCAATCAATGCGGTTTTGTTATTTTTTCGTTGTTCTAATTCTTTTTTGAAATCCAGATTCGAAATATAATTAGGTTTAGAAATACTTTCGAAAACAGGTCCAAAAAATGCGTAATCAAAAACATTTGAAAGCGCTTCAAAATAGGACATTTTATGAATAGAGGTTGAGAGACTGAATTTTTTTTCTTTCCACTTCTTTAAATGCTCTTCGGATGTTGCGACTCTGTTTTTTTCTGTGAAATGAATGCGATTAATTCCAAATTCTTGCGCTAATTGATGATGACTATGCAAAACCAATCGGTGTCTGAAAGTTGTTTTTATTTTTGATACAAATGTTTTCATTTCTGTTTCTGAAAAATCAGGTTTCCGAATATGAAGTAACTCCAATCCGTTCTCAAAGAGAGCGTGTATGGTTTCGATTTCTTTAGGTTTAGCAACTGGATTTGTAATTACTATCATATTGAAATGTATTAAGATTGAAGTATTAAGCATTAAGTGTAAGTTTTGATACTTACTACTCAAATCTTAGTTTTAAATATAAATTTCTTTTCCGTGCTCGATAAATTCTTCAGATTTTGCCGCCATTCCTTTTTCGGCTTCGGCAACATCACGAATTTCCTGAGAAATCTTCATAGAGCAGAATTTTGGTCCACACATCGAGCAGAAGTGAGCCACTTTTGCACCGTCTGCAGGCAAGGTTTCATCGTGAAATTCACGAGCAGTATCTGGATCTAATGACAAGTTGAATTGGTCTTCCCAGCGGAATTCGAAACGAGCTTTGCTTAAAGCATTGTCACGGTATTGTGCTCCTGGGTGACCTTTGGCTAAATCCGCAGCGTGAGCAGCAATTTTATATGTAATCACACCGTCTTTTACGTCTTTTTTGTTGGGTAAACCAAGGTGTTCCTTTGGCGTTACATAACACAGCATAGCACAGCCGTACCAGCCAATCATAGCAGCTCCAATAGCAGAGGTGATATGGTCATAACCTGGAGCAATATCAGTCGTTAATGGCCCTAAAGTGTAAAATGGCGCTTCGTTACAATGTTCTAATTGCTTGTCCATATTTTCTTTAATCATATGCATCGGTACGTGACCTGGGCCTTCAATGAATACCTGGACATCGTGTTTCCATGCAATTTTTGTCAGTTCGCCTAATGTTTCTAATTCGGCGAATTGTGCGGCATCGTTGGCGTCTGCGATAGAACCTGGACGTAATCCGTCACCTAATGAAAAGGAAACGTCATATTGTTTCATGATTTCGCAAATCTCTTCGAAATGAGTGTAAAGGAAGTTTTCTTGATGGTGGAATAGGCACCATTTGGCCATAATCGAACCGCCACGAGAGACAATTCCTGTAACACGATTAGCGGTCAAATGAATGTAACGTAATAAAACACCAGCGTGAATGGTGAAATAAGAAACGCCTTGTTCTGCTTGTTCGATTAAGGTATCACGAAAAATTTCCCAGGTTAAATCTTCTGCTATTCCATTTACTTTTTCTAAGGCTTGGTAAATCGGTACCGTACCGATGGGAACAGGGGAATTACGGATAATCCATTCTCTGGTTTCGTGAATGTTTTTTCCTGTAGATAAATCCATAATGGTATCAGCACCCCAACGGCAAGCCCAAACGGCTTTTTCCACCTCTTCTTCGATTGATGAGGTAACTGCGCTGTTGCCAATATTGGCGTTAATTTTTACTAAAAAATTACGTCCTACAATCATCGGTTCACTCTCAGGATGGTTGATGTTATTTGGGATAATAGCACGTCCTCTCGCTACTTCGCTACGAACAAATTCGGCTGTAATTTTAGTTTTTGGTGTGTTGGCCCCAAAACTATTTCCAGCGTGTTGGCATTGCATTGTTTTGGTTTGTTCGTTAAGTTGTTCGATACGTTGGTTTTCTCGAATGGCTATGTATTCCATTTCGGGAGTGATGATACCTTGTTTGGCGTAATGTAATTGGGTAACATTGGCTCCTTTTTTGGCTCGCAAGGGTTTGTGTAAATATTCGAAGCGCAAGTGATCTAATTTTTGATCATTTAAACGGGATTTTCCGTATTCTGAGGAGATTTCGGTTAGTTCTTCTATATCATTACGGTCCAGAATCCATTGTTCGCGGATTCGAGGCAATCCTTTGCGAACATCAATTTGAATGTTAGGATCTGTGTAAGGGCCTGAAGTATCATAAACTGTTACAGCTGGATTTTTTTCTATTCGACCATTAGATAGTTTAGTGTCCGCTAATGAAATTTCGCGCATGGCTACTTTTATGGGATGAATTTCTCCGTCAATGTATACTTTTCTGGAGTTTGGAAACGGAGTTCTTGAGATCTTGTCTTGGTTGCTCATAGCTTTATTTTTTTACTTTTTATTGTTTCGTTGTTTGAAAAGTGTTTGGTGTTTTTTGCGTGAGGGATAGAAGCTGGCTACCGAAGTAGCGCGTATAGCCCGACCGCATTTGTAAAAGGCGCACTATAAACGGTATGTTGAATAGCGCCTTTTGCAAATGGTGTCACGCCCAAATCATCCGCCCTGAGAGGCTGTGATGATGAGAATTTCGTCGGTTGCTTTGATGAGATGAGTATTCCAATTGGATTTTGGAATGACAGTTTGGTTGATGGCTAGGGCAATTCCGTTTTGGTTTTCTGGAATTTCCAAGTCAATGAGCGCTTGAACCGTTAGGTTTTCGGCATCGAATTGTTTTGTTTGGTTGTTGATTTTTAGTTCCATTCCTTTTGAGTTTAGTATATAAGTATACCTTAGGAATGGCTACGATTGTACCCAATTATGGTACAAGGAAGTCATCTTACTTTTCCCTACGCTAGTATGAACTAGATCAGGTTCAGAGGGTAAAATCTCAGCCTACAGTTGTAGACACCCCTAAAGTGTGAAACAAATATAAAGATTTTAGTTTATACTTTTTGTTTAAAGTTTATGGTTTGTAGGTTTAGTTGTTGAATTTTGCAAAAAGAGAATACTGAAACTTAATTCCTAGTCCAACAACTTTCAATATGGTCATTTACCATTCCTGTAGCTTGCATATGTGCATAGATAACTGTTGAACCTACAAACTTAAATCCCCTTTTTTTCAAATCTTTACTTATCGCATCTGAAATTGGCGAAGTAGCTGGAACATCTTTTAAGGTTTTAGGGCAATTATCAATGGGTGTATGGTCCACAAAGGCCCAAATGTATTGCGAAAAACTTCCAAATTCTTCTTGGATTTTAATGAAATTTTGTGCGTTGGTAACCGCGGAATATACTTTCAATTTGTTGCGAATGATACCTGCATCTTGTAATAAATCTTGAATTTTATCATCAGAATACTGAGCTATTTTGATGTAATCAAAAGCGTCAAATGCCTTACGGAAATTGTCTCTTTTGTTTAAGATCGTAATCCAACTTAGGCCCGCTTGAAAGGTTTCTAATAGCAGAAATTCAAATAAAGTTGCGTCGTCATAAATTGGTTTTCCCCATTCTTCATCGTGGTATTTTTGATATAGTTCACTCGAATTACACCAGCCACAGCGTTGTAAATGTTTTGTCATTTTTTCTTGATTTCCCAGTAAAAACCCTTTACAGAAGGAATATAGGCTCTGTCATTTTTTAGGACCAATTCCGTGTAAATCTTTTTGTTATATTTAATACCTATTGCGCCACCTTTTATATGTGTTCGGTCTTTTTTAAAATCAAAAGTGAGATTGCCATTTTGAAATTTTGCATCAGAAATTTTTTCAATAAACCAAGTAGAACCCCACTTAAAATACAAGGTGTTGTTGCCTTTGTAGGTTATATTTTTGACAAAATCTAAAGATTTTTTCGGAAAATTATAGTGTTCTATAAGTTCTTTTTTAGAGTATGTCTTTCCAATTTCGCCATATTTCAATAACTTTTTTAAAGGAGAGTCTAGTTCCTTCTCAATGATTAAAACTTCTTTATGTTGAACTGAGGTATTGATTTCGGTATGAATATGTTTGTTTTTTTCGTCATCTTGTTTGGTTTCAGCTTGAAACTCATTTGTTAAAATGTTTTTTTTACTTGAGGTCTTAAGGCTGTCATTTTTTATGTTTTCTAAAACCTTAGTTTTTTTCTCAGGCAATTCATTTTTATTTTCAGCATTATTACAACACAAAAACAAAAGGAATATTGGAAAAAAAAATTTAGGCTGAAGCTGGATCATTTTTAATAATTAAAAAAACATTTAAAATCAGTTATCCGTCCTATACAAAAATAGAGATAGTTGTGGTAGACAATACAAATAAACTAAAAATCAATTATTTATTGGATTTCTTTAGATAAGAATTTTTTAATCAAGTGGTGTCCAGCATAAATTACTGGAGTGAGAAGTATGGCAATCGATAGTTTGAATGTATAGCCTGTTAATGCAGAACTTAAAAAGGTTTCAAAATTGATTTTTCCAGGAAGCCAAAAAGCAATTCCTAAAACTATAAAAGAATCAAACAATTGTGAAACTAGAGTTGAGCCTGTGGTTCTAAGCCAAATCTTAGTATCCCCTGTACGGTTTTTAAAGAACCAAAATACAGTTACATCGATGAGCTGTGATACGAGAAAAGCAATGATACTTCCCACAATGATCCACATACTTTGTCCAAAAACGGCTTGAAATTGATCGTCGTTAACGGGGCTTATTCCCTTAGCAGCGGGAATGCTCATAGCGAGTAATAGAATGAGAAATGAATAAGCGATAAGACAGGCTGTAATAAAGGAAAGTTTGCGAACGCCTTTCTCTCCAAAATATTCATTGATTAAATCGGTAGTCAAGAATACCACAGGCCAAGGCAAAATTCCAATACTCATTACAAAAGGGCCGATTTGGATTAATTTACCTCCAATCAATTCGGCAGTAACAGCATTGGTAATAAAAATACCAGCAAGAATAACAAAAACAAAATCTTTTCGAGTTTGAAACATAGTCTTTAGTTTCTCAAAAATAGCATTTTATTTTGATTTGGTTTCTGTTTTATAATTAGAACAGTTGTTAAATAAAAATCCCATTCGTTTGTCGAATGGGATTTTATATAATGATTAAATGCTTTTTTAGTAAATCTGTTTTACTCCTCTAGCATTATCGAATACATAACTTACTAACCAAGCAATTTGACCTTGTTTTGCAAAATAAATCTTTTTGTTTTTCATATCTGGAATTACTTCAAGACAAGTTTCCAAAAGGTTAAATGCTGCAATTAAGTTTTTTTGTTGGTAAGTCTTTAATACTTTTTTCTTTTCAGCATTATTTTCTGCATCCAAAACGAATCTTTGATAATTGTTTTCAGCAATAGCTTTGATGGTTAAGATATCATCATAAGTCACAGGCGTAAAGTTCTCTTCTGCTACAGTTCCATTTAGTAAAGTAAACATTGCCCATGCAGCACCACCAGAAATATAGACATTGTTTTTTTGTTGAGATTCTGGCCTGTTAGTATACATTTTTGTGAAAGTTTCACGTAATGTTGGCAAGTAATTGAACATTTCTTCGTTAAACTCGAAAACAGTTTTTTGTTTACATCTTTTGTTGATTAACTCAGTCAAAGTTACGGTTCCAATATCTGCAGAGATTGGGAAAAATACTCCAGACGAGTTGATTTCTTTTGCATATCCCCCTTTAGTATTACCACCACCGATATCAACAATTACAGAGTTTAAATAATTTTTTGGTGGAATACATCCTTTAAGTAAAAGTTTTGCTTCCAAAGAAGAAGAAATAACTTCAACATTTTTTTTGGTAAGTGCTTTTATCTTGTCTGTAAGTTCGCTTGTATTAGTAGCTAAACCAACTCCTGATGAAGCTACAATGAAAATGTTTTTATCTTCAATTTTGTATTCTGTTAGCATTTTGTTGTAGTTCAATAAAACTACAGCTACAGCACGTTCAATGTCTTCTTTGAACAAGGTACCATCTATTGATATACCTGTTGCTATACCAACATTTTCTGTCCAAAACTCTTTAACATCATAATTGTTTTTCTTCAAGTTTTCAACTTCAAGAACAGTCATTTTAACACCTTTACTTCCTATTTCTATTCCGCCATAAAGTTGTGAATAAGATGAAAAAGAAAATAAAAGAAGTGCAACAATAAAATAAAGTTTTTCTTTCATGCCATTTATAATTTGGGGTTCAGTTGCAAATCTATACTAAAAAATGAAAAATTTATCAGTTTTTTTAATTTTTATTTATCAAAAATAAGAAAACATTTTTTTTTAAAGATGTCCTGTATAATTTAACATTTCTTTGTTGCTATGGTCAAAAAAAAATCTATTTTTGCTGTTATAAAAATATTTTTTGCCCCAAAAAAAATAATTATGATAAAAAAATACCTCGACAATTTTAAAGATTTTCCAAGAGAAGTTTGGATTTTGACTTTAATCACATTTATCAACAGAGCGGGAACCATGGTAATCCCATTTCTGTCAAAGTACATGAAAGAAAATTTGCATTTTACTTATAGCCAAATTGGTTGGGTAATGGTTTTCTTTGGAATAGGTTCGATAGTAGGAACATGGTTAAGTGGTAAATTATCAGATAAAATCGGCTTTTATAAAGTTATGGTTTTTAGTTTATTTGCCAGTGGTATTGTGTTTATTTTGTTACATTATGCGACTACTTTCGAAGAGTTATGTGTAGGGATTCTTGTCCTCACAACTATTGCAGATATGTTTAGACCTGCTATGTTAGTTTGTCTTAAAACGTTTACGACAAAAGAGAATAGAGCTAGTGCTTACTCTTTGACTCGTGCTGCGGTAAATCTTGGTTTTCTTTTTGGTCCAGTTATTGGAGGTTTGATTATTATGCAATCAGGATATGAGTATATTTTTTATGCTGATGGAGCTACTTGTATTTTGGCAATTCTTGTGTTTGTTGTTTTTGTAAGAGAAAAACAATTACCTATTAAGACTGCAGCTGATAGAGCTATACCTAAAAATGTTTCAGTGATGAAAGACAGGCCATTTATGTTGCATTTGGTTATATGTTTGATAACGGGAATTTTATTTTTCCAAATATTCACTACTTTGCCTTTGTATCACAAAGAACAGTTTAACATGTCGGAGTTTGATAGCGGCTTATTGTTGAGCTTAAATGGTTTGTTAATCTTGCTTTTTGAGCTTCCTATAGTGAACTATGTTAGTAGAAATAAAATCAATAATCATAGAGTTATTTTTATTGGTTTAGTATTAATGGCGACAAGCTTTTTATTCTTGTTGTATCCATGGGAAGGGATGTTGATTCCTATGATGCTTTTCATGACTTGTGGTGTTATGTTAACGTTTCCTTTTGCAAATTCATTTGCTATGGAGAGGTCTTATGAACAGAGAGAAGGTAAATACATGGCTGCTTTTACAATGAGTTACAGTTTTGCACATATTTTGAGTGCCAAAACAGGAATGGAGATTATTCAAAACTCAGGGTATGAAACCAATTGGGTTTTTATGTCAGTTTTGGGAGTTGTAGGTTCTTTATTGGTGTTCAAGTTGTTTGCAATGGTTGAGAAAGAGGAGTTGAGTAAAGCAACGATGATTCCAGTGGAAAGCGACGATAGAAAATAATAGTTTATAATATTTATAATAAAAAAAACAGCAGTTTAACTGCTGTTTTTTTTATATCTAAAATTTAGGTAATGATGTGTTGTAAACAAAAAAAATCCCAACTTCAGAAAAGTTGGGATTTTTGTTTGAATTTACAAGAAGTAAATCGATATTTATATTATCCTAAAGCAGCTCTTTTGAAACCTGTAATTACTAAGTCTTTATCTAAAGTTTTAGCATAAGCAGCAACACTTAGTTTGCTATCTTTGATGTAATCTTGGTTTACTAAAGTATTATCTTTAAAGAAACGAGCTAATTTACCTTTAGCGATGTTGTCTAACATAGCTTCTGGTTTACCTTCTTGACGTAATACGTCTTTAGCAATTTCGATTTCTTTAGCGATAGTTTCTGCATCAACTCCTTCTTCGTTAAGAGCGATTGGAGCCATAGCAGCAGCTTGCATTGAAATGTTTTTAGCTACTTCTTCAGCACCTTCGATGTTTTTAGATAAAGCAGTCAATGTAGCGATTTTGTTACCAGCGTGGATGTAAGAACCGATGAAAGCGCCTTCTAATCTTTCGAAAGCACCAATTTCGATTTTCTCTCCAATAACTCCTGTTTGCTCAATTAATTTTTCAGCAACAGTAATTCCGTTGAAATCAGCAGCTAATAATTCTTCTTTAGTATTGAAGTTTAATGCTAAAGCAGCTAAATCTTGAGCTAATTTTACGAAAGATTCGTTTTTACCAACGAAGTCAGTTTCGCAGTTCAAAGAAACTACAACACCAGCAGTTTTATCAGCGTTTACAGCAGCGATAACTGCTCCTTCTGTAGATTCTCTATCAGAACGGTTAGCCGCTACTTTTTGTCCTTTTTTACGTAAGTTTTCGATTGCTAAATCAAAATCTCCTTCTGCTTCAACCAAGGCTTTTTTGCAGTCCATCATACCTGCACCTGTGATTGTTCTTAATTTATTTACGTCTGCAGCAGTAATTGTTGCCATAATGTTTTTATTTAAATGTTAAAAGTAAAAATTCCAATTCTCAAATCCCAAATTCCAACTTTATCAGAAAGTTAATTCTCTGATTTTGGATTTTGGAATTTAAGTTTTGGAATTTAAAATTTGATTTATTCTTCAGTTGCTGGAGCTTCAGGAGCTACTTCTTCGGTAGCAGGAGCAGCTTCAACTTCTTTCTCAGCACCTCTATCAGAAAGACCTTCAATTACAGCAGTAGTAACTAAAGATAAAATTTTCTCGATTGATTTAGAAGCATCATCATTTGCAGGGATAACATAATCTACTTCACGTGGATCAGAGTTAGTATCAACCATTGCAAAAACTGGAATGTTTAATTTTTGAGCTTCTTTTATTGCGATGTGTTCCGCTTTGATGTCTACTACGAACAATGCTGCAGGTAATCTTGACATATCTGCGATTGAACCTAAGTTTTTCTCCAATTTAGCACGAAGACGATCTACTTGCAAACGCTCTTTTTTAGAAAGGGTGTTAAAAGTTCCGTCTTTTTTCATTTTGTCGATAGAAGACATTTTTTTAACAGCTTTACGGATAGTAACAAAGTTTGTTAACATTCCACCAGGCCATCTTTCAGTGATGTAAGGCATATTTGCAGCTTTTGCTTTTTCAGCTACGATGTCTTTAGCTTGTTTTTTGGTAGCAACAAATAATATTTTTCTACCTGATGCAGCGATTTTTTTCAATGCTTCATTAGCCTCTTCAATTTTTGCTGCAGTTTTATATAGATTGATAATGTGAATTCCATTACGCTCCATATAAATATAAGGAGCCATATTTGGATCCCATTTTCTAGTCATGTGTCCAAAATGAACACCTGCTTCTAGTAATTCTTTTACTTCTACTTTGTTTGACATTTTTGTACTAGTTTACGTTCTGTTGATTATAGCAATGTACGAATGGCGATAAATCGGCTACTTACATTTAGATGCTAAACTAATTTCTCGACGCATCGAGACAACAACAACATTGTTTTTAAATTCAATAAATAAACGAAGTCTTGTACGTATTGCACAAGACAGGCAATATTAACGTTTAGAGAATTGGAATCTCTTACGAGCTTTCTTCTGACCGAATTTTTTACGTTCAACCATTCTTGGGTCTCTTGTTAATAAACCTTCTGGTTTCAATACTCCTCTGTTTTCAGCATTTACTTCGCACATTGCGCGAGCGATTGCCATTCTTACAGCTTCAGCTTGACCAGTTACACCACCTCCATACACGTTTACTTTTACGTCAAAGTTTGATGCGTTTTCTGTCATAGACATAGGTTGCAATACTTTGTACTGTAAAGTAGCTGTTGGGAAGTAAGTTGCAAATTCTTTTTTGTTTACAGTGATTACTCCTGTTCCTTCAGAAACATAAACACGTGCAACAGCGGTTTTTCTTCTACCGATTTTGTGAATAACTCCCATTACTTAAGATCGTTTAGGTTAACAGTTCTAGGTTTTTGAGCGCCTTGTTTGTGCTCTGGTCCTACAACAACATTTAAATTTCTAAAAAGTTCTGCTCCTAATTTATTCTTAGGTAACATTCCTTTTACTGCTTTTTCTACTAATAACGCTGGGTTTTTAGCTTGTAAAACTTTAGCAGTTAAAGTTCTTTGTCCTCCTGGGTAACCGGTATGACGCATGTAGATTTTGTCATCCATTTTATTTCCAGTTAGGTTAATTTTCTCTGCGTTAATAACAATTACGTTATCTCCACAGTCCACGTGTGGTGTATAACTTGGTTTGTACTTTCCTCTCAAAATCATAGCGACTTTAGAAGCAAGACGTCCTAAGTTATGACCTTCAGCGTCAACAACAATCCATTCTTTGTTTGAAGTGGCTTTCGTTGCTGAAATTGTCTTGTAGCTTAATGCGTTCACAATAATAATTTTTAATTAAACATTCCATCCCCAATAAAGGGGTTGCAAAAGTACAATTAATTATTTTAAATACAAATAGCTTAAATGATTATTTTTCACGGGTTTTAGTGTTGAATATCAATTGTATATTCTTTTTTGTGTAATTAGTCGTATCTGTTTTTGTCATTCTACCTGTTAAAATATAAATCATTGAATTTCTTTTTTTTGCGAAAAATCTGGTGGTTTGGATGCATATAAAATAAAAATAATCGTTAACTTCGCTTATTTAATGCATATAATTTAAAATTGTGTTTTTTCTTTAAAATTTCCTATTACATTTCTATCATATGAAAGCAAAAGCTACCTTAAAACAGATTGCCAAAGAACTGAATGTTTCAGTCTCTACAGTGTCCAAAGCACTTAATGATAGCCCCGAAATAAGCGAACAAACCAAAATCAAGATTAAAGAATACGCTAAGCTGAAAAATTATAAACCGAATGTTATTGGTTTAAATCTTAAAAATCGTAAAACCAAAACTATTGGTGTGATTATACCCAATATTTTGAATTCTTTTTTTGCTAAAGTGTTTAGTGGAATTGAGAAAGTTGCTGACGAAAATGGATATAACGTAATTATGTGTATTTCTAATGAATCGTTAGAAAAAGAAGCTCATACATTGGAAATGCTTAGCAATGGTACAATTGATGGTTTTGTGTTGTCAATTTCAGAAGAAGCACAAAAAGAACACGAGTACAATCACTTTAAGGAGATTATAAGTGAAGGCACTCCAATTGTTTTATTTGACAGGACTACTGATGAATTAGATTGCGATAAAGTGATTGTGGATGATTTTGATTCGGCTTTAGATTCTACTCAATATTTAATTGATTCAGGTTGTAAAAATATCGCTCTTATTTCGACTATTGACAATTTGAGTATTGGTAAATTGCGTTTAGAAGGCTATTTACAAGCGCTAAAAAATAACAATTTGCCTATCAATGAGAATATTATTTTGAGAACCGATTCTAGCGAAGGACTTAATGAAAAAGTAGAAGCGATTTATGCCAATAATACTATTGACGGTGTTTTTGCTTTAGCTGAAGATGAATCCGTTGCTGCTTTGAAGTTTGGTTTGAAGAAAGGATTGCGAATTCCTGAGGAGTTATCAATTATTGGCTTTGCTGATGGAATCCTTGCTTCAAGACGTTTGTCTCCAAGTTTGACCACAGTAAGTCAGCATGGTGTTGAAATTGGTGAAGTAGCTGCTCAATTATTAATCGATCGTCTGGAGTCTAAAGAAGATCATTTACCTTATCAAACCAAAGTAATTAAAACAAAACTAAAAGAAAGAGAATCTACTCGTTTAAACTAATCTCTTAAAATTATAGAAAAAAGGCTCGTAACAAAATAGTTACGAGCCTTTTTTATTCTAATGAGCTTCAAGCCAATTTTTACCTAATCCAATTTCAACTTCTAAAGGAACTGCCATTTTGAAGGCGTTTTCCATTTCGTGTTTGATCATTGGTTGTATTTTTTCAAGTTCCGAATTGTGTACGTCAAACACCAATTCGTCATGAACTTGTAATAACATTTTGGATAGCCAATTTTCAGTTGTGAGTTTTTTATGAATATTAATCATAGCAATTTTGATGATATCGGCTGCGGAACCTTGTATTGGTGCATTGACAGCATTTCGTTCTGCACCACCACGAACAATGGCGTTGGCAGAATTGATGTCTTTTAAATAACGTCTTCTGCCTGAAATGGTTTCTACATAGCCGTTTTCTCTGGCAAAATCAACCTGTTCTTGTATGAATGATTTTAATCTTGGATAGGTTTTGTAATAGGCTTCAATCAAATCAGCACTTTCTTTTCTAGATAAATTAGTTTGATTGCTCAAACCAAAAGCCGAGACACCATAGATTATTCCGAAGTTGACCGTTTTAGCATGACTACGTTGTTCTTTGGTTACTTCTTCTAAAGGAACATTGAATACTTTGGCGGCCGTACTTTTATGGATGTCTTCTTTGTTTTGAAAGGCTTTAATCATATTTTCTTCCCCACACAAAGCAGCGATAATGCGCAATTCTATCTGGGAATAATCCGCAGAAAGTAGTGTGTAATTTTCATCACGTGCAATAAATGCTTTTCTGATTTGTCGTCCTCTTTCGGTACGAATGGGAATGTTTTGTAAGTTAGGATTGTTGGAACTCAAACGACCAGTTGCGGCAACGGTTTGCATGTAATCGGTATGCACTCTTCCTGTTTCTTTATCTACTTGGTTGGGTAAGGCATCAATGTAAGTACTTTGCAGTTTTACCATTTGACGCCATTCGAGTATATCGCGAACAATTTGGTGTTCATTGGCTAAATAAGATAAAACTTCTTCACCTGTAGCATATTGTCCTGTTTTGGTTTTCTTTTGTTTAGCCCCTCCAATTTTTAGCTTATCGAATAATATATCGCCTAATTGTTTAGGAGAAGCCAAATTGAATTTCTCACCCGCTGTTTCATAAATTTGCTGTTCGAAGGTATCGATTTCTTTTTGCATATCAATCGACATGTTTTTTAGGAAATCAACATCCAAATTGATACCTTCTTTTTCCATATCAGCCAATACTTGTACTAATGGAATTTCGATCTCATCAAACAACTTTTTGGTGCCTACTTTTTCTAAAATTGGTTGAAAATGCTCCTTCAATTGAAAAGTGATATCAGCATCTTCGGTGGCATATTCTTTAATCGCTTCCAACTCTACTTGGCGCATTGATAATTGGTTCTTTCCTTTTTTGCCAATTAAGGTTTCAATAGATTTTGGGCTGTATTTTAGATAGGTTTCAGATAAAATATCCATATTGTGTCGCATATCTGGATTAATCAAATAATGCGCAATCATGGTATCAAACAGTTTTCCTTTGACTTGAATGTTATAATTGGATAGAATTTTTAAATCATATTTCATATTTTGACCAATCTTCTCAATGGTTTCATTTTCGAAAAAAGGAATAAATTTTTCAATTAATTCTTGAGCTTCTTCTTGATTTTCTGGAAAAGGAACGTAAAAGCCTTTGCCTTTTTCCCATGAAAAAGATAAACCAACTAATTCTGCATTCAAAGCATCGATTCCTGTAGTTTCAGTATCAAAACATACAGAAGTTTGTTGTAATAAATTTTGAAGTAATAATTTTACTGGAAAATCTCCTTGAATGATTTGGTAGAAATGAGGAGTGTCTTCGAGTGTTTGGTAAAACTTATTTAAACCATTTTCGTTGCTATTCTCATCATCAGAGAATCCAAACAAATCCATTTGGTTTTCAGCAGATTTTTTTGACGCAGTCTTTTTTGAAGCTGTTGGATTCGTTTCATTTCCATCTCCATTTCCATCTATTTCGTCATATTCTTTTCCTGTGCCAAAGAGTTTATCGAATTGTGTTTTCATTTGACGGAATTCCAATTCTTGAAACAAAGCATCCGTTTTTTCTACATCAGGTTTAGACAATTCATAATCTAGAGCATCAAAAGTAACAGGACAATCGAGTAGGATAGTGGCTAGTTTTTTAGATAAAATTCCTAATTCTTTATTGGCTTCAATTTTTTCTTTCATCGCCCCTTTAAGTTGATGTGTATTGGCCAACAAGTTTTCTAAGGTGCCATATTCGGCCAAGAATTTCTTAGCTGTTTTTTCTCCAACTCCTGGGAGTCCTGGAATGTTATCCGCAGAGTCACCCATCATTCCCAAAAAGTCTATCACTTGTTCTGGTCGTTCAATTTCAAATTTAGCCAAGACCTCTGGAATTCCCCATATTTCAATGTCATTCCCCATTCGAGCAGGTTTGTACATAAAAATATTTTCGGATACCAATTGTGCAAAATCCTTATCAGGTGTAACCATAAATACTTGATAACCTTCTTTTTCAGCTTGTTTGGCTAAAGTTCCAATAAGGTCATCTGCTTCAAAACCTGCTTTTTCTATAATTGGAATATGCATTGCCTTTAACAATTCCTGAATGTAGGGAACTGCAATTTTTATTGCTTCGGGCGTTTCGTCACGATGGGCTTTATATTCTTGATACATTTCATAACGATAATCACTACCACCTTTGTCAAAAGCTACTGCCAAGTGATCGGGTTTTTCTCTTCGGATAACATCCATCAAAGAGTTCATGAATCCCATAATAGCCGAGGTATCCATTCCTTTGGAGTTGATTCTAGGATTTTTGATAAAAGCATAGTAGCCACGAAAAATTAGTGCGTAGGCATCTAAAAGGAAAAGTCGTTTTTGAGTAGACATGTATTTTGTATCTAAAATTTGAAAGGGTAAAAATAAACAAAGCAATTTGATTTTGTTCATTGCATATCTTCAAACTCCTGCTTTTGCTCAAAATAATTACTTCTATAGGTTGGAAATTAAATAATTGAAGAAGTTGTATACTGGTTTTTTCTAAAACATAAGTTAAAAATTGACTCATACAAGTCGTTGCGACTACTTTCTTTGTTAATTTGTGCTAAATTTTTGAAATATGATTTTTCGCTTTTTAGTTTTTTTATTGGTTTTGGCGCTTATAGAGATGTATGCTTTTCAGGCATTCAAAACAATACTAAAGAACAGGACTTTTTTATGGATTTATGCGGTGCTTAGTTTTGCATTGCTGATTTACATAATATATGGTTTCACTCAATTTGATCGTTCTGTTGGGCAAACACAAGCAAGTCTTCGCACAATGGGATTAATGTTGTTGGTTTATGTTCCGAAAATTTTGATTACTCTTATTTTATTAGGAGAAGATGTGTTTAGAATTTTGATAGGTGTGATTAATCATTTTGTAGATAATGATAACGACGTTGCTTTTCTGCCCTCTCGGAGAAAATTTGTTAGCCAGCTTGGTTTAGGTTTGGCGGCAATTCCATTCTTATCATTGATTTATGGAATTTTTGAAGGAAAGTATAATTTTAAAGTAATCAAACAAGCTGTTTTTTTTCCAGATTTACCTGATGCTTTTGACGGGTTTACAATTACTCAAATTTCGGATGTGCATAGTGGGAGTTTCGATAATCCAGATAAAATTGAATATGCAATCGATTTGATCAATCAACAAAAAACGGATTTGATATTGTTTACGGGTGATATTGTTAATACCCATGCAAAAGAGATGCATCCTTGGATTACCACTTTTAACAAAATAGAAAAACATCCTTTCGGGAAATATGCAGTATTAGGTAACCATGATTATGGAGAGTATGTTACTTGGAAAACAAAAGAAGAAAAAGCTCAAAATTTTGAAGCCATAAAAGAATTGTATGGACAAATAGGTTTTACTCTTTTGTTAAATGAGCATACTTTTATTGAAAAAGACGGACAAAAAATTGCTTTAGTTGGTGTAGAAAATTGGGGCCAAAATTTCAAACAAGCTGGAGATTTGAACAAAGCATCAGCTGGCTTAAATAGGACTGATTTCAAAATCCTTATGAGCCATGATCCAAGTCATTGGGAACATGTGGTGAAAAATGACGATAAGCATTTTCATCTTACGCTTTCTGGCCATACCCATGGTATGCAGTTTGGTATAGAAATTCCGGGTTATTTTAAATGGAGTTTAGCACAATATGTTTACAAACAATGGGCTGGTCTATACGAAAATTTAGGAAGATACGTTTATGTTAACCGAGGTTTTGGATTTCATGCTTATCCAGGAAGAGTTGGTATTATGCCGGAAATAACTGTTATTCAACTAAAAAAAGGAGAAAATCGAGCGTAATTAGTTAAAAATGCTATATTTGCATCGTAATATCTCTCTAATAAGTATTATAAATTAAATATTTTGGTTTTATGTCAAAATTTGGAGAACTTATAAATGCACAAGTTCCTGTGTTAATTGATTTTTACACAGATTGGAACGAATCTTCAGTTTCGATGCATCCAGTTATAAAAGATGTGGCTGCTGCGCTTGGCGATAAGGCCAAGGTTATTCGAATTGATGTTGATAAAAATCAAGAATTAGCCGAAGTTTTACGAATCAAAGGATTACCCACTTTGATGATTTACAAGGAAGGGGTAATGATGTGGAGGCAGTCTGGGGAATTAGATGCTAATACAATTATAGGTTTGGTGCAGGAGCAAATATAGATTTAGTACCCAAGGCAACCTTATATTAAATAATTTAACGGATTTACATTTGGAATCATTAACTTAAGATTTCAAATCTGAATCCGTTTTGTTTTAAGTATTCTATAGCTTTTGGAAGTGAATATTTCAGGTTTTTGGAAGCTTTTAAGCTATCATGAAAAACAATAATACTTCCTGACTGAACAGAAGAAATTACATTGTTTAGACATTTTTCAGGTGTGATTCGTGTATCAAAATCAGCACTAAGTACATCCCACATAATAATTTTATATCCTAACTCTTTAATTTTTTTTGCTTGCTCTTTTTTGATTTTCCCATAGGGTGGTCTGAAGAGATATGATTGCTTATTGGTTTTTGCGGCAATCACGGCTGCACATTTTTGGGTGTTTTCTAAATAAACTTCTTTGGTGTTTTTCCAACCGTTATAGTGATCATGGGTATGATTGCCTATGGCATGTCCGTCTTCAATTATTTGTTTAAAAAGGTCTGGTGCTGTTAGAATGTTTTTGCCAATGCAGAAAAATGTGGCTTTTATGTTTTCTTCGTTTAACAAATTTAGAACCCAATCTGTTACTTCGGGTGTGGGCCCATCATCAAAAGTTAAATAGATACAATTGTTTTTATTGGGAACATCCCAAATATAATTGGAAAAATACTTTTTGATTAGAGAGTTAGTTTTGATCCAATAGAATGACATACTTTCTTTTTTTTTAATTTAAAGATAAAAAAAATGTAGCATAACCAGTTATGCTACATTTATCAAAAAGTGTTTTTTATATTATTCTTTTTCTCTTCCGAATCTTTCGAAGATAGTTACATAAGTATTGAATTGAGTTTTGTTTTTATTATAAAAATCTATATCTCCGCTTTCTTTCATTACTAATAATAAACTGCGATAACGTTCTATATCTGTAATAATATCTATGGCGATATCTGATTGATCAGAGGGAGGTAAGGTACTATAATATTTGAGGTTTTCTTTGTACTTTCCTATTAGTTTGGTTAATAAATCTTGAGCTTTCGCTTTTTCGTTGATGTCATAGTATCCTTTAGCAAAAGGTTCTACTAGTGAATAGTAACCAAATTTGTCTAATGGCATTTTGGTCATGGCTAGTTCAATGATGTTTCTTGCTTTGTCTTTTTTACCTTCTAAAATTAATTTATTCATTAATCTTGATAGGTAAGAACGATATGTTATACTGTTTTTTCTGGTTTCTGGATCATGATAGATAGTGAGGCTTTCGCTATTTCCCCAATCCCATTTCATCACATTTCCATACATTTTGTCAGTGTCAATTCCTCCCATTTCTAATGGACTCGCATCTTTTGGTATTTCGGTTTTGATAGGCACTAATTTGTAAGTCATTCCGTCTAATTGAAGGTAGTTTTTCATCCAAAGAAAATCTTCATCGTCATAAGCGCCGCCGCTAAAATAAATAGGCCTTTTCCAGTTGTTGTTGGCAATTAAATCAAGCATCATCAATCGGTTTTTGTATAAGGCACGACCTTTTATATCGATATCAATATAGGGGACTATTGAGTCGTATTGTTTTGGTGATACGACTTTGTTTTTGATAACGGCTTCTTTGTCAACGGCAAGTCTGATTTTGTTGGTAGGATAAAAATGTATAGACTGACCATTATCCATTTCTACAATTGATTTTGGATTTTTAATAAATGTAATCATGTCTTTGATATCCCATCTGTTTTCAATTTTTGGGATATGCGCTACATAATCTAATTTATCACCCACATAGTCTTCATGGTTAAAAGATATAGGTAGTGGTTCTGATTCGTATGCTTTTCTTTTCATTTGATCAATATACCAATCGGTCATAAAAAGACTAGTGTTTACAATTCGGATATCGGTTCGTACTTTTTCAATTTCTTGGGCATACCATAACGGGAATGTATCATTGTCTCCAATAGTGAACAAAATAGCATCTTTATCGCACGAATTTAGGTAAGCCTTTGCCATTGCAACTGCTGTGTATTTGTTCGAACGATCATGATCGTCCCAGTTTTGAGAAGCCATTAATACAGGAGCAGCTAATAAACTTCCGGCTATAAGTATGGGGCCAGCAATTTTTGGGGCTAAATATTTTTGCAAACTTTCATAAAGAGCGTAAACTCCAAATCCAATCCAAATTGCAAAAACATAGAAAGATCCCACTAAAGCGTAATCTCTTTCTCGAGGTTCAAATGGGCGTTCGTTTAAGTAAATTTTTAGTGCAAAACCTGTAAACAAAAACAAAGTCAAAAGAACATAAAAACTTTTTAGGTCTTTATTGGCATGATACATCAAGCCGATTAAGCCAAGAATGAAAGGTAAAAAATAATAAGTGTTTCTTCCTTTATTATTTAATACGTCCGAAGGTAGATTTTCTTGTGATCCTAGATGTATAGAATCCATAAAAGAAATCCCGCTAATCCAGTTTCCATCTAGATTGTCGTATTTTCCTTGAACGTCATTTTGTCTTCCAACAAAATTCCACATCAAGTATCTCCAATACATATACCCAAATTGATATTCAAACATGAAACTAAAATTATCTACAGTAGTTGGTTTGTCAACAATTAAATAGTCACCATAGCTTTTTAGGAATTTGATATATCCGCTATTATCAATTTGTTTCTGTGCATAAGCACTTCTAAACTCTGCTACAATTTTTTCAATTTCGTTACGTACTTGTGCAGTAGCTTTGTTTAAATCTTCCTCGCTTAATTGACTTGGGTCAATACCATATTTTACTAAATCTTCTTCATAAGGATAATCAGGATTTAGTCTAAAAGCGGGAGGGTTTGTAAAATTGATGTAATTTTCAATATGGTCAGCGCTTCTCATACGTGGCAAAATAGTTTTGTGTCTGTCATCACTATTTTGTTCTGCATTTTTAAAGTTGTTTACAATTACATATTTTCCGCTTTTGTAATCTCTTTCGTAATTAGGTGCTTTGTCTAAGTATGGATTGTTTGGGTCAAGTCCAGCAAAGGCTTCCGTATATTGTGATCCATAAAACAAGGGGCTTGCTCCATATTGCTCTCGATTGTAATAAGCTAATACTTCTCTGGCGTCGGATGGTTTATTTTCGTTGATTACAACATTAGCATTGGCACGGATAGGCAACATCATCCAAGTTGAGAAACCAATTAAAATAAATAAAATGCAAAGAATTATGGTGTTGTAGAAAACCAATCCCTTTTGTCGTGTGTATTTTAGACCAAAGTAAAAGAATAATCCAAAAAGTAAGGCTACAAAAATAGTCCCTGAATCAAAGGGTAATCCAAGTGAGTTAACCATGAAAACTTCTGTTTTTCCAAAGAATGCCATGGTTAGTGGAAGAAGTAATTTAAAAATGAATAACAATACAGATATTACGACAATATTAGCAATAATGAAATTTTTAATGGTTACTTTTTCGTAATGTTTGAAATAGTATAAAAAACCGATTGCTGGAATAGTTAGTAATGCCATAAAGTGGACGCCAAATGATAGCCCAATTACTAATGATATAATAAGGAGCCATTTGTTGCCTTTTGGTTTGTCCATATCTTGTTCCCAACGTAAACCTAACCAAAATAATAAAGCTATTAGCAAAGAAGCCATTGCATATACCTCTGCTTCGACAGCATTGTACCAAAAACTATCAGAAAAAGTATAGGCTAGTGTACCTACAAAAGAACTTCCTAAAATAACTATATTGTTGTTAGTGTTAATTTCGGAAACGCGAGCGATAATTTTTTTCAAAATCATCGAGCTTGACCAAAACATAAATAGTATTGTAAATGCACTTGAAAATACGGATAGCATGTTTACCATTAGAGCGATATGTTGATTGTCTGTGGCAAACATGGCAAAGAATGCGCCCATCATTTGAAAAAGAGGGGCTCCAGGCGGGTGACCAACTTCAAGTTTAGCAGCGGTTGCAATGTATTCTCCACAATCCCAAAAACTCATTGTGGGTTCTACGGTTAGAGAATAAGTGATTAAAGCAATCCCAAATGCAATCCATCCTAAAATTGTATTCCATTTATTATAGTTAAAAGTGGTCTTATCCATGTATTTTTTGAGGTTTTAATTTCAATTACAAAGAAAATGTTTTTTTATGTAACCTAACAAGCATTAACACTATTTTCTGTAAATGTATTAGGTTTATGCAATTTTCTGAAAACTAGTATTTTCCGTGTTTATGCGCTTTGAGCGGTAATTTTTTTTCATTTTTTTTAAATAAAATTGCATCAAAAATTTGTGAAACTTATTTTTTGTATTACATTTGCACTCGCAAAACAATAGCAATGGTCTATGGTGTAATGGTAACACTACGGTTTTTGGTGCCGTCTTTCTAGGTTCGAGTCCTAGTAGACCAACAAAAAAGCCTCTCATTCGAGAGGCTTTTTTTTTATGCCTCATTTTCATGAGGCATTTTTTTGTTATAGTTTAAAAGTTAAAACGGGTTTTTGAGTGTGGTTTACTATATCTTCTGTGATACTTCCGTTGAAAAAATGTGATAAACCTGTTCTGCCATGTGTGCAAATTCCAATTAAGTCGGCATTGATTTTATTGGTAAAGTTCAGTATTCCTTTTTCTACATTGGAGTCATTATAAATGGTGATGCTAAAATTTGTCAGGTCAAATTCATGTGCAAAAGCCTCCATTGTTGCAGTGGCAACAGCTGTAGTTTTGAAACTATTAGGGGTGCATATGGTCACCAAGTTGATTTTTGCATCCAATTTATTGGCTAAATCTTTCAGTTTTGCAAAAGGTTGTTTTGTTTCGTTTGAGAAGTCTGAGGCGAATACAATTTCTTTTGGGTCAAACACCCCTTCGTCTTTTTTGATTACTAATACAGGAATTTCAGAAAGGCGTACTACTTTTTCTGTGTTTGAGCCAATAAAGATTTCTTCTACTCCCGAAGCACCATGTGATCCCATCACGATAAGATCGACATTGTTTTTTTTGGTAAACTTAAGTACTCCGTCAAATGCTTTTTCAAACTGAATGAATTCGGTTACTTCGATGCCGTCAAGATATGGGCGATCAAAAATTTCTGCAAATGTATCTTTTGCTTTTTGAATAAAAAACATCACTTCTGGAATGCTTTTTCCGGTAGAAATTGCGTCACTCATTTGGTTAGGAAGCTCTAACATGTGAAGGAGTTGGATTTCAGCATTGTGTTTTTTGGCTAATTGGGCAGCGGCTTTTAATGCGTTTTCGGCATAAATTGAAAAATCGGTTGGGACTAAAATCCGTTTCATGATTAGTTTGGGGTTTAATTGTGAGAAATTCCTTTATTTAAAAGGTTATAGTAAAGATAAGATTTTTTTTTACTGCAATCAAATAAAATGATTTGTAAAAAAACACTATATTTGCAGCGTTATTTATTAAAAGTTAAGTAATGAGGGGACATTAGTCCCCTCTTTTTATAAAATAGTTATAAAAATATGACATTTAAAGAAAAAGTAAATGCACTAGTTGAAGAAGCTTTGTCAGAAAGACCATCTGTTTTTTTGATTGATTTGACTATAACTGATGCATTTAAAATAATCGTTTCGCTAGATGGGGATTATGGTGTGGCATTACAAGACTGCATTGATATTAGCCGTGCTATTGAAAGTAACTTAGATCGTGAAGAACAAGATTTTTCTTTGGAAGTTGCTTCAGTGGGTGTGGGTTCACCACTAAAAATGATACGTCAGTATAAAAAAAATGTAGGGAGAACATTGATTGTTAAAACAGGAACCGAAATTATTGAAGCAGAATTAGTTGAAGCTAACGATGTTTTTATAATTTTGTCTTGGAAAGCAAGAGAGCCCAAAAAAGTTGGAAAAGGAAAGGAAACCGTTCAAAAAGAACTTCAGTTGCCTTATACAGATATTAAAGAAGCAATTGTTACAGTAACATTTTAATTAGAGAATTCGCATGGAAAATTTAGCATTAATCGAATCATTTTCAGAGTTTAAAGATGATAAGCTTATTGATCGTGTAACGCTTATGGCAATTTTAGAAGATGTATTTAGAAATGCCTTGAAAAAAAAATATGGGTCTGATGAAAATTTCGATATCATCATTAATCCTGACAAAGGAGATATGGAAATTTGGAGAAGAAGAGTGATTGTTGCCGATGAAGACTTGGATTTTGAAAATGAAGAGATTACTTTGACTGAAGCACGAAAAATAGAGGCAGATTTTGAAATTGGAGAAGAAGTTTCGGAGGAAGTGAAATTAATCGATTTGGGAAGACGTGCCATATTGGCTTTGCGTCAAAATCTTATCTCGAAGATTCATGAACATGATAATACAAATCTTTACAAGCAATTTAAAGATATTATTGGTGAAATATATACAGCAGAGGTACATCATGTTCGTCCAAGAGTTGTAATTTTGGTGGATGATGAAGGAAATGAAATTGTATTGCCAAAAGAAAAACAAATTCCTTCGGATTTCTTCAGAAAAGGCGATAATGTTCGAGGAATTATTGAAAGTGTGGAGTTAAAAGGCAATAAGCCGCAAATTATTATGTCTAGAACTTCTGAGAAGTTTTTAGAAAAATTGTTTGAACAAGAAATTCCAGAGGTTTTTGATGGATTGATAATGGTGAAAAATGTGGTGAGAATTCCTGGAGAGAAAGCCAAGGTTGCTGTTGATTCTTATGATGATAGAATAGATCCTGTAGGTGCTTGTGTTGGAATGAAAGGATCACGAATCCACGGAATCGTTAGAGAGTTAGGTAATGAGAATATTGATGTAATCAATTACACTAATAATATTCAGTTGTACATCACAAGAGCATTGAGCCCTGCAAAAGTGTCTTCTATTAAAATTAACGAAGAGACTAAGCGCGCTGAAGTGTTTTTGAAATTAGAAGAGGTTTCTAAAGCTATCGGTCGTGGAGGACACAATATTAAGTTAGCAGGTATGCTTACGGGTTATGAATTAGATGTAATTCGCGAAGGAGATATTGCTGGTGCTACAGCTGATGAGGACGATGTTGAATTGACTGAGTTTTCAGATGAAATAGAAGATTGGGTAATAGAAGAGTTTGCAAAAATTGGTTTAGATACTGCAAAAAGTATTTTGAAACAAGAAGTAGACGATTTAGTTAGAAGAACAGATCTAGAAGAAGAAACAATTTTAGATGTAATGAGAATTTTGAAAGAAGAATTCGATAGTTAAATCTATATTCTTCTAACAACACAACAAAAAAAGATAATAATAAAAAGGTTTTATGTCTGAAGAGAGAATAATAAGAATAAACAAAGTTTTAAGGGAATTGAATATTTCTTTAGAAAGAGCTGTGGATTATCTTAAGGATAAAGGAATTGCAATTGAGTCTAATCCAAACACAAAAATTTCTGAAGATGTATACAATGTCTTGTGCGGTCAGTTTGCTGGTGACAAAGGGAATAAAGAGGCGTCGAAAGAAGTAGGAGAGGAAAAAAGGAAGGAAAAAGAAGCGTTACGCATTGAGCGTGAAAAAGAAATCGAAAACAAACGCAAAGCAGACGAAGAACGTTTAAGACAACAAGAAATCATCAAAGCAAGAGCTGTGGTTACAGGTCCTGTGCAAGTAGGTAAAATTGATCTTAATCCAAAAAAAGCTACTCCAGTTTCTAATCCGAATGTTGCTGTAGAAAAGCCTGAAGTTCCAACAGTAAAGGCGGCTGAACCTGTTACTGAAACTAATTCAATTTCTTCAGAAAAATCTTCAATAGATCAGTCGGTGGCTAAATCAATTACGGAAAGTAAAGAAAAAGAGGTAACGCCAGTTGTTGAAAAAAAGCCTTCAGCTTCTGTTGCTCCTGTTTCAGATGAGCCAGTCGAGGAAACCATTACAACTCAATACCAAAAGTTGTCAGGAACCACGCTTACAGGTCAAATTATTGATTTGTCACAATTCAATAAGCCAAAAAAGAAAAAAGAAGACCCAAAAATTACTCCAAATAAACCTGGTGTTCCTGGGGTAGCTGGAGCAAACAATATAAACAAGAATAAACGTAAAAGAATAGCGCCTAAGCCAGGTGCACCTAAGCCGCCATCAACACCAGGCGCTCCAAATCCTAATAAAATTACTCCTAATTCTGGAGGAGGATTTAATGCAAATAGAAGTGCGAGACCAGGATTTGTAAAAGGAAATCGCCCTGCTATTGTGGCCAAAGTTGAGCCAACAGAAGAAGAGGTGAAAAATCAAATTCGTGAGACTCTTGAGAAGCTACAAGGAAAAGGTGGAAAATCTAAAGCTGCTAAATACCGTAGAGAGAAAAGAGAAACACATCGTCAGAAATCAGATGATGAGCAAAGAGCATTAGATGAAGGAAGTAAAACACTCAAGGTAACTGAGTTTGTAACTGTTGGTGAAATTGCAATTATGATGGATGTGCCAATTACTAAAGTTATTGGTACTTGTATGTCTCTTGGAATTATGGTTACTATGAACCAGCGTTTGGATGCGGAAACCTTGACAATTGTTTGTGATGAATTTGGATATGAAGTAGAATTTATTACAGTTGATATTGAAGAAGCAATACAAGTAGTAGAAGACAAAGAAGAAGATTTGGTAACTCGTGCACCAATTGTTACGGTTATGGGTCACGTTGATCACGGTAAAACATCTTTGTTAGATTATATTCGTAAAGAAAATGTAATCGCTGGAGAATCTGGTGGTATCACGCAGCACATTGGAGCTTATGGGGTAACTTTAGATAACGGACAAAAAATTGCTTTCTTAGATACACCAGGTCACGAAGCATTTACTGCTATGCGTGCACGTGGAGCTCAAGTTACAGATATCGCAATTATTGTAATTGCAGCTGATGATGACATTATGCCGCAAACGAAAGAGGCTATTTCTCATGCTCAAGCTGCAGGTGTGCCGATTATATTTGCTATTAATAAAATTGATAAGCCAAATGCTAATCCAGATAAAGTTAAAGAAAGATTAGCTGGTATGAACCTTTTGGTTGAAGACTGGGGTGGAAAAATCCAATCTCATGATATATCTGCTAAATTAGGTACTGGAGTAAAGGAATTGCTCGAAAAAGTATTATTAGAAGCTGAGATTTTAGATTTAAAATCAAATCCAAACAAGCCTGCGCAAGGAACTGTTGTAGAAGCATTTTTGGATAAAGGAAAAGGATATGTTTCTACAATCTTAGTACAACATGGTACTTTAAGAGTGGGAGATTATATGTTGGCAGGTAAGCATCATGGAAAGATTAAAGCGATGCATGATGAACGTGGTCATGTGGTAAAAGAAGCTGGTCCTTCAACACCTGTCTCTGTTTTGGGGCTTGATGGTGCAGCAACAGCTGGTGATAAGTTTAATGTTTTTGAAGATGAAAAAGAAGCTAAACAAATTGCAGCGAAACGTTCTCAGTTAATGCGTGAGCAATCAGTAAGAACACAACGTCATATTACATTAGACGAAATTGGTAGAAGAATTGCTTTAGGTCAATTTAAAGAATTGAATATTATTCTCAAAGGAGATGTTGATGGTTCTGTTGAAGCCTTGTCTGATTCCTTCTCTAAATTATCTACCGACGAAATTCAAATTAATATTATACATAAAGGGGTTGGGGCTATTACTGAAACTGACGTAATGCTTGCTTCTGCCTCGGATGCAATTATTATTGGATTTAACGTTCGTCCTGCTGGAAATGCAAGACAGCTTGCAGATAAGGAAGAAATCGACATTCGTTACTACTCTATCATTTATGCCGCAATTGACGACTTAAAAGACGCTATGGAAGGTATGTTGGCTCCTGAGATGAAAGAAGAAGTTTTAGGAACTGCTGAAATTAGAGAAATATTCAAAATATCTAAAGTTGGTTCTATTGCTGGTAGTATGGTAATGGATGGTAAGATTACCAAGAATGCCAAAATTAGAATTATCCGTGAAGGTGTAGTTGTTTTCGAAGGGGAGCTTTTAGCGTTAAAACGTTTTAAAGATGACGTGAAAGAAGTTGCAAAAGGATATGATTGTGGTATTCAAATTAAAGGATTTAACGACATTGAAGAGCGAGATATTATTGAAGCTTATCATGAAGTAGCCATAAAAAAGAAATTGAAATAATTTTACACAAAAAAGCCTCAATAATTTGAGGCTTTTTTTATGGATACTTCTAAGTAAATAATATAGATTTTTCTTGTTTACTATTTATTTTGAAGGTTTTATCAAAAGGATGTTTTTATATCTTTTTTGAAATTCGATAAAATTTCTCTCTGCTTCCATTCTTGTTCTGTAATTGCCAACCCATACTTTGTAATTTGGGGTCTGAAAAATTATGGTTGCATCAACATTCTTATACTCCAATTTAAAATCGGTTAGTGTTTTTTTTGCTAGCTCACTATTTCCACTAAAAATCTGAATTTTGTATCGATCGTTTATTGATAATGTGGAGTTTATTTTTCTTTTTTCATTCAATAGTTGTTCGACTTTTGGGTCTTGATTTACTACTAAATTTTTATTTTGCCCATGCATTTTCGCTATCGATGTAGTTATTGTGATTGCGACGATTAGGGCAGTATTGGCTGGTAAAATTTTCATAACTAATTGGTTTTTATGCAAAAGTAATATTTAATTGGAATATCATGCTTTCAATTATTATTTAGAATGGATATAAATTGTATTTAAGGTTATTTTAAGGTTTTGTGAATAGTTCTTAAAGTGTATTTTTGTCGAATATTTTAAAGAAGGTGATTTTTGTCATAGTTTATATTTCATAAAATCACGACAATATTGTAGATAATTACTATAACTATATGAAAAAGATGGGTAACCATAGTTCGATTACAAGGAAATTATGTTTGAGTATAGCATTAATGCTGACTGTGTCCTTGAGTTTATTTGCGCAAAATCCTGCTCCTGTAGATGCTACAGCTGCACCTGCGGCACCTGCTGCTGCATCTGGAGGTGATGCTGTAAAAGGGAAAGAGCTTTTTAATGCCAATTGTGCGGCTTGTCATAAATTAGATGCTAAAGCAACTGGACCGGCGTTAAGAGGTGTTGCTTCTAAGTATGAAATGGCGTGGATTTACAAGTGGGTTAAGAATAGCTCTGATTTAATTAAATCAGGAGATGCTGCTGCTGTAAAGGTGTTTGAAGAAAATAATAAAGCGGTAATGACTGCTTTTCCTCAATTATCTAATGAGGATATTGATAATATAATAGCGTATACTTCAGAACCAAAAGTTGAAGCGCCTGCTGCTGTTGCTGGTGCAGCTCCGGCTTCTGGTGAGCAAAATCAAGAAGGAGGAATTAGTAATAATGTTATACTTGGTGCTTTAGCTCTAGTTATGGCAATGTTAGTTGTTCTTTTGTTATTGGTTAATAACGTATTGAGAAAAGTTGCAAAAGCAAATGGTATTGAAGTGGAACCAAAAACACCTTCTTTGCCTATTTGGAAAGCTTTTGTGAAAAATCAATTTTTAGTATTGGTTTCTGCTATCTTTTTGTTATTGTGCAGTGCATATTTTGTATATGGTTACTTAATGCAAGTAGGTGTTGATCAGGAATATGCTCCAATTCAACCAATTCATTATTCACACAAAATTCATGCTGGAGATAATGAAATTAACTGTAAGTATTGCCACTCTGCAGCACGTGTTAGTAAAAATGCAGGTATTCCTTCTTTGAATGTTTGTATGAATTGTCATAAGAATATTTCTGAAGTAGCTGAGACTACTGCGACTCCTGAGTATAGCAAAGCTTTTTATGATGAGCAAATTAACAAACTATATGCAGCTGTAGGTTGGGATAAAACGACGCAATCTTACACTGGTAAAACACAACCAGTTAAATGGGTTAGAATTCATAATTTACCAGACTTTGTTTATTTTAATCACTCACAACACGTTACAGTTGCAGGTATTGAATGTCAAACATGCCACGGTCCTGTTGAGACTTATGAGATTCAAAAACAATTTGCTCCATTGACTATGGGTTGGTGTGTTGATTGTCATAGAAAAACCGATGTTAAGACTGAAGGTAACGAATATTATACCAAAATTCACGAACAACTTTCTAAGAAGTATGGTGTTGAGAAGTTGACAGCTGCTCAAATGGGAGGTTTGGAGTGTGGTAAATGCCACTATTAAAAGAAATTATTAAGATTTAATATTTATATATAATATGTCATCAAACAAAAAATACTGGAAAAGTGTTGAAGAGCTAGACGGAAATAGTTCTATTGTTGAGGCGCTTAAGAATAACGAATTTGTTGAAGAAATTCCTACTGATGAATTTTTGGGTAATAGTGATAAATTATCTTCTTCTACTTCACGTCGTGACTTTTTAAAGTACGTTGGTTTTAGTACAGCAGCTGCAACTTTGGCTGCCTGTGAAGGACCAGTTAACAAATCAATACCGTATGTGTTGCAACCTGAGGAAATCATTCCAGGTGTAGCAGATTATTATGCTACAACTGTTTTTGATGGTTTTGATTTTGCCAATCTGTTGGTAAAAACTCGTGAAGGGCGACCTATTAAAATCGATAATAATACAATCGCAGGAGCTAAATTTTCTGCAAATGCAAGAGTTCACGCTTCAATTTTATCATTGTATGATAATATGCGTTTGAAAGAACCAAAAATTGCTGGCAAATCTGTATCATGGTCTGAGGTTGATTCTAAATTAAAATCAAGTATAGCTGAGGCTAAAGCAAAAGGTAGTCAAGTTGTTATACTTACAAACACTTTGGCTAGTCCGTCAACAGAAAAATTGATTGCCGATTTTACAGCTAAAAATCCAAATGCTAAGCATGTTGTTTATGATGCTGTTTCATCTTCTGAAGCCTTAGATGCTTTTCAGGCTGTTTATGGTAGAAGAGCATTAGTAGATTATGATTTTTCCAAATCATCTTTGATAGTTTCTGTTGGAGCTGATTTCTTAGGTGACTGGCAAGGTGGCGGATTTGATGCTGGATATGCGCAAGGAAGAATTCCTAAAGCTGGAAAAATGTCTCGTCATTTTCAATTTGAAGCTAATATGACTTTGTCTGGTGCTGCAGCTGACAAGCGTGTGCCAATGACTGTTGCTAATCAAAAACAAGCTTTAATTCACATATATAATATTGTTACTGGAAACAATGTTTCAGTAAAATTAGAAGATAAACTCAAATCTGAAGTTACAAAAGCAGCGCAACAATTAAAATCTGCTGGTTCCAAAGGTGTTTTGGTGTCTGGTATTCAGGATGTGAATGCTCAATTGTTAGTTTTAGCTATTAATCAAGCTTTAGCAAGTGAAGCGTTTGTTACTTCTGGAGCGCGTTTAATTAGAAAAGGTTCCAACGCAGCTGTTTCTCAATTATTAAAAGACATGAATGCTGGTGCTGTTCATACCCTAATTATGAGCGGTGTTAATCCTGCGTATACTTTAGCTGATAGTAAATTATTTGTTGATGGTTTGAAAAAAGTTACAACATCTGTTGCTTTAACTATCAAAGAAGATGAAACAGCTTTATTAGCAACTGTTGCAGCTCCAGTTCCACATTATTTAGAGTCTTGGGGTGATGTAACTTTGACTGAAGGTACTTATAGCATAACGCAACCGACTATCCGTCCATTGTTTAATACAAAACAGTTTCAAGAAGTTTTACTATCATTAAATGGTATACCTGGTACTTATTATGATTATTTAAAATCTGTCTCAACAAGTATAATAGCAGGTTCTTCTTGGAATAAAGTATTACATGATGGTGTTTATGTAGGTGCTATTTCAACTGTTTCAGCTGGTACAGCAAATTATGTTGGCGCAGCTAATGCTTTAGCTAGTTCATCTAGTTCAAAAGGTTTTGAGTTGTTATTGTATACAAAAACCGGTATGGGTGATGGTCAACAAGCTAATAACCCTTGGTTGCAAGAGTTTCCAGATCCAATTACAAGGGTTTCTTGGGATAACTACGTAACTGTATCAAAAGCAGATGCTGATAAATATGGTTTGTCAAATGAAATTGTTGCTAACGGAGGCCTTAATGGATCTTATGTAACTATAAAAGGTAATGGTGTTACATTAGAGAATGTACCTGTTATTGTTCAGCCAGGTCAAGCTGTAGGTACTGTAGGGTTGGCTTTAGGTTACGGACGTAAAGCTGCTTTAAAAGAAGAAATGCAAGTAGGTATTAATGCTTACTCATTATATAAAGATTTTAACGATTTACAAATTGTTGCTATTGAGAAGGCTTCTGGTGAGCATGAATTTGCTTGTGTTCAAGGTCAGAAAACATTGATGGGTCGTGGAGACATTATCAAAGAAACAACTTTAGAAATTTTCAATACTAAGGAGGCTGAATTGTGGAATGAAAAGCCGAAAGTATCTTTAGATCATAAAGAGGTAGAAGCTACTTCTGTTGGATTATGGGATTCTTTTGATCGTTCTATAGGTCATCATTTTAATCTTTCGATTGATTTAAATGCTTGTACAGGATGTGGCGCATGTGTTATTGCTTGTCATGCTGAAAATAATGTTCCAGTTGTTGGTAAAGATGAAGTAAGAAGAAGTAGAGATATGCACTGGTTGCGTATTGATAGATACTATTCTTCTGAAAGTACTTTTGCTGGTGATGTTGAAAGAAAAGAAAATATAGCTGGTTTATCAAGTTCTTTGTCTACTTTCAATGAAATGGAGAATGCTAGCGAAAACCCACAAGTTTCCTTCCAGCCAGTAATGTGTCAACACTGTAATCACGCACCATGTGAGACAGTTTGTCCAGTTGCTGCCACTTCTCACGGTCGCCAAGGTCAAAACCAAATGGCTTATAACCGTTGCGTTGGTACTCGTTATTGTGCAAATAACTGTCCATATAAAGTTCGTCGTTTTAACTGGTTCTTATACAACAAAAACAGTGAATTCGATTATCATATGAATGATGATTTGGGTAGAATGGTATTGAATCCAGATGTTAACGTTCGTTCTCGTGGAGTTATGGAGAAATGTTCTATGTGTATTCAAATGACACAAGCAACTATTCTTAAAGCAAAAAGAGAAGGTAGAGAAATCAAAGATGGCGAATTCCAAACTGCTTGTTCAAATGCTTGTTCTTCAGGAGCAATGATATTTGGTGATGTGAACGATTCGAATGCTGCAGTAACTAAATTGGCTGCTGACGAAAGATCTTACCATTTGTTAGAGCATGTTGGAACTAAACCAAATGTGGTTTACCAAGTTAAAGTTAGAAATATCTAGTAAAAAAAATTAATTAAGAATCAATATAAAGGATTATGTCGTCTCACTACGAAGCAACCATTAGAAAACCCTTAGTTATAGGTGATAAGTCTTATCATGATGTAACTGTAGATGTAGCTGCGCCTGTAGAAGGTAAAGCCAATAAGCATTGGTGGATTGTATTTACAATCGCATTAACCGCTTTCCTTTGGGGATTGGGTTGTATTATTTACACAGTATCTACCGGTATCGGAACCTGGGGATTAAACAAAACAGTTGGATGGGCTTGGGATATCACTAACTTCGTTTGGTGGGTAGGTATCGGTCACGCTGGAACATTAATCTCAGCCGTACTTTTATTATTCCGTCAAAGATGGAGAATGGCTATTAACCGTTCAGCTGAAGCTATGACAATTTTTTCAGTTATTCAAGCTGGTTTATTTCCAATCATCCACATGGGACGACCATGGTTAGCTTATTGGGTACTTCCAGTTCCAAATCAGTTCGGATCATTATGGGTAAACTTTAACTCACCGTTGCTTTGGGACGTTTTTGCGATTTCTACGTATCTATCGGTTTCATTAGTTTTCTGGTGGACTGGACTTTTACCTGATTTCGCGATGCTACGTGATAGAGCGATTACTCCTTTTAATAAAAGAATCTATTCTATTTTAAGTTTTGGATGGAGTGGTAGAGCTAAAGATTGGCAACGTTTCGAAGAGGTTTCTCTTGTTCTTGCTGGTCTAGCAACACCTTTGGTACTTTCTGTACATACCATTGTATCTATGGACTTTGCTACTTCAGTAATTCCAGGATGGCATACTACCATCTTCCCACCATACTTCGTTGCCGGTGCGGTTTTTTCTGGATTTGCAATGGTAAACACATTGTTAATCATCATGAGAAAAGTTTCTAATTTAGAATCTTACATTACTATTCAGCATATTGAATTAATGAATATTGTAATCATGATTACAGGTTCTATCGTTGGTGTTGCATACATTACTGAGTTGTTTATCGCTTGGTATTCAGGTGTTGAGTATGAACAATATGCATTCTTAAATAGAGCTACAGGGCCTTACTGGTGGGCATATTGGGCAATGATGACTTGTAATGTTTTCTCTCCTCAGTTTATGTGGTTTAAAAAATTACGTACAAGTATAATGTTCTCATTTGTCATTTCTATTGTAGTAAATATAGGAATGTGGTTTGAGCGTTTTGTAATCATTGTGACTTCTTTGCACAGAGATTATTTACCATCTTCTTGGACCATGTTTTCACCGACCTTTGTTGACATAGGTATTTTTATCGGAACTATTGGATTCTTCTTTGTATTGTTTTTGTTATATTCTAGAACTTTCCCTGTTATCGCTCAGGCTGAAGTAAAAACAATATTAAAAGGAAGTGGAGATAACTACAAAAGAGAAAGAGAAGCAAATAAAGACGTACACCATGAGTAATAAAGTAATTTACGCTATATACAACGACGATGATGTATTAATGGATGCTGTTAAAAAAACACGTGCAGCGCATTATCATATAGAAGATGTTTTTACACCTTTTCCGGTTCACGGATTAGATAAAGCAATGGGACTCGCACCAACAAGATTAGCTATTTGTGCTTTTATCTATGGTTTGTGTGGTATTTCATTCGCTACTTGGATGATGAACTATATCATGATTCAAGATTGGCCTCAAGACATTGGAGGTAAACCAAGTTTCAGTTATATTGAAAACATGCCTTCATTTGTTCCAATTATGTTTGAAGAGACAGTTTTCTTTGCTGCTCACTTGATGGTTATTACTTTCTATATGAGAAGTAGATTATGGCCTTTTAAACAAGCCGAAAATCCTGATGTTAGAACAACTGACGATCATTTTTTAATGGAAGTAGCTGTAAATGATAATGAAGAAGAATTAATTTCTTTCTTCAAAGGTACAGGAGCAGTTGAAGTAAATGTAATAGATAAGAATTAATTGTAGCTATGAGAAGTATATATAAATTAACACTTTTGGCTGGTATTACTATGTTAGTTTCATCGTGTCATGATAAATTGACACCAAACTATCAGTATTTTCCAAACATGTATGAATCGGTTGGTTACGAAACATATTCCGAATCTAAAGCATTTAAAGACGGAAAAGAAGGACAATTACCCGCAAAAGGGACTATCAAAAGAGGTTTTGATGTGTATGAATATGAAAATTCTACAGCTGGTTATGAATTAGCAAAAGCTAATTTAAAGTCTCCTTTAGATTCATTAGAAAGAAATTCTGAGAAAGGAAAAGAACTTTTTGAAATTTATTGTATCAGTTGTCATGGTGCTACTGGAAATGGTAAAGGAAAATTAGTTGAAAGAGAAAAGTTTCTTGGAGTACCTAGTTATGCTGACCGTCAAATTACAGAGGGAAGTGTATTTCATGTAATTACTTATGGATTGAATTCTATGGGTTCACATGCAAACCAATTGAGTGCCCATGAGCGTTGGTTAGTTGTAGACTATGTTCTTAAACTAAAAAGCGAATTATAATTGTTGAACAAACTGATCGTAATAGATATGTATACATTTTCAAGTAGATTAAAAACTTTTTCTCTTATTCTAATGGCTGTAGGCTTGTTAGGTATAGGTTATTGTTTTTATAGTGCACCAAAAGATATTCAAGAAGTAGAAGCTCTTCTTGCTGCTGATTCACACGGAACTCATGGAGAAGCATCTCATGCTACTGCAGTTGTTGCTCATGATGAGCATGCTGCGACAACTTCACATTCTGATAAAGCTGAAAAAGCAGCTCATAGTGTTAAGGAAGACGCTGAGCACAAAGAACATTTAGAGCATGTTTTGCATCAATTAAGTAATAAGCCATGGGCTGCTGTATATGTAGCTTGTATATTTTTTATGCTTTTATCACTAGGGACTCTTGCATTTTATGCTATTCAACAAGTCGCACAAGCAGGTTGGTCTCCAGTACTTTTTAGAGTTATGCAAGGAATTACAGCCTATTTACCTTTTGGTTCAGTAATATTCTTTGTTTTATTAGTATTGTGTGGTTTACATTTTAACCATTTATTTGTTTGGTTAGATCCTGAAGTAGTAGCTCATGATAAACTGATACAAACTAAATCTGGATATTTAAATTTCCCTTTTTGGATTGTTAGAGCTGGCATCTTTTTGTTAGGTTGGAATGCTTATAGATATTTTTCTAGAAAAAACTGTTTGGCACAAGATGAATCGGATGATAATTCATTCTACAAAAAGAACTTTAAAATATCTGCTGGTTTCTTGGTTTTCTTCATAGTTACTGAGTCTATTATGTCTTGGGATTGGATTATGTCAATTGACCCACATTGGTTTAGTACTTTATTTGCATGGTATGTTTTTGCTAGTTTCTTTGTAAGTGGTATCACTACAATTTGTATGGTTACTTTATATTTGAAATCTAAGGGCTACTTAGAGCATGTAAATACTAGTCACATACATGACCTAGCAAAATTTATGTTTGGTATCAGTGTTTTTTGGACTTACTTATGGTTCTCTCAATTTATGTTGATTTGGTATGCCAATATTCCAGAAGAGGTTACGTATTTTGTGACTAGAATTCAAGAATTTAATTTACCATTCTTTGGTGCTGTAGCTATGAACTTTTTATTTCCAGTTTTGATTTTGATCAATACTGATTTTAAACGAATCACATGGGTGTTGGTTATGGCAGGTACAGTAATACTTTTAGGGCACTATATTGATTTCTTCAATATGATCATGCCGGGTACTGTAGGCGATCAATGGTTTATTGGAATTCCAGAAATTGCATCGGTTCTATTCTTCTTAGGGTTGTTTATATATGTTGTATTTACTGCACTTACAAAAGCACCGTTGTTGCCAAAGAGAAATCCTTTTATTGAGGAAAGTAAGCACTTCCATTATTAATATTTTAAACAGAAAAACAGATGACAAGTTTGTTGGTAATTATAGTTTTAGTTTTATTAGCTGTTGCACTTTGGCAATTGACTAAGATATTTGATCTTACACAAGTAGGTTCAAAATCTGATGATTCTCAAATCGCTACGGATAATGATAATAACATACAAGGATATTTGATGTTTGGCTTTTTAGCATTCATCTATATTTTTACAATATATTCATTGTTGAAATGGGGTGATTTACCATTACATACACCTGCTTCAGAGCATGGTGGTACCGTTGATAATTTAATGAATATTACTTGGATATTGATTTTCACTGTTCAAGCTATCACTCAGGTTTTACTTCATTATTTTGCTTTTAAATATAGAGGTAATAAGGACAAAAAAGCTCTTTACTTTGCTGATAATAATAAATTAGAAGCCGTTTGGAGTGTTATACCTGCTGTTGTATTAGCTGGTTTGATATTATATGGTTTGTATGCATGGACAAACATTATGTTTATTGATGATGAAGAGGATACAGTTGTTATTGAATTGTACGCTCAGCAATTTAAATGGACTGCTAGATATGCTGGTGCTGATCAAGTTTTAGGTAAAGCTAATGTACGTTTAATTGATGGTGTGAATGCAGTAGGAGTTGATTTAGCAGACAAAAATGCACAAGATGACTTTTTAACTACAGAAATTCACATCCCTAAAGGGAAAAAAGTTCACTTCAAAATGCGTTCTCAGGACGTATTGCACTCTGCTTACATGCCACATTTTAGAGCACAAATGAACTGTGTTCCAGGTATGGTAACTGAATTTGCTTTTACACCTATTTATACTACAGCTGAGTATAGAGAGTTGCCTTTTATGATTGAAAAAGTGGCCAGAATTAATGATTTGCGTGCTAAGAAAAGTACTGAATTAGTTGCTAAGGGCGGTACAGCGCTTGATCCTTACACTTTTGATTATCTTTTGTTGTGTAATAAAATCTGTGGAGCTTCACATTATAACATGCAAATGAAAGTTGTTGTTGATACTCCTGAAGATTATAAAAAATGGTTAAGTGATAAAGTGGCTTTAGTTAAAGAATACAAAGCTTCTAAAGAAACACCTGCCTCTACTGATGGTGCTGCTAAGTCAGATAGTTTAAGTGCACCAAAAGAAGCTGCTGCTGTTAAGGTAGCGATGAAATAATTATTTAAGAATATTTAAAAGTATATATATGTCAGCAGAAGCTCACGATCACACACACGATCACGAACACGAACACCACCATAAGGATACATTCATTACTAAATATATTTTTAGTATTGATCACAAAATGATTGCTAAACAATACTTAATCACAGGTATTGTTATGGGAATTATTGGTGTTGGAATGTCATTGCTTTTTAGAATGCAATTGGCTTGGCCAGAGGAGTCTTTTAAAATATTTAATATTTTACTAGGTGACAAATTTGCTCCAGAAGGAGTTATGGCGAATGATATTTATTTAGCTTTGGTAACAATCCATGGTACCATAATGGTATTCTTTGTACTTACAGCAGGTTTAAGTGGAACTTTTAGTAATTTATTGATTCCACTTCAAATTGGAGCAAGGGATATGGCTTCTGGTTTCATGAACATGATATCATATTGGTTGTTCTTCTTGTCAAGTGTAGTAATGATTTGTTCACTTTTTGTTGAAGCAGGACCTGCATCATCAGGTTGGACGATTTATCCTCCTTTGAGTGCTTTACCACAAGCTATTCCAGGTTCTGGTACAGGGATGACTCTTTGGTTAGTATCTATGGCTATTTTCATTGCCTCTTCATTAATGGGGTCTTTGAATTATGTTGTAACTGTTATTAATTTGAGAACAAAAGGGATGTCAATGACCAGAATGCCTCTTACTATATGGGCTTTCTTTGTTACGGCTATTATTGGTATCATTTCATTCCCAGTATTGTTATCAGCTGCTTTATTATTGATTTTCGATAGAAGTTTTGGAACTTCTTTCTTCTTGTCTGATATTTATATCGCTGGAGAGGTTTTGCATTATCAAGGAGGTTCACCAGTTCTTTTTGAACATTTATTTTGGTTTTTAGGTCACCCAGAAGTTTACATTGTATTGTTACCAGCTTTAGGTATTACTTCAGAAATTATTGCTACTAACTCTCGTAAACCAATTTTTGGATACAGAGCGATGATTATGTCTATTTTGGCTATCGCTTTCTTATCTACTATTGTTTGGGGTCACCATATGTTTATTTCTGGTATGAATCCTTTCTTAGGGTCTGTGTTTACATTCACAACTTTATTGATTGCTATTCCATCAGCAGTAAAAGCATTTAATTATATCACTACTTTGTGGAAAGGTAATTTGCAGTTGAATCCTGCAATGCTTTTTTCAATTGGTTTAGTTTCTACCTTTATTACAGGAGGTTTAACCGGAATTATTCTTGGGGATAGTACACTTGATATTAACGTTCACGATACGTATTTTGTGGTTGCTCACTTCCACTTGGTAATGGGTATTTCTGCTTTGTATGGTATGTTTGCTGGTGTTTACCACTGGTTTCCAAGAATGTTTGGTAGAATGTTGAATAAGAATCTAGGTTACGTTCATTTTTGGGTAACTGCTGTATGTGCTTATGGTGTATTTTTTCCAATGCACTTTATTGGATTAGCAGGTTTGCCAAGACGTTATTACACTAACACTAACTTCCCTCTTTTTGATGATTTACAAAATGTAAATGTTTTAATTACTACATTTGCTTTAGTGGGTGGTGCGTTCCAATTAGTATTCTTGTACAATTTCTTTGTTAGTATTTTTTATGGCAAAAAAGCTGAACAAAATCCTTGGAAATCTAACACACTTGAATGGACTGCTCCTGTTGAGCATATTCACGGTAACTGGCCTGGTGAGATACCGGAGGTTCATAGATGGCCTTATGATTACAGTAAGCCAGGGCACGATGAAGATTTTGTTCCTCAGAATGTTCCTATGAAAGTTGGTGAAGAAGTTTTACATCACTAATATTAAGTATATAGTTTAAAAGCCTTTCCTTGTGAAAGGCTTTTTTATTGTAAACCCTTTTTTTATCTTTATCCAATGAATCAAAATTTAGACCCAACCAATACTAATTATAATTCGGAAGAGCTAGACATTGAAAAAAGATTAAGACCTCTTTGTTTTGATGATTTTGCTGGACAAGATCAGGTTTTAGAAAATCTTAAAGTCTTTGTTGCTGCTGCCAATCAGCGTCATGAAGCTTTAGATCATACCCTTTTTCACGGTCCACCTGGTTTAGGAAAAACTACATTGGCTAATATTCTCGCTAATGAATTGCAGGTTGGAATTAAGATAACATCAGGGCCTGTACTTGATAAGCCCGGAGATTTAGCTGGTTTGCTAACCAATTTAGAAGAAAGGGATGTTTTGTTTATTGATGAAATCCATCGATTAAGTCCGATAGTTGAAGAATATCTCTATTCTGCAATGGAGGATTTTAAAATCGATATTATGATTGAATCAGGGCCTAATGCAAGAACGGTTCAAATTAATTTAAATCCTTTCACTTTAATTGGTGCAACTACTAGGTCTGGTTTATTAACAGCTCCTATGCGCGCTCGTTTTGGTATTTCTTCACGTTTACAATATTATTCTACAGAATTGCTGACAACTATTGTTGAGAGAAGTGCCTCTATTTTTAAGATGCCAATTACTATGGAAGCTGCTATTGAAATAGCTGGGAGGAGTAGAGGAACTCCGCGTATCGCTAATGCTCTTTTGCGTAGGGTGCGTGATTTTGCGCAAATTAAAGGTAATGGTACTATTGATATTGAAATAGCTCGTTTTGCGCTTAAAGCTCTTAATGTTGATGCCCACGGTTTGGATGAAATGGACAATAAGATTCTTACCACCATTATTGATAAGTTTAAAGGAGGTCCAGTTGGTTTAACTACATTAGCCACTGCAGTTTCTGAAAGTAGTGAAACTATTGAAGAGGTATATGAGCCTTTCTTAATTCAAGAAGGGTTTATTATGAGAACGCCACGTGGAAGAGAGGTAACTGAAAAAGCATATCAGCATCTGGGTAAAGTTAGAATAAATGTTCAAGGCGGATTGTTTTAGTTGTGATTAATAACAAAGAAAAATATACTCAATTTATTAAAGCCGAATCTAAAAGACTCGGCTTTTTGTCTTGTGGTATTTCTAGAGCTGGTTTTTTAGTGGATGAAGCCCCAAGATTGGAGAAGTGGTTGACTAATCAGATGAATGGTCAAATGAGTTATATGGAGAACCATTTTGACAAAAGACTTGATCCTACTTTGTTAGTTGATGGAGCTAAGAGTGTAATATCTTTGTTGTTGAATTATTATCCTTCTCAAGAACAAAATCCAGATTCTTATAAACTCTCAAAATATGCCTTCGGTCAAGACTATCATTTTGTAATTAAAGACAAATTAAAAGAGTTATTGTTTTCTATTCAAACTGAAATTGGTGAAGTTTCGGGACGAGCTTTTGTTGATTCAGCTCCAGTTCTAGATAAAGCATGGGCTGCAAAAAGTGGTTTAGGTTGGATAGGGAAAAACAGTAATTTAATCACACAAAGGGTTGGCTCTTTTTATTTTATTGCAGAGTTGATTGTTGACCTTGATTTAGAATATGATATGGCTACAACAGATCATTGCGGTACTTGTACTGCTTGTCTGGATGCTTGTCCAACACAGGCTATTGTAGCACCTTACGTTGTGGATGGTAGTAAGTGTATTTCTTATTTTACGATTGAGTTAAAAGATAAAATACCTTCTGAGTTTAAAGGAAAATTTGACGATTGGATTTTTGGATGTGATGTTTGCCAAGATGTGTGTCCTTGGAATCGCTTTTCAAAATCCCACAATGAGCCTTTATTTAATCCAAATCCAGAAATGCTTCAATGGTCAAAAAAAGACTGGGAAGAAATCACATCTGAAACTTTTAATGCAGTATTTAAAAATTCTCCTATGAAGCGAACCAAATGGAATGGGCTTATGAGAAATATTGATAATGCTTTATGATTTTTTACTAGAATCTCTTTCAATCACACTAGTTTCCAAAATAACAGTTCTTGGGGTGAAATCCTGATTTTCTTTGTGTGCATACATTTCTTCCAATAATAAGTGGAAAGCAGCTACCCCCATTTCATGACTGGGTTGATCAATAGTACTTAGTTTTGGAGTCAAAACCTGAGACATGAACCAATTGCTAAAACCAATTACAGCTACTTGTTGTGGTACTTTTACTTGGTGATCATTAAAGTAGGATAATACCCCTACTGCCACCAAATCTGTTACTGCGAAGACACCATCTACATCAGGATGTTCTTCGATTATTTGTTTTGCAAAGTCTAATCCTTCCTGGAAAGTTACATTTTCACAAGTGTAAACTAAAGTAGGGTCATATGGAATTTGATTCTTATCTAGTGTTTTTTTATAACCTATGTAACGATCTATCGCGTTTTGAGGGTTTAAAGGACCACGTATGTGGGCTATTTTTTTGCATCCTTTATCGATTAGATGTTGGGTAGCGCTCATAGCTGCTTTTTGATCATCTATTAATACTTTGGAGCAATTGGCCAATTTTGATATTTTGTCAAACATCACAAAAGGAATTTTTCTATTAATAATTTCCTTAATGTGTTCGTCAAAATTGGATTCATTCGATAGCGACATTATTATACCGTCTACACGCTTGTTAATCAAGAGTTCAACTTGTTTTCTTTCTAGTTCAATTGACTCGTTCGATTGAAGAATAATTACCAGATACCCATTTTTTTCAGCTTCATCGATAATTGCATTAATTACATTCGAGAAAAAATGATGCATTACTTCTGGAATTATCAATCCGATAGTTTTGGATTCTTTAGTTCTAAGATTTACGGCAAAACTATTAGGGGTATAATGCAAATCTTTAGCCAAATCAAGCACTGCCTTTTTAGTTTTTTCACTAACATCAGGATAGTTTTTTAAGGCCTTAGAGACAGTAGTTATTGAGATACCTAAGGTATTTGCAATTTCTTTAAGAGTAATTTCTTTCATGTAACGTTTAGTGCTTGGCTTTTAAGAATTTTGTGTATGTTGTTATATATGAAGTAATTAATTCGTTTGAACTCCTATACTAATGTAAAGTATTTTTTGTAATTTTTTATGGATTAATTTGACAATTTTTAATTAAAAAACTTAGTTGTTTGGTTTATGCAGAACCTCTTTCCAAAAGTGAAGTCTGTAATTCGATAGTTTGAAAAGTTATGGGCTGTTTTTCTTTTTTTAATTGAATTTCTTCAAATAAAATTTCAGCTGCTCTTCTACCAATTTCAAAACCGGGTTGATCTACGGTAGAGAGTTTGGGTGTGGTTATTTCGCTCACAAAAGAATTACAAAATCCAAATACCGCAATTTGTTTAGGAACCGAGATGGCTAAATCTTGCAAGGCTTTGAGCACACCTACAGCTACCAAATCGGTTACGGTGAAAATGGCATCCAAATCGGGGTGTTCATTACAAGCTGTTTTTGTTGCTGTATAGCCGTCTTCAAAATCAGAAAAATTATCACATACATACACCAAGGATGCATCGTAAGGAATTCCGTTGTCTTCCAACGCTTTTTTATATCCCAAAAAACGATCAATTGCGTTTTGAGGCATATACGATCCTCGAAAATGAGCAATTTTTTTTCTCCCTTTTTTGATTAAATAATCTACCGCCTCATAAGCCGCTTTGCGATCATTAATGCTCACTTTGGAGCAATTGACTAGTTTGGCAATTTTATCGAACAGTACTAATGAAGTATTGTGTGCCAATACCTTTTTGATGTGGTCGAAATCACCGGTTTCATTTGATAATGAGATGATGATTCCATCGACTCTTTTGCTTAGCAATAAATCAATTTGTTTTTTTTCTAGTTCTAATTTTTCGTTTGAACGCAACACAATTACTAAATAGTCTCTTTTTTCAGCTTCTTCCAATACGCCTTTGAACACTTTAGAGAAAAAATGAAAATCAACGGTAGGGATGATAACTCCAATGGTTTTTGATTCACTAGTTCTTAAGTTGACAGCAAAACTATTTGGGGTATAATTTAGCTCTTGGGCCAAATCAATTACAGCTTTCTTGGTTTTTTCACTAATGTCGGTATAGTTTTTTAGGGCTTTTGATACCGTAGTAGTGGAAATGCCGAGCTGTGCCGCTATTTGTTTAAGTGTTGCATTATTCATTTGAAAAATTGAATGGTTTGTCTAGAAGAATCAATGCTTTTAAACAAACATACAATTTATTAGTAGAAGATGATTTCTAAAATGTGATTTGTTTTGGTTTTTTTACGGGAAAAATGTTAAAAAAATTATTTAATTGCTATGATTGCTGCTTCATAGGGTAGTAATTTGTTGCTTTCAATGCTTTTTTGATTGTAATTTGAAAGCAATATTTTTGCTCCTATAGCAGAAATTGGAATTGAAAAAAGGGCTTCCTGTGATGTAAAGTTCAGCAAGACTACTATTTTCCGACCATTTAATTCTCTTAAATAGGCATAAACTTTCTCATTTTCTTCGTCTAATAAAGTATAACTACCATAAATGAGTGTGGGCTCTTTTTTTCGTAATTGTACCAACGTTCTAAAATAATTTAAGGTTGAGTCAGTATCATTTTCTTGACTTTCGGCATTGATTGTTGTATGGTTAGGATGTACTTTTAGCCAAGGCTTCCTTTCAGTAAAACCTGCATTGGGTGATGCATTCCACTGAAATGGCGTTCTTGAATTTTCTCTAGAAGCTTGTTTTTGCTCTTCTAAAAAACCTTCTAAATCGCCATTCTGACTTTTGATAAACTCATATTTGTTGATGGTATCAATATCATTATAATCGGATATGGAATCGAATCGAATATTGACCATTCCGAGTTCATCGCCTTGAAAATAATAGGCTGTACCTCGCATAGTCAACACAAATGTAGTTAGCATTTTGGAACAAATCGCTCTGAATTCACTACTGTCATTACCAAATTTACTCACCATTCTGGGTTGGTCGTGATTTGCCAAAAAGATGGAGAGCCAGCCTTTGGTTTTGAAGGCATCATCCCAGCGAGTATATAGTTTTTTGTAATTCACTATGCCGTATTGCATAACGTGACTGCCAATTTCTACGCCTTCCAAATGATAGGCCATGCTTAGTTCTTTTCGGTCAGGGTCTACAAAAAGTAGCGCTTCTTCTGGAGAGCCTCCAGCTCCTTCAGATACGGTCATCACATCATAATGTTGCAAGACTTCTCGATGCATTTCTTGAATGTAATCGTGCAAATGTGGACCTCTTCCGTAATACTTCATAATTTCGGGAATGTTACCTAAAATAGCATTTGGAAGTTCTGGAAATGAAGGGTCTTTTGAAATGAATTGAAATGCATCCATCCTAAATCCATCGATGCCTTTGTCGAGCCAAAAACGCATAATGGCATACAATTCCTCTCGTACTTTTGGATTGTTCCAATTTAAATCGGGTTGTTTTACAGAGAAGTAATGCAGATAATACGCATCGGTTGTTGCGTCATATTTCCAAGCATTGCTTTCAACGTCAAACCAACTCCATCGGTAAGGAGGCGTTCCTTTTTCGGCGGGCCACCAATAATAATAATCGCGATACGGATTGTTTCTTGATTTTCTGCTCTCTTGAAACCAAAGGTGTTCATCGCTACTATGATTGAATACCAAGTCCAAAATAAGTTTAATTCCTCTTTCTTTTAGTCCTTTTAGGAGGATGTCAAAATCTTCCATAGTTCCGAAATCGGCTAGAATTGAGCGATAGTCACTCACATCATAGCCATTGTCATCATTTGGTGATTCGAAAATTGGGTTGAGCCAAATGGCGTCAATTCCTAGACTTTTTAGATAATCTAATTTTGAAATTATACCTTGTAAATCTCCAATACCATCCCCATTACTGTCCTTAAAACTTCTGGGATAAATTTGATAAATCACGGCTTCTTTCCACCATTTTGTGTCTAATGTTGGCGAAATTATTGTGCTGTTATCGAGACTCATAGAATGTGCTTTTTAATTTACTTTTAAAATTACGGATTCATAAGGACGTAATTCTTTTTGAAAAGGAGTGGGGTAATTCCCTATCCATTGTGTTGTTTTTTGGGCTAATAAAGGTGCGCTAATCGTGGTTGTTTTTGATGTAAAATTCAACAAAACAATGATTTTTTTGCCATTTAATTCTCTTGTATAAGCAAAAACATCAGGATTAGCTGGGTCAATTATTTCTAACTTGCCATACACAAAAATAGGATTCTCTTTTCTGATTTTGGCTAGTTTTTTGGCATAATTCAATATAGAGTTTTTGTCTTTGGTGTTGGCTTCAACATTGACTGTGGTGTAATTTTTATTGATAGTTAGCCAAGGATTTCCAGTGGTAAAACCTGCATTTTTTGTTGCATTCCATTGCATAGGAGTGCGGCTGTTATCCCGACTTAACTCTTGTTGATTGAGTAAATATTCAGCCGCTTTGGCATCGCTAATTTTGATTAATTGATTATAAACATTGCGGGTTTGAAGGTCATTATATTCAGCTGCTGTTTTGAATCGGATATTGGTCATTCCGATTTCATCTCCGTTGTAAATATAGGGAGTTGCTCTTTGTGTTAGTAAAAAAGTATAGAGCATTTTGGCGCTTTTTTCTCGAAATTCGGGACTGTCATTTCCGTAGCGGCTCACGGCTCGGCTTTGGTCGTGATTGGTGAAATATACGGTATTCCATCCTTTGGATTCCATTTTTTTATCCCATTTGTTTACGATTTCTTTCATACCTAAAATATTGTTGCGTCCTACTTGGTAAGCGCCCACGTCATAGGCATCTCTTCCCCAAATATTGGCTATCTCGTCGTGATAAAGGGTATTGATTTCTTTTCGGTCTTCATCTACAAAATCCATTACTTTTTGGAACGGAATGACACCACCTTCTCCAACAGTATAGACATCTTTGTATTTACTCAAAATCACTTCGTTCATCTCGCGCAAATAGTTATGGAGCTTTGCGTCGGCGCCGTAGTATCGCACAAATTGTTCGTTGGTAAAATCAGCAGGCATAACTGGCCAATTGGTGTCTTTGGCGATGAACGGAAAAGCATCTAAGCGAAAACCACTCACGCCTTTGTCTAGCCAGAATTTCATAATATCATACATTTCTTGGCGAAGTTGTGGGTTTTCCCAATTCAAATCGGGTTGTTTTCGGCTGAAGTAATGTAGATAATAACTGTTGGTGTTGGGTTCGTAGCGCCAAGCATCTGAGTTTTCGTCAAAAATGCTGTAGCGTTTTGGAGGTGTTCCCTTCTCGGCGGGCCACCAGTGATAATAGTTTCGGTATTTGTTGTCTCTTGATTTTTTGGCTTCGATAAACCATTTATGCTCGTCGCTACTATGATTGACCACGAGGTCCATAATGAGTTTGATATTTCGCTTTTTCATTCCAGCCAGCATTTCGTCAAAATCGGCCATAGTGCCCATTTCTTTCATAATGGCTTTGTAGTCGCTAATGTCATAGCCATTGTCATCGTTGGGAGAAGCGCAAATAGGATTGAGCCAAATGGCATCAATTCCAAGGCTTTGTAGATAGTCTAGTCTTTGTGTAATTCCTTTTAAATCGCCTACACCATCGCCGTTGCTGTCTTGAAAACTACGTGGGTAGAGTTGATAGATAATGGCTTCTTTCCACCATTTTTTGTCGATAGGGTTTTCTTTTTTTTGGGCATTGGTTGTGTTTGTATAGCCTATTAGTAGAAGCACTAAGAGTAGTGAAGTACTGGTTTTCATAAGTGTAAAAATAATTTGTTAGCGGTCAAATATGGTGTCGCCTTATACTTATCGGTGTTTGTTTGCAACAAACTTTTTGTTAATGGCGATTTCATAAGTGTAATTTATATTTTGAGAGTTAAACTTAACAGGGACTGTATTTTTAGAAGTTGTTTGCAAGAAGGCAAGTTGTGGCTCTTTAGCCCCGACAGTAGCGGCATCCTTTGCCTTTTTTCTTTAAAAGGCAAAGATATAGCGGATGGCGGGACGATGCTGGCAAAGAATGTCTTTGTTTGCTACTTCTACTGCTCATTCTATTGCATTAACTTGTTGTGGGATGCATAAATTCATCGATTTCTTTTCGGGTTATCTTGGGGTTGGCTCCTTCTTGTGAAGCGACAAGGGCTCCTAATGCACAGGCAAAATTTAGTGCTGCTTGAGGATTGTTCTCGGTGATTAAAACGCTGAGTAAGCTAGCCAAAAAGGAGTCTCCAGCTCCTACTGTATCGGCTACTGTGGCTTGGTATCCGCTGTTGTAATACAATTGATTATTGGTAAATAAAACGGCTCCGTGGCTGCCTTTGGTCACACAAATATTGTTGGTGTTGGTTTTTTCGGCAATGAAGTGAATGTTTTGTTCTAGCGAATGGTAGGGAGAGTTCAAGAAATTGGCTATTTCGTATAGTTCGTCATCATTGAATTTGATGCAATCGGCTTCGAGCATTAATTCTAGAAGTAACTCTTTGTTGTAGAAAGGCGCTCGGAGATTGACGTCAAACACCTTGAATTTTGATAAAGCTATATAATTAAGAAGGCTTTGATGAGCAATTGCGTCACGACAAGCCAAACTGCCAAAAACAAGCACATCTGCTCCAATTACTGCGGTTTCTCCTTCTTGCGTATACTTGATTTTGTCCCAAGCAGCGGGATAATTGATGGTGTAGGTAGCTGAACCTTTTTCGTTTAGGTGCACTAAAACTTCGCCTGTTGGGTGAGCGCCGTTGATTTGGATGGTTTTGGTTGAAATGCCTGTTGGCATAAGGTAGTCAATTACTTCTTGTCCATTTGAATCTGCTCCAATGCAACTAATGATTTGCGTATTGATACCTAATGAAGCTAATCTAAGAGCAACATTTAAGGGTGCTCCTCCAATTTTTTTGTGCGTTGGAAAGATATCGAATAAGATTTCTCCAAAGCAAACTATGGATTTGGTGTTGGGTTGATGAATCATAAGCTTTCATTTGAAGGTTACCACACTGCAAATAGCATCGAGTTTATAAAAATAGGATTCATTTTTTAAATTATGTTAGAGTAAAAAATCGAAAACGATTTCGATTTTTTCGAAAACGATTTCGATTCTGAATTCGGTGACTTAGTGGTAAAATATGTTTTTTTGAATGCAAATACTTTAAATTTGAAATTATTTTAACATTAAAAATATGAAATCAATAATCATTACAGTCGCTGCTATTTTTCTTTTTGGTCCTTTTTCTTATGCTCAGACCCAATCCGACGAATGGAATTTGGTAGCGAATTCGCGAGACAATTATTATGGTGTAGCTATGGCCAATGGTCAAATTGGAATTGTAACTGATGCGACGCCACTTAGAACCAAAGAAATTATTCTCAATGGGGTTTATGACGGAAGCCCTGAAAATGGCATCAGTAGAATTGTTCGAGGAATAGAGTTTTTGAACCTGAGATTAGTAATCAATGGGGAAGAAGTTTCGGCTTCGAATATTGATAATTGGGAACAAGTAGTTGCTATGAAAGAAGGAACAAGTACGACTTCGTTCCGATTTAAAGATTTGGCTGCTATTGAGTATACCATTCTAGCAAATAGGGCCTTGCCTTTTTCTGCGATGGCGATTGTAAAAGTTACACCTTTAAAAGACATCGAAATGACAGCGGCCAATTATATGGCAGTTCCTGAAGAATTAAAGCAAGCCAAAAGACAATTTCGAGTCTTGAAAGACAATCAATATCTAATGCCTGTTTTTGGGACTACTGCGCAAACCTTGACAGGTAAGTATAAAGTGGCAGCATCGACCACTTTTTTGTTTGATGGTACCAGTGAAACTTTGGAACCAAAAGGCGATGAAGTCGGTTTTACTAAAAAACTGAGCAAGGGAAAAGCCTATCGATTTGCAATAGCTGGAGGGATTTGTACTTCAAAAGATGTTACAGACCCTTTGAATGAATCCGAAAGACAACCTATTTATGCTTTGCAAGAGGGGATTGATAAATTATTGTTCAAACACAAAAAAGCTTGGGCCGATTTGTGGAAATCGGGAGATATTCAAATAGAAGGAGATTTAGATGCGCAACAACGTGTACGTTTTGCATTGTATAATTTGTATTCCTTTATTCGTCCAGATTCAAGACAAAGCATAGCGCCAATGGGTTTATCCTCTCAAGGGTATAACGGCCATATATTTTGGGATACGGAACTTTGGATGTTTCCTACTTTATTAGTCTTACAACCAGAGATGGCAAAATCGTGTTTGGATTATCGTTCTGATCGTTTGGCAAAAGCCAAGCAAAAAGCGACTATTTATGGTTATCAAGGGGCAATGTTTCCCTGGGAGTCTGATGATACAGGAGAAGAAGCTACGCCGACTTGGGCGTTAACTGGAATTTTCGAGCAGCATATTACGGCAGATGTGTCTATTGCTTTTTGGAATTATTTTGCAATGACCCAAAACCAATCTTGGTTACGAAATGAATGGGAAGTTTTGAAGCAAACTGCCAATTTTTGGGTCAGTAGAGCAGTAGAAAATGCGGACGGAAGCTATTCCGTTCATAATGTAGTTGGCGCAGATGAATACGCTCAGCATGTTGATGATAATGCATTTACCAATGCTTCGGCTATAGAAAGTTTGAAAAACACGATTAAAGCGGCAAAGATTTTAAACGAAAAAGTGAATGAAGAATGGATTAAGGTTTCAGAGAAATTAGTGATTCATAAAGAAAATGGAATCACACAAAATTACAAAGGATACAAAGGGCAAATGATAAAACAAGCAGATGTGAACTTGTTGGCTTATCCGTTGCACATCATAACGGAAAAAGAGCAAATCAAAAAGGATTTAGAATATTATGCTGATAAAATTGACAAGAAAGATGGTCCAGCAATGGCTTCTGGAGTTTTATCAGTTTTGTATGCCCGATTGGGAGATAAAGATAAAGCCTATGAATATTTTGTGAAATCGTATCTGCCCAATAGTCGTCCGCCTTTTGGAGTGTTTTCGGAATCCGCCAATAGCAATAATCCTTATTTCGCTACAGGAGCTGGGGCAATGCTTCAAGCGGTAATTTATGGTTTTGGTGGGGTTGAACAAACCGATAAAGGATTGCAATTTAATAAAGGGATTTTACCCAAAAAATGGAAATCTTTGAAAATTATTGGCGTTGGGACCGATGAAAAAACAATTACCGTAAATTAATCTATTTGTGTTGCGATTGATGCTTTATAGTTTTTTAATCAATTGATTTTCTGATATTAAATTTTTGTTGTTAGGATTTTATTATAAAAAACACATTTTTATTGAATAATTATCACTAAAAATCTATGAATGGAATGTTTGACTGAGTAATCTATAAGTTGTTTTGTTTAAAAAAAGCCGAAAAAAAGCATTATATGTTTTTTTTGTCGGTTTTTTTTATGGTTTGTTTAAAATAAATATTAAAATTTTGAAGTATCTATTTTAAAATCGAAAACGTTTTCGGTTTAACGAAAACGTTTTAGTTATGTTATTTCTTAATATTTTCATAAAACTTTGTTTAAGTTTGATTGATATAAAAAAAGCAATAACCAATTTTTAAAAATTATTAACCAACTTATTTATTACGTATGAAAAATAGTCTACTAAAAGGCTTGATGGTATTTCTAACGGTTCTTTGCACAGGTATGGCCTACTCGCAAGAAATCACAGGAAAAGTATCAGACGCCAGTGGTCCACTTCCTGGGGCCAATGTATTGGTAAAAGGAACTAGTATTTCTGCTCAAACAGACTTTGACGGAAAGTATACCTTAAGAAACGTTAGCTCAGGCGCCATTTTGGTATTTAGTTACATCGGTTTAAAAACTCAAGAAGTAAGTGCTGCGGGTAAGAGTGTAATCAATGTTACTCTAAAAGATGATTCGGCAGAATTAAAAGAAGTAATCGTAGTAGGTTATGGTACTGTGAAAAAGAAAGATGCAACTGGAGCTGTTGATCAATTAGGATCAGATGATTTTGATAACGTAGCGGCAACCAACCCTGCCGAGTTATTAAGAGGTAAAGTTTCTGGTGTGCAAATTACTCAATCAAGCGGAGAGCCAGGAGCAGCAATTTCTGTAAGGATTAGAGGTAATTCCTCTATCCGTTCTGGAAATAACCCTCTGTATGTTGTTGATGGTGTTCCTTTGGACGGTGGTGAAGTTTCATCAGGAGGTAATGACATTGCTGGTTTAGGTTCTTCTTCAGCTAGAAACCCATTGAATTTTTTAAATCAAAATGATATCGAAAGTATATCAATTCTTAAAGACGCCTCATCTACAGCTGTTTATGGTTCTAGAGGAGCGAATGGTGTTATCGTGATAACAACTAAAAAAGGTAAATCTAAAATGCCAACGTTGACGTATGGAACATCTGTAAGTTTTAGTAAAATTTCTGGAGATTTTAGATTATTAAGTGGAGATGAATTTGTTGCTGCAGGCGGACAAGATAGAGGTTCAAGATCATACAATTGGGAAGATGCTATATTAAGAAACGGTTTTTCACAAAATCATGATTTAACCTTTAGTAGTGGTACAGAAAATTCTAATACAAGATTATCTATTGGTGCAACTAGTACTGATGGTATTGTTAAAAATACAGGTCTAGATAAATATACACTTGCTTTTAATAACAATAATAATTTTTTTAATGGAAATTTAAAAGTTGATACCAATGTAATTTATGCAGCGTTAAACGATCAAACCACATTGATTAGTAATAATGCCGGTTACATAGGAAATTTAATCGGTACAGCATTATATTGGAATCCAACTTTACCAATACGTCAGCCAGATGGTTCATATACTTATGTAGGAGATGATTATTTGAATCCAGTTCAATTATTGGACTCTTACAAAGATTATACTAATACGAATAAATTGTTAGCGAATATTAGTGCAACACTAAAAATAACAAATAGTTTGAAATATAAGTTTTTGTTTGGAGTTGAAACTTCTAACTCTGTAAGAAAACGTCAATTGCTTCCAACTATGAGAATTGCTAGTGATGATTTAACAGGAAATGATGCCGCTAATGGTGGGGTCTTAAAAAGAGGACTTGCAGAGATTTCGGGTATCAATAAATTCAATAAAACTTTTGAACATACCTTGTTATTTGATAAAGACTTTAATGAGAACTTCCAAATGAATGGTGTTCTTGGATTTTCTTACTATTCTTATGATGTTAATGGAAATAATGCAAGAGGACAAGGATATGTTGAAGCTCAAACTAATTTAATTGATAATATCCAAGGAGGTATTGCTCAGGAGTTTAGAGCGAGTTCTTTTAAAAATAAAATAGAATTACAATCTTACTTTGCAAAAGCAGAGTTTATTTTGTACAAAGATTTGGTAGTGACAGGTTCAATTCGTGCGGATGGTTCAACTAAGCTTGGTGCAGATGATAAATGGGGTTATTTTCCTGCAGTTGGGGCGGCATACAAAGTTGTTAATACTGGCGAGGGATTAGTAAATGATTTCAAAATTAGAGGAAACTATGGTCTTACTGGAAATCAAGAGTTTCCCGTGAATTCTGCTCTTTCTAAAGCAATTTATGGAAATGGAGGTACACCTCAAACAGTATCAGGAGCCAATGATTTATTACGATGGGAAACTACGACTTCTTATGGTATTGGTACAGATTTTACATTGTTTAATAATCGTTTGACAGGTTCATTTGATTATTTCCACAGAGACACGAAAGATTTAATTGCCCCAGTACCACAAGCAACTGCACAGCCAGGGCCAGGTTCAAATAGAAGTGTTAATTTACCTGGAAACCTGATTAACAGTGGGTTTGAAGTTGCTTTGAGCTACAAGATTATTGATACAGATGATATGAGTTGGAATTTTTCTGCAAATGCAGCTTTCTTGAAAAACTCAATGGAAAATTTTGGCTCGGTTCAGCTTCTTGCAGGAGGAATTAATGGTCAAGGTTTGTCAGGTGCTTACGCAGAAGTTATTAAAGATGGATATCCATTATATACTTACTACTTGTACGATTTTAAAGGATATGATGCCGCAGGTAATTCTATTTACACAGCAGCTGATGGTTCTGAAACTGGTTTAGGAAATGCAGATAAAAAGTATTTAGACAAACAACCGTTACCAAAAATAAATCTTGGATTTTCAACCAATTTTACATACAAATCGTTTGATGCAAGTACTTCTTTTTATGGTGCATTTGGACATTATATCTACAATAACACAGCGAATGCTTATTTCTTTAAGAGTGCTTTGTTAGGAGGTCGTAACGTAACGCCAGAGGTTGCAGCATCTCCACAAAATGGTTCTGATCCAAACTCTCCATCAACTAAGTACTTAGAGAAAGGAGATTTCTTGAGAATGGGTAATCTTACTGTGGGTTATACTTTCAAAGGAACAGCGATGGAAAGATTTAAAATTAATTCGGCCAGATTTTTTGTAAGTGCTAACAACGTATTCGTAATTACTAGTTATTCAGGATTTGATCCTGAGGTTGATACTAATAAAGCACTTAACGGTGTTCCTTCTGCAGGTATGGATTATTTGTCTTACCCTAGAGATAGAAGTATAGCAGTTGGTCTTAATGTAACATTTTAATTTTTAAGAAAAATGAAAAGTAAAAATATAATAAAAAGCATCTTTTTTGTAGGTATGGCAACTTTAGGTGTAAGTTGTACCAATTTAGATGAAGAAGTATTAGATGGATTTGAAACTTCTAATACTGGAGGTGGAACTGTAAATACAGGAGCCTTTTTGCAATCTGCTTATGAAGGGCTAAGAAGCTTTCAAGGACAAGGTGATATGTTTACCATGGATGAAATGTCTGGGGATGGTTTAGTAGGACCAACACGAGGAGGTGACTGGGATGATAACGCCAAATGGAGACAATTTCACGTACATACTTGGGGTGCAGATAATGAGGAAATTCGTAATGCTTATAATAACTTACTGACGAATGTTTATAACTGTGATTTAGTAATTAATAATAATGCTACCGATGATCAAAAGACACAGGCACGTTTCTTAAGAGCTTTTTACTATTATCATGTTATTGATTTGTTTGGGCAAACTCCTTACAGAGAGCCAGGTTCGCCAGTTACTGATAATCCTAAATTTAGAACAAGAAAAGAAGCCACTGCTTTTGTAATTTCAGAATTAGAAGCGATTGTAAGTAAATTGCCTGCAAGAGTTCCTAATGATGCGAGTTTTGCAAGTAAAGATGCAGCCAACTTTTTATTAGCAAAATTGTATTTGAATAAAGCGGTTTTTAATGCTGATAATGCAGCTGGTCCTTATACCTTTGATCCTGCTGATATGAACAAGGTAATTGCATATGTTGATGCAATCACATCTAGCTCTTTAGCAACAAATTATTGGAGTAATTTTGCCCCAACGAACAATACTTCTAATGAGATTTTGTTCTCTTCTAAAAATGTTTTAGGTAATGGGGGAGGTATTCAGTCTCGTTGGAGAATGGGTATGCATTACAATCAAACACCAGATGGCTGGAATGGTTTTGCTACTGTAGCGGAGTATTATAATAAGTTTTCTGCTTCCGATGCAAGAAGACAATATTCAACCCCTTCAATTATCGCTAATTTTGGAAATCCAATTGGTTTTCAAGTTGGACAAATGTATAAACCAGGAGGTGTAGTAGCGTTAAAAGATAGAAAGGGGAATCCACTTATTTTTACGCCTCAAGTATCAATGATTGTTACTGGTAATGCTATTGAAACAGCAGGAATACGTACTCAAAAATACGAGCCAGACAATGCTAATTTAGGTGCCCCAGAAAATGATTATGTATTAATGCGTTATTCAGATGCCTTATTGATGAAAGCTGAAGCTGCTTTAAGAGGTGGTACTGGAGGTGCAGCTGTAGCGAAAACCATTTTAGATCAAATCTCTGTTAGAGCAGGCTTAGCGGCAGGAAGTACACCAGCTACATTAGATGGTATTTATGACGAAAGAGGTAGAGAGTTATGGTATGAGGGATGGAGAAGAAACGATATGATTCGTTTTGGTAAATTCTTAGGACCAAGAGAGTTAAAACCAACTACTTCAGATCCAAAGTACGTGTTGTATCCAATACCAGCCGATGCCTTGTTTAATCCAAACGTTAAGCAAAACCCTGGTTATTAATACTTTTTGGTTTAGATTAAATTTTGTTTTGTGTTAGTTTAAAGAGGGTAGCAATACCCTCTTTTTCTTTAAAAGTATTTCTGTAAGGTGTTTTTTTTTTACATTTTAATTCTATAAATTACGTGACTATAAAGGCCTTACAAAACAATTAAAACCTACTCACTATTATGTTGCAACGATTAATTCTATTTGCTATTGTAACACTTTTTTTCTCGAATTGTTCCAAAGTTAAAACGGATACTTTATTTACTCAATTGCCTGCCTCAGAAACCGGAATTGATTTCATTAATGAAGTCAAAAATGGTGAAGACATGAACATTTTTAAGTACCGAAATTTTTATAATGGAGGCGGAGTAGCAATTGGAGATATCAACAATGATGGGCTTTCAGATGTATACTTTACTTCCAATTTAGGTAAAAATAAACTCTATCTTAACAAGGGCAATTTTAAGTTTGAAGACATCTCTTTGAAAGCAGGTGTCGAAGGAAAAAAAGTTTGGTCAACAGGTGTGGTAATGGTAGATATTAATGCTGACGGATTGCTAGATATTTATGTTTGTAATGCTGGAAATAGTAAAGGAAGTCAACAAAACAATGAGCTTTTTATTAATAACGGGAATTTAACCTTTACAGAAAAAGCTGAAGCGTATAATCTTGCGGATACTGGAATTACAACACATGCAGCATTTTTTGATTATGATAAAGATGGTGATTTAGATGTTTACATTCTAAACAATAGCTTTATTCCTGTTAGTAGCTTGAATTATTCTAATAAAAGAGAACTACGAGACAAAGATTGGGATGTAGCCGATATTCTTAAAGGAGGTGGCGATAAATTATTACGCAACGACAACGGAAAGTTTGTCGACGTGAGTGAAGCCGCTGGTATTTACGGAAGCTTGATAGGTTTTGGTCTTGGAGTAACTGTGGGTGATGTGAATGGTGATTTGTTCCCTGATATTTATATTTCGAATGATTTTTATGAAAGAGATTATTTGTACATCAACAATAAAAACGGAACTTTTTCTGAGAAAATTCAGGATTGGACATCACATATTAGTCAATCCTCGATGGGAGCCGATATGGCAGATATCAATAATGATGGAAATGCAGACATCTTTGTGACCGATATGTTGCCTGAGCCAGATGAACGACTAAAAACAACCACTAATTTTGAGAATTACGATTTATTTTCCCGCAAATTAAGTTTAGATTTTTATAATCAATACATGCAAAATACTTTGCAAGTTAATAATGGAAATCAACAGTTTGATGAAATCGCTAATTACGCAGGTGTGGCTAAAACAGATTGGAGCTGGGGAGCCTTGTTGTTTGATATGGACAATGATGGGTTAAAAGATATTTACGTATGCAATGGTATTTTTCATGACTTGACTAACCAAGATTTTATGGACTTTTTTGCTAATGAATTGATGCAAAAAATGGTGATTACTGGTAAAAAAGCAGAAATTGAAACCATTATCAACAAAATGCCTAGTACACCAATTCCTAATTATGCCTTCAAAAACGACGCAAATCTTACTTTTTCGAACCAAGCACAAAATTGGGGATTGGATACACCTAGTTTTTCTAATGGTGCAGCCTACGGTGATTTAGACAACGATGGCGATTTAGATTTGGTCGTAAACAATGTCAATATGCAAGCTTTTGTTTACAAGAACAATGCTGAAAAAAATAAACAAAACCATTTCGTTAAAGTCAAATTAAAAGGAGGTCAACAAAATAAATTTGCAGTTGGGAGCATCGTAGAATTGTTCTCTGGTTCCGAAATTTTAAGGCAAGAACTCATTCCGTCTCGCGGTTTTCAGTCTTCTATAGATTATACGATGACATTCGGAGTAGGAAACAAAAAAATCGATTCTTTACAAGTTATTTGGCCTAACGGGAAAACGCAAATGATTAAAAAAATAACGAACAATACCACGATTCAATTAAATATTTTGGACGCAAAGTCTGATTTCGTAGTTAAAAATAAAGCTTCAAAACCCTTGTTTTCTGAGTCGAAAACTACATTCTTAGCACATAAAGAAAACAATTATATAGACTTCGACTACGAAGGCTTGATTTCTAAAATGATTTCACAAGAAGGACCAGCTTATGCTGTAGCTGACATTAATGGAGATGGAAACGAAGATGTATTTATTGGCGGAGCCAAAGGGCAAGCCGCTCAAGTTTATCTCAATAAAGGGAATGGGAATTTTGGTGTCACAACACAAATTGCATTAAAAGCAGATGCTAGTTTTGAGGATACAGCAGCTGCTTTTCTCGATGCAGACAACGACGGAGATATGGATGTATTGGTAGGCTCTGGAGGAAATGAAAAAACAGATCAGGCCAATTACAAAAACAGATTGTACTTAAATAACGGAAAAGGAATTTTTACAAAAAGCACAACTACTCTTCCAACTACAAATAATAATGTGGCTGTAATCGCACCCTATGATTTTGATAACGATGGCGATAATGACGTTTTCATAGGAAGTAGAAGTGTGCCTGGAGTATATGGTATTGACCCGAAGCATTTATTATTAGAAAATGATGGGAAAGGAAATTTTACCAATGTAATTGATAAAAAAGCTTTTAAAATCAATGCCTACGGAATGATTACTAACGCCGTTTGGGAAGACATTGATAATGATTCTAAAAAAGATTTAATCTTGGTTGGAGAATGGAACACACCGGTGATTTTCAAAAACAAAGGTCGTAGATTGACTACTTTTTCAACGAATTTGACCGAATGGAGTGGATTTTGGAACACGGTTCAATGCGTAGATTTGAATAATGACGGAAAGAAAGATTTGATTCTGGGTAACAAAGGAACCAATACTTCTTATAAAGCTACCAAACAAAAACCTATGAAGTTGTTTATCAATGATTATGATAACAACGGAACAATAGAGCAAATTACTACTCAAACTATTGATGGTAAAGATGTACCCTTGCATTTGAAACAAGAATTGGCCAAACAAATTCCGATGATTAAAAAGAAAAACTTGAGCTACACCGATTACTCTAAAAAGACGTTTCAAGAACTTTTCGATACCGAGGTAATCAATAATTCAGTTCAAAAAACAGCCAAAATGCAAGAAAGTTGTATTGCTATCAACAAAGGGAATGGTAAGTTCGAAATTCAAGTGCTACCCAAAGAAGTACAGTTTTCAAGTGTCAATGCCATAACAACTTTGGATATCAACAAAGATGGAATACTAGACTTGATACTAGGAGGGAATCAATATCCCTTTAAACCTCAATTTTCAAGATTAGATGCCAATTTTGGTAGTGTACTCTTAGGAAGTAAACAAGGAAAATTCTCGTGGATACCCTACACAAAATCAGGTTTTTTTATGCGTGGTGAAGTCAAACATTTGCAAGTCATCAAGAACAAAAACAATACGACAGCAGTTTTAGCTGTTCTTAATAATACTGCCCCTAAACTTTTTATAAGCAATGAATAATTTTTTAAAAGTTGGTCTAGCCTCAATACTATTGACGGCATGTTCCCAAAAAGAATCACCACTTTTTGATAAACTCGATCCTACGGAAAGCAATATCACTTTCAAAAATGAGTTAATTGAGTCTAAGAATATTTCGATATTAGATTATCTCTATTATTATAATGGTGGTGGAGTTGCATTAGGCGATATCAATAACGACGGCTTAGTCGACATTTATTTTACTTCTAACCAAGGGAAAAATAAATTGTACCTCAACAAAGGCAATAATAAATTTGAAGATATTTCAGCAAAAGCCGGAGTAGAAGGACAAAGTGATTGGAAAGCTGGTACTGTCATGGCCGATGTGAATGGTGATGGATATCTAGATATCTATGTTTGTGCCGTTGTAGGGATTAATGGATTTGAAGGGCAAAACGAACTTTTTATTAATAACAAAGACAATACCTTTACAGAAAGTGCTGCCGAGTACGGCTTAGATTTAGATAATTACAGTTCTTCTGCAGCTTTTCTAGATTATGATCTAGATGGTGATTTGGATATGTATTTGTTAAATCATGCGGTCCACTCCGAGCTATCTTTTGGCAATGCCAATATCAGAAACAAAAGAAGCTATGAATGTGGTGATAAATTGTTCCGAAACGACAACGGAAAGTTTGTTGATGTGAGCGAGAAAGCGGGCATTTTTGGCGGAGCTAATGGTTTTGGACTAGGGATAGCTGTTTCGGATTTTAACCTAGACGGTTATCCTGATATTTACATTGGTAACGATTTTCATGAAGATGATTATTATTATTTGAATAATGGAGATGGAACTTTTACCGAAAGTTTGAAACAGTTTTTCGGACATACTAGCCGATTCTCAATGGGAGTTGATGTGGCTGATATTAATCACGATGGTTTTCCAGACATTTTAAGTTTAGACATGTTACCCGAAGACGAAAAGGTATTAAAAGCATCTTTGGGAGATGATAATGTGCAAATGTTGAAAGTACGTACTGAGAAATTAGGCTATCATTATCAATACACCCGCAACATGCTACAACTCAATCAAGCAGGAAAACACTATACAGAAACCGCACTTTTGAGTGGTATTGCAGCAACGGATTGGAGTTGGAGTGCGCTTTTTGCAGATTATGACCAAGATGGCGAACAGGATATTTTTGTGGCCAATGGAATTCCAAAGCGCCCAAACGATTTGGATTACGTTAAATATTATTCGAATGACCAAATCAAGAATAAACTCAATACGACCAAGCTTTTAGATAAAGAAGCTTTAAAAAGAATGCCCGCAGGAAATGTAACTAATTATGTGTTTCAAGGCAGCACAGATTTAACATTTAAAGACCGTTCGAGAGATTGGATTGCAAACGATTCTATTATTTCTAACGGAAGCGGATATGCTGATATTGATAATGATGGCGACTTGGATATCATTACCAATAACACCAACGCTGTGGCCACAGTGTATCAAAATAAAACGGATAAAAAAGCTAATTTTTTAAAAGTAAAATTGCGTTTTGAAGGCAAAAATACTTTTGGGATTGGTGCCAAAGTAATCTCTTATACCAAAGGACAAAAGCAATTCAAAGAGTTACAAACTACAAGAGGTTTTCAATCTTCCTCAGAACCGATAATTCATTTTGGCTACGGAAAAATAAATACTATTGATTCTTTGGTTGTGATTTGGCCCGACAAAACGTATCAAACAGTTAAAAAGGTGAAAACCAATCAAACGTTGACAATAAATGCGAATAAAAATAGAAAAGCATTCAATTATCAATCACTGCATCCTAAAGTATTGCCTGTTTTGCAAAAGGTAAATGGGAATTTAGGCATCAATTTTACTCATGAAGAAAACGAGTATATCGATTTTACCGTTCAAAAATTAATTCCATATCAAAGAACAGATCGAGGTCCAGCTACTGCAATTGGAGATTGGGATGGAGATGGAAAAGATGATGTTTTTTTTGGTGGTTCAAAAGATAAAAAAGCAGTCTTTTATCTTCAAAAAGGGAATGGTTTTGTGGCCAAAAGCTATCCAACTTTAGATCAAGATGCGGTTTTTGAAGATGCTTCGGCAGTTATTGCAGATTTTGATGGAGATCAAAAGAATGATTTATTTGTCGCTTCTGGTGGTGGAGAAAATGCTTCAAATTTAGAGGATCGTTTGTATCATAACAGTAATGCAATTCCAACGCGACAAGAGCTATTACATTTGGCTCAAAACGCAACTGTAGTAAGAGCTTTCGATTATGACAAAGACGGAGACATAGATGTTTTTATTGGAAATAACTCTGAAACGAATCGTTTTGGAAGTACACCTGATTGTTATCTATTAAAGAATACTAAAGGCAAGTTTACTTTAGAGCAAACCAAAACATTCAGTAAAATCGGAATGGTCACAGACGCGGTCTTTACCGATTTTAATGCCGATGGCCAAACCGATTTAATCGTGATTGGAGAATGGATGGCTCCAACTTTTTTTGCTAATCAAAAAGGCAAATTTACGAATGTCACCCCAAAAGTTGCTGCCGAAAACAACAATGGACTTTGGCAAGCAATCCTCCCTTTTGATATAGACCATGATGGCGATCAGGATTATTTGCTAGGTAATTGGGGAATGAATTCTAAGTTTAAAGCTTCAGCAACCTTTCCGTTGAAAATGTATTATGATGATTTTGATAGTAATGGCTCATTTGAAACTATTGTAGCCAAAGAAAAAAACGGAAAGTATTACACCACAATGGGCTTAGATGAATTAGCAGAACAATTTAGTGGGATGCTAAAGAAGAAATTCAATAGCTATCAATCTTTTGCAGGTAAAACACTTGAAGAAGTTTTTGATCCTCAAATGTTAGAAAAAGCCAAGCTTTATGAAGTACATAATTTGAAATCCGGGTATTTGAAGAATAACAAAGGGCATTTTGTTTTTGTGCCATTTTCTAATAAAATGCAAGTAGCTCCAATCAATTGTTTTGTGCAGACTGATTTTGTAGGCGATTCAAAACCAGAAGTATTTGTTGCGGGTAATTATTTCGGAGTTTCTCCTTATCAAAGTCGTTTTGACGGATTCGCTGGCGCTTTGATTCAAGATCAAAAAACGATTTTAATGGGGGAATCGATTGGAATTGATTTGACCCAAAAAGCCGTACGTCACTTAGATATAATTACGGTCAATAACCAAAAATATATGTTGGTGACCATCAATAATAAACCCACTGAAGTATATCAACTACGTTCCAAAAAATAATAAACCCAATTACTATTGACCCAAATGAAATTTTCAATTCTAACTCTGCTAAGTGTTTGTTTTTTTGCTGTTTCTTGTCAAAACGAAAAAACAATAACAATTACTTCAAATGATTATTGTGCTGCTGTTGATACGGTAACCGGAATTATGGTTCATGATATTTTTTCGCCACCTGTTGCGAGTAGGATATATGTTTACCCTAATATTGCTGCTTATGAAATTATGGTGCAGAACAGTAAAGAATATCATAGTCTACAAGGACAATTAAAAGGTTTGGATTCTATTCCTGTTTTAGATACAAAAAGTGGAGTAAATGTGCCTTTGGCGGCTTTGATTGCGCATATGGAAGTGAGTAAAAAACTGGTTTTTTCAGAACAAGCAATCGAAAAATATCGCGATAGTTTGTATGCAAAATGGAGTGATGAAAACAAGAAAGAATTCGAAGTTTCGAAAGAGTATGCTTTAAAAGTAGCTGAACGTATCTCAAAATGGATGGGAAAAGACAATTACAAACAAACGAGAACCATGCCTAAGTATTCGGTTCATGTAGATCAACCGGCACGTTGGCAACCTACACCACCCGCTTATATGGATGCAGTAGAACCACATTGGGGAAAAATTAGAACATTAGTTATGGATTCTGCAGCTCAGTTTAAACCCAAAGCGCCTTTTCCTTTTTCTACCGATAAAAGCTCAGATTTTTATAGAGAAGCCAAAGAGACTTATGATGTTGGAAACAAAATTACCAAAGATTTATTGGCTATGGAGCAAAAGAAAAGCACCATTGTTCCAGAGGAGTCCGCTATAGCAACTTTTTGGGATTGCAATCCGTATGCTACCGTGACACAAGGACATATGATGTTTGCCAAAAAGAAAAATACTCCCGATGCGCACTGGATTAATATTGCTAAAATAGCGTGTAAAACCGCAAAAACAGATTTTAATAAAACGGTTTTTGTGTATACCAAAACATCAATTGGTGTTTTCGAATCGTTCATCAGCTGTTGGGACCAAAAGTTCAAAACCAATGTAGTGCGCCCAGAAACTTATATCAATCAATACATAGACGAAAACTGGAAGCCGCAATTGCAAACGCCTCCATTTCCAGAGTATACCAGTGGGCATTCTGTTTTATCAGCTTGTTCTGCCGAGATATTGACTGCAATTTTCGGAGATAATTTTGCGTATGTAGACGATTCTGAGATTCCGTTTGGTTTGCCCAAAAGAAAGTTTACTTCTTTTAAACAAGCGGCCGACGAAGCTTCGATGAGTAGGTTATATGGCGGAATTCATTATCGTGCCGCAATTGTGAATGGAGTAGCACAAGGAAAAATGATTGGACAATACATCAACAGTAAATTAAAAATGACCAAGTAAAGCGATGAAGAAGAAAATTGGTATTTTTTGTAGTGTATCACTATTTCTTTTTTTGGGATGGTATTTTGGCATTAAATCATCGGATTATACCATAACATTTACAGTAAAAACAGCCTCTGGAACTGTTTTTCAAGGCATACAAGAATGGTCAACTATTCAAAAACAAAAGCGAAAAGAGCATTTTACTGTAGTAGAAAAAAATAATTTTGATTACCTAAAACAGCAGATGACCGTTGGAGATACTTCCTATACTTATGTTTGGAAAATTACTCCTTTGAACGACTCAGTGTCTAAAGTAAGTGTGGGAATTCATGAAATTGGAAAGAGTTGGTACAACAAAATCACCGCTCCTTTTTGGCCTACAAAATTCAAAACTGAACAAATTAGGAAAGTCAAAGATTTAAGAGAAGGTTTAAACGAGCATCTCAAAAAATTGAAGGTCAGAATTGACGGAGAAGGAACTTCAAAGCCAGTATATGTTGCTTATATTCAACTCAAAAGTGTCTTGCAAGAAAAAGCACAAACTATGATTGGCAATGATGCTACAATTACAGGATTTTTATACACCCATAAAGTTAAAATCGTTGACCGACCTTATGTAGAAATTGTAGATTGGGATTTAGATAAGGAAACCATCGTTTTTAATTATTGTTTTCCCATTGACTCTTCAACAAAAGCGATAGCTGACACTAATGTAAAATTCAAAACAATTCCTGCGCTAAAAGGACTTAAAGCAATTTATTATGGCAATTTTAGAACGTCTGACAGAGCTTGGTTTGCTTTGATGGATTATGCCCAAAAGAACGATTTGAAAATTAAAAATATAGCCTTGGAGCATTTTCTTGCCAACCCGTTTAACGGAGGTAATGAATTAGAATGGGAAACTCAAGTTATTATGCCTTACGCTTCAGAGTAATTTAATCTCCTGCAAGGTTTTTTTTAAACCTTGTAGGTATTTTGAGAGAGTTGTTCGGAAGTTAAGACCTACAAGGTTTTGGAAACCTTGCAGGTCGAGAAGTCTAAAGTTTTTTGATATCGGATTTCCTACAGAGTTTTTTTTAAACCTTGTAGGTATTTTGAGAGAGTTGTTCGGAAGTTAAGACCTACAGGGTTTTGGAAACCTTGCAGGTCGAGAAGTCTAAAGTTTTTTGACATCGGATTTCCTACAGAGTTTTTTTCAAACCTTGTAGGTATTTTGAGAGAGTTGTTCGGAGGTTAAGACCTACAAGGTTTTGGAAACCTTGCAGGTCGAGAAGTCTAGCGTTTTTTGACATCGGATTTCCTGCAAGGTTTTTTTTGAAACCTTGTAGGTATTTTGAGAGAGTTGTTCGGAAGTTAAGACCTACAAGGTTTTGTTAACCTTGCAGGTCGAGAAGTCCAGCGTTTTTTGACATCAGATTTCCTGCAAGTTTTTTTTTAAACCTTGTAGGTCTGTTTAATGTTATAATTTAAAACTTTTCTTTAAAATGAAAGCTATTGAAATTTTTAAAAGAATATGAAATTAGAGGTTTTAGAAAATGAATGTTACTATCATATTTACAACAGAGGAATAAATGGTTGTGTAATTTTCGAGAATGATGAAAACAAGAATTTCTTTTTAAGACAACTTTCAAAATATTTGTTAGACAAAGTTTCAATATTAGCTTATTGTTTAATGGATAATCATTTTCATTTGGTTGTTCAGTTAAAGGCTGAGGAGGAGTATGTGTCTCAATCTTTTTCTAATTTTTTTAATTCTTATGCCAAGGCATTCAATAAACAATTTAACAGAACGGGTAGTCTTTTTGAAAAGCATTTTAAGAGGATTAAGTTGAATGATGAAACCTATTTGAGACAGTTAATTATATATGTTCATTTGAATCCAACACACCATTTAGAAGTAGACTTTCGAACTTTTAAATTTTCTTCTTATCAAGCTATGCTTTCATGTAAAGAAACTAAGTTAGAAAAGGAGGAAGTCTTATTGTTATTTGGAGGGAAAGAAAATTTTATTTTTTCGCATAATGAAAGAAAAGATTATTTGGTAGAAAAATATGCTTTGGAATAAATTGGAGTTGTTTTTCTAATCTCATTTTCGCTTAAAATCAATGAGTTCGAAAACGTTTTCGGTAGTTCCGAAAACGTTTTTTATTTTAAATCAGTGCGCTATTGATAGATTACGATTAAATTTAGGTTTGATAATTTGATTTCGAGATAGAGGTGATGACCAAGAGGTAAACCAACTTTCTTACTAGCCCCGACAGCAGCGGCATCCTTTGCTTTTTTTCTTTATAAAAAGCAAAGATATAGCGGATGGCGGGACGATGACAGCAAAGAAGCCTTTTGAATACTGCTCCTAAATACCACTTGAACAAATTATAACTAACCTAAACCGATACATTACTTATGGCGATAAAGCTAAAACTCAATTTTTGGCAAATTTGGAATATGAATGTTGGCTTTTTTGGCATTCAATACAGTTTTGGACTGCAACAAAGTGCCGTGAATCCCATTTATGATTTTTTGGGTGCGAGTCCAGACGAAATCCCGTTACTCAATTTGGCAGGGCCAGTCACTGGATTATTGATTCAGCCCTTGATTGGGGCAATGAGTGACCGCACTTGGCACCCGCGTTGGGGTCGAAGAAAACCTTATTTCTTTGTTGGAGCTTTGCTTTGCAGTATTTGTTTGCTGTTGTTTCCTTACAGTAGTTCGTTGTGGATGGCGGCAGGCTTGCTTTGGATTTTGGACGCGGGAAACAATACAGCTATGGAGCCTTACCGTGCTTTCATTGCTGATAAGTTAGACGAAGAACAACAACCGATTGGTTTTCAGATGCAAAGTTTTTTTACTGGTTTGGGGCAAACCTTAGCCAACGTATCGCTCTTTATTTTTCCGATGATTTTTATTGGCAAAACGGGTTCGTTGCCCACATGGGTATATGCTTCCTTTTTTCTGGGAGCGGTTTGTTCTATAGGTTCGATTTGGTGGAGTATGAAAACGACCAGCGAAATCCCGCCAACACCTGAGGAATTGGCAGTTTTGAAATCACACAATGGAGGTTTATTCGAGCCTTTGATAGAAATTTTCTCTGCCATTGGCGACATGCCTCGCGTAATGTGGCAACTGGCTTTGGTGTATTTGTTTCAGTGGTATGCGCTGTTTTGTTATTGGCAAAATTCGTCCAAAAGCATCGCCTTATCCGTTTGGCAAGCCACGCCACAAAGCAATCCCGCTGCTTATGAGCAAGCGGTTAGTTGGACCGGATTGGTCAACGGTTGGTACAATGTAGTTACTTTCTTGACCGCATTTTTATTGGTAGGATTTGCCAAAAGATTCAGCCCAAAAGCCGTTCACGCCTTTTGTTTACTCTTGGCAGCCTTAGGATTTTTGGCCTTTCCACACATCGAAAACAAGAATGTATTGTTTTTCGCCATCACTGGTTTCGGAATCGGGTGGGCGAGTATGATGGGCATTCCGTATTTAATGGTCGTTCACGAAATCCCCAAAGAGCGTTATGGCGTTTATATGGGCATCATCAATATGATGATTGTGATTCCAATGATTATTCAAAACGTCACTTTCGGATACATCCTCAAACATTTTTTACACAACGACGCGCGACTCGCCATCACTTTTGCAGGAGTACTGCTCTTATGTAGTGTGCTTTGTACGTTATTAATCAAGAGTAAACCAACCGTTTTAAAAGATAATTAGGGCGTGACCACTTCTAGCAAAGGGGGCTTTTATCGGAGCGTGCTAGTTGCCCCCTTTGCTACAAGCGGTCGGGCTTTACGCGCTACTTCGGTAGCTAGCTTCAATCCCTCACGCAAAAAAAAGCAACGCAATTTATATCAAATGACAAGCAACATTTCTTATTCAAAAGCTATAGAATTACTCCAAAGATGTTCCTCAGAGCAAGGATTTTTGGCCAGCGCCCAAGACATTTCCAATTACAAAAGAGTTTGGGCGCGAGATGGAGTGATTTGCGGATTGGCAGCCTTAGCCTCAGCTGACGCCAACTTAATAGCAACCTTCAAAAAAACCTTGGAGACATTGGCCGCTTTTCAGCATAGCATTGGCACTATTCCTTCCAATGTTCAGTTCAACAACGATGGGGCTGAGGTAAGTTACGGCGGATTAGCCGGACGAGTAGATGCTGTAACTTGGTTCATTATTGGAGTTTGTCAGTATGCGTATGCTACTAATGATGAATGCTTTCTAGCCAAACACGCTGCCAAAATAGAGAAATGCTTTAAACTTTTAGACGCTTGGGAATTCAATAATCGCGGATTGGTTTATGTGCCTTTGTCCGGCAATTGGGCCGACGAATACATCACAGATGGGTATGTATTGTACGACCAATTACTCCGAGTTTGGGCACTTAAAAGCTATAATCATTTCGCCGAAGAAGCATCAATTGATGAAAAAATAAAACAAATAGAAGAACGCATTATCCAGAACTTTTGTCCTGAGTCCGGTGGGGAAAAATACCACGAAAGAGCTTACGAGGCTTGTGATATTAGTAATTACTTGCCTTGTAGCTTTTCCCCAGCTGGTTATAAAAGTCAGTTTGATGGGTTTGCCAATTCATTAGCCTTACTTTTAGACATTGGTCCAGCCAATTTTCAAAAAACAATCGTGGACTATGCCACAACCTTACAACAAGAACGTCCTTTGGGATTGTTGCCCGCCTTCTGGCCACCCATTCACGAAACCGACCCCGATTGGTATTTACTCAAAAACAATTGCAAATACGAATTCCGTAACTATCCTAACGAATTTCATAACGGCGGTAGTTGGCCAATGGTCAATGGTTTCTTTGGATTAGCCTTATTGTCTAAAAACGAAAAGGCAAATGCCACACAACTTTTGCAAGCCATAAATGATGCCAACGCCCTAGCCGATTTTAGTTTTTACGAGAACTTCAACACAGCCACAAAAGCGCCAAACGGAGTGCCATTTTGCGCTTGGAGTGCCGCAGGAGCCGTTCTTTTGCATCAAAGTTTACATACTAATTTTAAACTCTTACTTTAATTTTGGAAAAAACGATAGATATACTATGTGCCGGGGAGATTCTCATAGATTGTATTGGACAACAAACCAATGCTACTCTTGCGGAAACAACTTCTTACGGTAGGTTTTTGGGCGGTTCACCAACAAATGTCGCCATAAATGCTTCCAAACTTGGATTGCGGTCAGCACTTGTAGCTAGTTGCGGCGCTGATGGATTAGGAGATTTTATGATAGAGAGTTTGCAAAAAGCCAATGTAATAACAACGCAATTAAGCCAAAAACAGGACACATCAACCTCGATAATTTTGGTTTCTAAATCAACAGGAACACCAGATTTTATTCCGTATCGCACGGCTGATTTTTTAATTGAGCGCGACCAAATTCCAACTGCATTTTTACAACAAGCCAAAATTTTTCACACCACTTGCTTTGGATTAAGTAAAAATCCAGCGCAAACCACCATCATAGAAAGCGCTCAACGTGCGGCTCAGTTGGGTGTTAAAACCAGTATTGACCTCAATTTCTCGGAACGCATTTGGCCCAATCGAGAGGAGGCAAAAACAATAATTGCAAGGTATCTAGCAACGAATCCTTTAGTGAAATTGAGCGAAGATGATTGCTGTCGTTATTTTGGGGAAACCAAATCGGAGTCTTTTATTTTGGATTATTTTCATAAACTAGGCGCAGCAACTATTTGTTTGACCAAAGGAAAAGAGGGTGTGATTTTATCTGACACTAGTTATGGAAAAATTACGCAACCCGCCCTGTCAATTACCGACATAAAAGATGCTACGGGAGCTGGAGATGCTTTTTGGACAGGCTTTTTGTATGCACAATTGCAACACAAAAGTTTTGAAGAAACGCTTGCAATCGCCCAAAAACTAGCAGTATTGAAGTTACAACACCTCGGAGGATTGCCCAATGATGTAGACATTGTAAGCTATTTGAATATTTAAATAACCGAATCAAAAATGAAAAAGAAGACTATCAAATGGGCAATGTATCTCAATTACTTTGTTTTTGCTATTTTGCTTAATAGTGTAGGAATCGTAATCCTCAAAGCACAAAGAAACTATGGTGTAGACGAATTAGAAGCAAGTATTTTAGAAGCCTTTAAAGATTTACCTATAGCCATTGTCTCTTTCTTGGTTGCTTCATTTTTACCAAGAATTGGTTATAAAAGAGCGATGCTTATTGGGCTAGGATTGGTTTATGTGGCTTGTATAACGATGTATTTTGGCAACTCTTTTGCCACGGCAAAATTACTCTTCGCTACGGTTGGTGTTTCTTTTGCCTTGATTAAGGTGTCGGTTTATTCTCTTATCGGAACGGTGACCGAAAATCAGCAAGAACATAACAGTTTAATGAGCAGTATAGAAGGTGTTTTTATGATAGGAATTGCTTTGGCTTATTTTTTATTTCCCGCTTTTAATTCGGAAACTAATCCTGATGCTTGGCTCAATGTGTATTGGTTGTTGGCTGGAATTTCGGGAGTTTCATTTGCCTTTTTGTTTTTAGCAAAATCAGAAAATCAAGTGGAGGTTCCCGGAGTCAATCTACTCGACGATTTTAGGCAAATGTTTCAACTAATGGCTAAATTACTAACGATAGTTTTTGTAATTAGTGCTTTTTTGTTTGTGATGATAGAACAAGGGATTATGTCTTGGTTACCTACTTTTAATAGCAAAGTGCTGCATTTGCCAGAAAATATTAGTATTATGATGGCAAGTATTCTGGCTATTTCTTTAGCAGTAGGAAGATTGGCAGCTGGTTTTTTATCCAAAAGAATCAATTGGATTTGGATTTTAAGCGCTTGCATTATCATTGCGATGTTGATTGTGATTTTTGTTTTGCCCAAAGCGGTAGGCCTCGAAGTCAAAACGATTACTTCATTATCCGATATTCCATTGATAGGATTTGCTTTTCCATTAGTAGGGTTGTTCATAGCGCCTATTTATCCTTTGTTGAATTCAGTCGTGTTGAGCGCGCTTCCCAAAAGTTTGCATAGCTCAATGACCGGATTGATAGTTGTTTTTTCGGCTTTGGGAGGTACTTTAGGGTCAAGGATTATTGGGTATTTGTTTAAAAATGAAGGTCCCGAAAATGCTTTTTATTACACCTTGATTCCGATGGCGTTGCTTTTGTTTTCCTTTTTTATATTAAAAAAATTAACGACGACCCGATGAAAATAGTAGTGGAAATCAATGCCGTTTTTGAGCAATTACTGCTGCAAGAAGATACGGATAAAGACAAAAAAATAACGAAAGACGATAAAGGTCCTAAACGATTTGTTTTGAATGACCTCAGAACAAAAGAGCAATTCGTAATTGAAGGAACCTATCATTTATCAAATCTTTTGCAAGAATTAGCAGAATTGAGAGAGCAAGGTACTATCTATGGTGAAATCAATCTTGACCGAATTCAGGAACTACCCGTTGACCGAATTTCAAGAAAAATCCGAACGTCTTATTGGGACGAACTTACGCGGTCAATCGATAGCAAAGGCTTGCAGCAAATTTTGGCAGATGAGAAAACATCCAATGCCATTCCTACTCTTTATGTATCGGCAAAAGATACACAAGGTCTTGCCTATTTTGAAGCATTAGAAAAAGAATGGGGTAATTTCAAAGTGGCGATTTTACCTGAAAATTATACACAAGACTATGTCGAGATGCTAAATACCAAACCTGGTCTTTTGGCTTTGGCCACTTCTCAAGATGAAAAAGAGATAAAAGGCGTTCCTTTTGTAGTTCCTGGTGGACGATTCAACGAAATGTACGGCTGGGATAGTTACTTTATTGGCTTGGGTTTATTGATAGATGACAAATTGGATTTGGCCAAAGCCATTGCAACCAATTTCAAGTATCAAATAGAACATTACGGTAAAATTTTAAACGCAAACAGAAGTTATTATCTGACCAGAACACAACCTCCTTTGTATTCTTCGTTGCTTCGAGCGATTGTAGATTATGAAAAACCATCTATAGCTTGGTTGGCAAGGCATTTAGAGACTGTAATTTTAGAGTACCATTCGGTTTGGATGGTGATGGGCGAGCGTTTAACACCAACAGGCTTGAGCCGATATAAAGCCGACGGTATCGGAATGCCTTTTGAAGTAGAACCAGGACATTTTGATGAGGTTTTGGAACCTTTTGCCCAAAAATACCAACTCTCTTTAAGAGAGTTTGAAAAAAAATATTTAGAACGAAGCATTGTCGATGCAGATTTGGATGAGTATTTTGTACATGATAGAAGTATGCGAGAAAGCGGTCACGATACCACCAGCCGATTGATTAATTCGTGCGCTAATTTGAATTCGGTTGACATCAATAGCTTTTTGTATAAATATGAAATAGATATCGCCTACTTTATTGCAACGTATTTTGATGGTGCTTTTGTGTCCCAAAATAAAACGTATACAGCACAAGAATGGCTCGATAAGGCCAAAACACGAAAGGCATTAATAGATAAGTATTGTTGGAATGAAACGGAAGGAATGTATTTTGATTATGATTTTGTACTTCAGAAGACCTTTCCTTTTGAAGCAGCAACCACTTTTTTCCCGTTATGGGCAGGCTTATGTTCTCATGAGCAGGCGGTAAAATTGGTAGAAAAAGCGTTGCCTAAGTTTGTAATGACAGGCGGTATCGCTGGAAGTACAGCTGAAAGTGTGGCCAATGTAAATCCCGAAGCTCCTCAACGTCAATGGGATTATCCTTTTGGTTGGGCACCTCATCAAATGCTATTGTGGGAAGGACTAAAAAAATATGGTTTTGAATCTAAATTACAGGAAATGGTGTACAGATGGTTGTGGTTGATTACCATCAATGCTGTAGAGTACAACGGTACAATTCCAGAAAAATTCGATTTAGAAATTAGTTCACATAAAGTATTTGCAGAGTATGGTAACGTTGGAACCGAGTTTGATTACATCGCCAAAGAAGGTTTTGGATGGGTCAATGCGTCTTATCAATGCGGTTTAGCTTTGCTTGCCTCAAAATGGAAAGATAAACTGAATGAACTAATTCATCCTGACTTTTTATTATTTGAAGGGATTTAAATTTTTTACGGTTAAGCGAAAATTATGGATTTTGCATCCAATTTTTAGCCAATGAAGAAAGTGTAAATAACTTCTAATAATAAAAAATAGCTTTTATGTTTTTTGAATGTTTATTTTTTTAACTTTATATTTATTTAAATTCAATTTATATGACTGTTAATCAAATATTAAGCACGAAGGGAAAGGACGTTTATTCTATACTTTCCACCAACACTGTTTACGAAGCGTTAACAGTGATGAGCGAAAAAAACATAGGCGCCATTCTTATTATTGAAGAAGGTGTTCTGAAAGGGATTTTATCAGAAAGGGATTATGCGAGAAAAATTGTTTTAAAATCTAAATCTTCTAAAAAAGCATTAGTTAGTGAAATTATGGTAACCGAAGTGTTTACCGTTAGCCCTTCGGATAAATTAGAGTACTGTATGGAGTTGATGAGCACCAAAAGAGTGCGTCACTTACCAGTAGTTGAAAATGATGTGGTAGTTGGGATAATATCTATTAGTGATGTGGTAAAAGCCATCATCGAAATGCAAAAAGAGACAATTGCACATTTAAATTCATACATAACACAGTAATAAAAAATGAATTATGACTTTTTAAGAGCTGCTTTTGCAGCTTTTTTTATTTTATAACAAAGATTATAATAAAAATTAAATTTTTGACGACTAGTTTACAATTAGAACTTTATCTTTGTAAGCCAGATAAAATCTAAAAAAATGGAGAATAACAACAAAAGAAAGGAAGCTTTATTATACCACGCAAAGCCAACTCCTGGAAAAATTCAAGTAGTTCCAACAAAAAAATATGCCACACAAAGAGATTTGTCATTGGCTTATTCACCTGGTGTTGCTGAGCCTTGTTTAGAAATTGCAAAAGACGTAGATAACGTTTACAAATACACCGCAAAAGGAAATTTAGTAGCAGTTATTACCAATGGTACTGCGGTTTTAGGCCTTGGAGATATTGGGCCCGAAGCCTCAAAACCGGTGATGGAAGGTAAAGGCCTTTTATTTAAAATATTTTCGGATATCGATGTATTTGATATCGAAATTGGAACCAAAAATGTTGATGAATTCATCGAAACAGTAAAAAATATTGCTCCCACTTTTGGAGGAATTAACCTTGAAGATATCAAAGCGCCTGAGTCTTTTGAAATCGAAAGACGATTGGTAGAGGAATTGAATATTCCGGTGATGCATGATGACCAGCACGGAACAGCAATTATTTCTTCAGCGGCATTGATTAATGCTCTTGAATTAGCTGGGAAAAAAGCCGAAGATATCAAAATGGTGGTTTCAGGTGCGGGTTCTGCAGCAATTGCTTGCGCTGATTTGTATGTGCTTTTAGGAATAAAACCAGAGAATGTATACATGTTTAATAGTAAAGGCTTGTTGACAAAAGACAATCCTTCTATCTCTGAATTGCAACGAAAATACGCAAGAGACTGCGAGCCGATTAGTTTAGCAGAAGCGATGAAAGGTTGTGATTTGTTCTTAGGATTATCTACCGCTGATGTTTTGACACCAGAAATGCTTTTGAGCATGTCCGAAAATCCAATTGTTTTCGCCATGGCCAATCCAAATCCTGAGATTGAATACAATTTAGCCATCGCTACTCGCAAAGATATTATCATGGCTACTGGCCGTTCGGATTATCCGAATCAAGTAAATAACGTATTGGGATTCCCTTATATTTTTAGAGGCGCACTAGATGTTCGTGCCACCAAAATCAACGAAGCAATGAAAATGGCTGCCGTTAGAGCATTGGCATCTTTAGCCAAAGAATCAGTTCCAGAACAAGTAAATGTGGCTTACGGAGCTACCAAACTAACTTTTGGTCGTGAGTATATTATTCCAAAACCTTTCGACCCAAGATTGATTGCGGTAGTTGCTCCAGCTGTTGCTAAAGCAGCTATGGAATCCGGAGTAGCACAAAACCCAATTACCGATTGGGAAAAATACAAAGATGAATTGTTGGAGCGTTTAGGTCACGACAACAAATTGGTTCGTATGATTACAACTAGAGCCAAATCGGACCCTAAATCAATTGTTTTTGCAGAAGCTGACCATTTAGATGTACTAAAAGCAGCTCAAATTGTTCACGACGAAGGTATTGGTTTCCCGATTTTGTTAGGAAATAAAGAAATTATCTTAGAATTAAAGGCTGAGATTGGTTTTGATGCTGATGTGACAATTATTGACCCAAAAGAAAAAGAAGAAGAAGGAAGAAGAGACCGTTTTGCCACAGCTTATTGGGAAACCAGAAAAAGAAGGGGAATTTCATTTTTGGATGCTCAAAAATTAATGCGCGAGCGTAATTATTTTGCCGCAATGATGGTTAATGTTGGTGAAGCCGATGCATTGGTTAGCGGCCATTCGAGAAGTTATCCTTCGGTAGTAAAACCAATGTTACAATTGGTTGATAAAGCACCAGGCGCATCAATTGTTGCTACTACCAATATTATGATGACCAAACGAGGGCCTATGTTTTTCTCAGATACGGCTATCAATGTCAATCCATCAGCAGATGATTTGGCAAAGATTGCCTTAATGACAGCCAAAACTGCGAGAATGTTTGGAGTAGAGCCTGTAATTGCAATGGTTTCGTATTCAAATTTTGGTTCTTCAACTAATCCAAGTGCAGGAAAAGTTCGTGAGGCAGTCGCTTATTTGCATGAAAATTATCCAGATTTATGTATTGATGGAGAAATACAAGCAGATTTTGCCTTGAATCCAGAAATGCTGAAAGCTAAATTTCCTTTTTCTAAATTAGCGGATAAAAAAGTGAATACCTTGGTGTTTCCAAATTTAGAATCGGCTAATATTACTTATAAACTCTTGAAGGAATTGAACAAAGTTGAATCCATCGGTCCAATTATGTTGGGAATGGGCAAACCAGTTCATATTTTTCAGTTAGGAGCTAGTGTTGAGGAAATGGTAAATATGTCTGCAATTGCTATCATCGATGCTCAAGAAAAACAAAAGAAAAAAGCGAATAATTAAGTAAAACACAAAGCAACAAAAGTCTAGCAAATGATTTTCAGTCAAATGCTGGACTTTTTTGTTATATTTGGGTCATAATACAACTAAATGATTGCACATTTACAAGGAAAATTAGTAGAAAAATCACCAACGCACATCGTTATAGATTGTGCAGGTGTAGGGTACCATATTAATATATCATTACATACTTATTCATTATTGCCAAACAATGATTTTGTAAAGGTATATACCCATCTTCAAATTAAAGAAGATGCACATACTTTGTATGGTTTTATAGAAAAATCAGAAAGAGAAATTTTTCGATTGTTACTGTCGGTTTCTGGAATAGGAGCGGGTATTGCTAGAACAATGCTTTCTTCTTTGGATCCGAAACAAATTACCAATGCTATTGCTTCAGGCGATGTGGCTACTATTCAATCCATAAAAGGAATTGGAAACAAAACAGCACAGCGAGTTATACTCGATTTGAAAGAAAAAATAGTAAAATTATACGATTTAGATGAACTTTCAGTAACGCAAAGCAATACAAACAAAGATGAAGCGTTATCTGCTCTAGAAGTTTTAGGTTTTGTTCGAAAGACTTGCGAGAAAGTTATTGAGAAAATTGTTCTAGCCGAACCTGATGCAACAGTCGAAACCATTATTAAGAAAGCCTTAAAAAGTTTGTAAAAGAACCAAGAGAGTCCCATTGCATGCATAAAATTTGTATTTTTTTACTTGTTGTATGTGCCAGTTTTGTATCGTATGGTCAAGTAAATCCATCGGTTCAGGACACGGTAAAAAAAGGATATACGGTAGGGAAACTTCAAATTAAAGACCCTAAAAGTATCTTATCATCCTACACTTATGATCCTGCAACGGATCGATATGTGTATACAAATTCTATTGACGGAATTACTATAAATTTCCCTATAATACTAACTCCTGCAGAGTACGAAAAGTTAGTGTTGCAAGAATCAAGACGCAATTATTTTAAGAAAAAAGCCGATGCCATTGATGGTAAAAAGAAGGGGGCAGAAGACGCCAAAAAGGATTTATTGCCTCGATTTTATGTAAAATCAAGTTTTTTTGAATCGGTTTTTGGTAGTAACACGATTGATGTAAAGCCCACAGGTTCTGTAGAGATGGATCTTGGTGTGCGCTACACTAAGCAAGATAACCCTTCTTTTTCTCCCAGAAATAGAGCCAACAGTTCTTTTGATTTTGATCAACGCATTAGTATGAGCTTAATGGGGAAAGTGGGAACTCGATTAGGTGTGAATGCCAATTATGACACCCAATCTACTTTTGCTTTTCAAAACTTAATCAAGTTAGAATACACACCTTCCGAAGATGATATTATCCAGAAAATAGAAGTGGGAAACGTGAGTATGCCTCTCAATAGTTCCTTAATTCGTGGAGCTCAAAGCTTGTTTGGGGTGAAAACACAATTGCAATTTGGAAAAACAACGCTTACCGGAATTTTTTCGGAGCAAAAATCACAAACCAAAAGTTTAGTTGCCGAAGGTGGAGGAACAGTTCAAAATTATGAGCTTTTTGCTTTGGATTATGATAATGATCGCCACTTTTTCTTGTCTCAATATTTCAGAAGCCGATATGACAAAGCCCTAGAAGGCTATCCTTTTATTGATAGTAGGGTACAAATTACGCGTATAGAAGTTTGGGTGACCAATAAACAAAATCGAGTAAATGCTACATCGAATAATTTAAGGAATATTATTGCACTTCAAGATTTAGGAGAATCACAATTGACGGGTTTGAACGATAATGAAGTGGTTGTCCTGAATCCTTCAACAGGTATTTTTAATAATCCAGCAAATTCTCCTTCTGACAACTCGAACAATGATTACGATCCTGCTCAAATCAACTCAGGTACAGGATTGTTAAATTCAAATATTAGAGAAATTGCTACCTCAAGTTCTGGTTTTAACACCACCGTTACCGAAGGAAGAGATTATTCTAAGTTAGAAAATGCAAGAAAACTTACAGCCAATGAGTATACCTTTAATTCAAAATTAGGTTTCATTTCATTACAACAGCGTTTGAGCAATGATGAGGTTTTGGCCGTAGCGTATCAATATACCATTGGTGACCAAGTTTATCAAGTGGGAGAATTTGGGAATGACGGTGTAGATGCAACCAATGTAGTAGGAGGAAACAACAACGTGCCTCAGGCGATTATTACTCAAAGTTTAATTTTGAAAATGCTCAAAAGCAACTTGACCAATGTGAAGGATCCTATATGGAATTTGATGATGAAAAATATCTATCAAGTCCCAGGAGGCTATCAATTGAAGCAAGAAGATTTCCGAATGAATATCTTGTATGCCGACCCTTCACCAATCAATTATATTACTGAAGTTCTAGGAACTCCTTTTCCCTCAAATCCTACTCCAGAAAATAAAGTTGCTGAAACTCCTTTATTAAAAGTTTTTAATCTGGACAGATTAAATTTCAACAATGATCCACAAGCGGGGGGTGATGGTTTCTTTGATTTTCTTCCCGGAACTACCATCGATGCTCAGAATGGTAGAATCATGTTTACTACCAAAGAGCCATTTGGAGAATTGATTTTTTCTAAATTGAAGACGCCAAATTCGCTTGAGAATTATGCAGATGTTGATACTTATAACCCCAATCAAAAGAAGTATGTTTTCAGAAGTATGTATCGCAATACTCAAGCAGGGGCATTACAAGATATCGATAAAAACAAGTATCTGATTAGAGGTAAATACAAATCATCTGCGGGTGATGGCATTCCAATTGGAGCGCTCAATGTTCCGCAAGGTTCTGTTGTGGTAACCGCCGCAGGAAGGCGTTTGGTAGAGGGAGTAGATTATAGTGTAAATTATCAGTTGGGGCGCGTACAGATTTTGGATCCATCTTTGTTAGCCTCTAATACTCCAGTAGAAGTATCATTAGAAAACAATTCTATTTTTGGGCAGCAAACCAGACGTTTTATGGGGTTGAATGTTGAGCATAAATTTTCGGATAAATTTGTGATTGGGGGTACTTACCTAAAAATGTCTGAACGACCATTTACTCAAAAATCAAATTATGGACAAGAATCAGTAAACAATACTATTTTTGGGTTCAACGGAAATTTTGCAACCGAAGTACCATTTTTTACTCGTCTGGTAAATAAGTTGCCTAATATTGATACCGATGTTCCTTCGAATCTTTCAGTTAGAGGTGAGATTGCATTCTTGAAACCAGATACACCCAAAGCGGATCGTTTTGATGGTGAATCTACTATTTATGTAGATGATTTTGAGGGTTCTCAATCGACTATTGATTTGCGTTCTCCATTTGCTTGGAGTTTGTCATCAACTCCTGTTAATGATGCCGAAAGTCAATACAATTTTAACGAAAGTGCCAACGACTTGAGCTATGGTTTCAAAAGAGCCAAGCTATCATGGTATACAATAGATCCGCTGTTTTATACTCAAAAACCAACAGGGATTTCAAACGACGACATTTCTTTGAACTCAACCCGTAGAATTTTTAGCGAAGAATTGTATCCCAATACTGATATTGCACAAGGACAGACTCAAGTGGTCAATACGCTTGATTTGAGTTATTATCCTCAAGAGAGAGGACCATACAACAATTCGACCATCTTCGCCAATACGCCAAAAGATAATTTTGGAGGGATTATGCGAGCTATTAATACGACCAATTTTGAGCAAGGAAACGTAGAATACATTCAGTTTTGGGTTTTGGACCCTTATGTAGGCAAAGGCAATACCGCTCCTCTCAACACAGGTAAGTTGTATTTTAATTTAGGAGAAATATCAGAAGACATTCTTAAAGACGGAAGGAAACAATATGAAAATGGTTTGGGGCCAGATCAAATTTTGGTGAATCCAAGACCTATTTGGGGAGATGTTCCAGCTTCTCAATCCTTGATTTATGCTTTTGATGGAAATGCCTCTAACAGAACCAATCAAGATGTTGGTTTAGATGGTATGAAAAACAATCAAGAGGCATCAGTATATTCTAACTATGCCTCAGAACCAGATCCTGCTGGCGATGATTATACTTATTTTGCAAATACTACCGGAGGTGTTTTGGATCGTTATAAAAATTATAATGGAACAGATGGTAACTCGGCGGTTAATATTTCTGATGCCAATAGAGGTTCGACTACTTTTCCTGATGTAGAAGATGTTAATCGAGATAATACAATGAATACGGTCAATGCTTATTATGAATACAGTATTGACATGAAACCCAATATGAATGTGGGAGAAAATTTTATTACCGATATCAGAAATACACAGGTAACTTTACCTGATGGTTCAGCAACTGAAGCACGATGGATTCAGTTTAAAATCCCAGTTTCGCAACCACAGAATACCATTGGTGGAATTTCAGATTTTCGTTCAATCCGATTCATGAGAATGTTTATGACGAATTTTGAGTCGCCCATTACGCTTCGTTTTGGGGCTTTAGATTTGGTACGTGGCGAGTGGAGAAGGTACACCAATTCGTTGGATTTTAATGATAGCAATGTAGCCGATGATAACACCACATTAGATGTTATAGCTGTTAATATTCAAGAAAACAACGAGCGTTGTCCTATTAATTATGTAACGCCTCCAGGTGTAGTTAGAGAGCAATTGTATAATAATAATACAGTTATTAATCAAAACGAACAATCTTTAGCATTACGTGTTTCAGGTAATGGTTTAGAACCAAACGACTCTAGAGCCGTCTTTAAAAACGTTAGTATTGACATGCGACAGTTCAATAAATTGAAAATGTTTTTGCATGCAGAATCTTTGCCTAATGAAGTTGTTTTGCGAGACAATCAGATGGTTGGTTTTATCCGTTTTGGAAATGATTTCACAGAGAATTTCTATCAAATAGAAATTCCTTTGCAAGTAACAACACCATCTTCAGATTGCAAGGTGGGAGCCTCGTCTGTTTGGCCCGAGGCTAATGAAATGGATTTGAAATTAGAGTTGTTGACCAAGTTGAAGATTTTGGCAATGAGCATCGATCCAGCAACTTTACCTCCGGATGGTGTTTTTTATAAATTCGAAGACGAATTGGATAATTCATTATCTGGTAAGACCAATAGATTACGAATAGGGATCAAAGGGAATCCTAATTTCGGATTGGTACGAACACTGATGGTAGGGGTTAAAAGTGATGAATTAAGACAATCAATTTTTGGAGAAGTATGGTTTAATGAACTCCGTATGGCCGATATGGATAACAAAGGGGGCATGGCTGCTTTATTGAATATAGATACCAATATGGCTGATTTTGCTACTCTTTCGCTAACAGGAAGAAAATCAACCATAGGTTTTGGAGCGTTAGAACAAGGTCCCAATGAGCGTAGTCGAGAAGATATTCAACAATATGGTGTGGTGACCAATTTGAATTTAGGACAACTATTGCCAAAAAAATGGGGAATTAATTTGCCTTTCAATTATGGAATTGGAGAGGAAGTAATTACTCCAGAATATGATCCATTTAATCAAGATATAAAACTCAAACAATTACTCAGAGAAACCACTGATAAAGACGCAAGAGATAATATAGAAACACGCGCGGTTGATTATACAAAACGTACAAGCATTAATTTCATTGGAGTAAGAAAAGAAAGAAGTCCTGAACAAAAACCGCATGTGTATGACCCTGAGAATTTTACGTTTTCACAGTCATACAATGAGGTAGAACGTCATGATTATGAGATTGAAAGTTATACCGACCAGATGAGTAATACTACGGTAAACTATGCGTACAGTTTTCAAAACAAGCCTTACGAACCATTCAAGAAAAAAACATTTGTAAAGAAAAGCGAGTATTGGAAATGGTTGCAAGATTTCAATTTCAATTTTTTACCGACGAATATCACTTTTAATAGTAGTGTGATTAGACAATACAATCGCCAGCAATTCCGCCAAGTAGATGTAGTTGGAATTGGTTTGGATCCTTTGTACAGAAGAAATTTTGCGTTTAATTATCAATATGGGTTTAATTACAACTTAACCAAATCCTTAAAGATAAATTATACGGCTTCTTCAAATAATATTGTCAAAAGTTATCTGAATGAAAATGATGTTCCAATAGACTCCTTTACAATTTGGGATAGTTATTTTGATATTGGTGACCCTAATCAGCACATGCAACAAGTTATTGTTAATTATGATATTCCGTTGAATAAAATTCCGGTATTTGGTTTTGTAAAAGCGAATTTCACCTATCAAGGAGATTATAGTTGGCAACGGGCTTCTAATGCTTTTGATAACGTTACTATCGGAGGTGTTGACTACAATTTAGGGAATACGATTCAAAATGCTAGCTCTAAAATTTTGAATGCTTCCTTTGCTATGGAAACGTTCTACAAATACATTGGGCTTTCCAAAAAAACACCAGCTACTGGTGCTGCTAAACCAAAAGCCGTAGCTCCAAAACCAGGCGAAAAAGTAGTAAACACAGTGGTTAAGCCTTTGCAACAAAGAAGTCCATTTATGGATGGATTGATAGGTGTATTGACCAGCGTGAAAAATGTTCAAGTCAATTATACTCACAATAGCGGTACTGTATTACCTGGTTTCACGCCAAGTGTTGGTTTCTTGGGTTCCTCACGTCCTTCTCTAGGGTTTATTTTTGGAAGTCAAGATGATATTCGATACGAATCTGCCAAAAGAGGTTGGTTGACCACGTATCAAGATTTTAATCAAAATTACACCCAAGTAACCAACAAAATACTAAAGGCTACTGCCAATATTGATTTGTTTCCTGATTTCAAAATAGACTTGAATGCTGATCGCGCGTATTCTGAGAATTCATCCGAACAATACAGTGTGATTTCTGGGAATTATACTCCATTGTCACCGTACAGTTATGGAATGTTTTCTATTTCGACGGTATTGATAAAAACTGCTTTTTCAAAAAGTGATGAGACTGGTTCAGCCGCATTTGATGATTTTAGAGCTAATCGAATTATTGTGGCAAATAGACTAGCTACTCAAAGAGGTATAGATATTAATAATCCAGGTAATATCGATGCGGATGGATTCCCTATTGGTTATGGGAAAAATAGCCAGGCGGTATTATTACCAGCTTTTTTAGCAGCATATACTGGAGGTAATGCCAATGATGTGTCGACAGGGATTTTTAGAAATTTCCCTATTCCTAATTGGTCTATCAAATACAATGGTTTCATGAGGTATACTTTTTTTAAGAACAATTTCAAAAGAGTTTCATTATTGCACAATTATCGAGCGTCATATTCTATCAATGATTATCGTTCTAACTTTGAATATACAAAAAACCCGAATGGGGTCGATACTAACGGTAATTTTTATAATCCTACTGTGATATCCAACGTGAACTTAGTAGAACAGTTTAGTCCGCTAGTGCGACTGGATTTTGAATTGAAAAACTCATTCAAAGTATTGACTGAAATCAAAAAAGACAGAGCTTTATCAATGAGTTTTGATAACAACCTTTTGACCGAAGTAAAAGGAGTAGAATATATTGTAGGCTTAGGATATCGTTTCAAGGATGTGATTTTCTCGTCTCGTTTGGCAGATAATCCTACTGGTATTATTAAAAGTGATATTAATGTTAAGGCCGATTTGTCTTATCGAAATAACCAAACGATTGTACGCTATTTGGATTATAACAACAATCAATTGGCTGCAGGACAAAATATTTGGCAATTACGTTTGGCGGCAGATTATGCCTTTAGCAAAAATCTAACGGCTATTTTCTATTACGATCATTCGTTCTCCAAAGCTGTAATTTCAACCACTTTTCCTCTTACTAATATTCGTTCAGGATTTACACTCCGTTACAATTTTGGAAATTAATTTGTATTTATTCTATGTAAAAATTCAATACAAGATAGTTATCTTTGCGCTTTATTATTAATAACACAACATTTATATATTATGAGCGTACCATCAAATTTAAAGTACACAAAAGATCACGAGTGGGTAAGTATCGAAGGAGATATTGCAACAGTAGGAATTACTCATTTTGCACAAAAAGAGTTAGGTGATATTGTATACGTAGAAGTAGAGACTTTAGACCAAACTTTAGATAAAGATGCTGTTTTCGGGACTGTAGAAGCTGTGAAAACTGTATCTGATTTATTTTTACCACTTTCAGGCGAAATCATCGCATTTAATGATGATTTAGAAAGCGCTCCAGAAACAGTAAATTCTGATCCTTACGGTGCTGGTTGGATGATTAAAGTAAAAATTGCTAATCCAGCAGAAATGGAAGAATTGCTTTCTGATGCTTCTTATAAAGAACTAATTGGTGCATAAACATTTTTTTTTCTTTGTTGCGCTGGCATGGACTTCTCTGATGTGCTACGTTTGTTTAATGAAATCCTCAGACGTCCCTTCCATCAATATTATAGGAATTGATAAAATAGTGCATATTGTATTGCATTTGCTTTTTACTTTTTTTTGGGGAATTACCTTAGTCAAAAGTGGTAAATGGAGTAGTTTTTCAAAAGTAATGTATGTCTCATTTTTACTTTCTTTTTTATTCGGATTGTTAATTGAGTTTGTACAAGGCTATTTTACAACGACCAGAAGTGCAGACATTACAGATGTTCTAGCAAATGTATTTGGAGCTCTTTTTGCTATCGCTCTTTTGTATCAATTCAAAGAAAAAATAGAAATTCAATAAATTTTAAAGTCCCATTTCGATGGGATTTTTTTTTGGAATACAACCCGTGTTCGTTTTTAAAGCTTCTCTCCTTAAATTATTGTTTTTTGTTTGGTGGATACGGAGAAAAAGTAGACTTCACGCCGGTGTATTCAATTAATAATGTATTTTTGTACGACTTATTTATCAATTCCAATTCCTTGTAAAAATGGATATTAGAGCTTACCTTGATTCGACTTATTTAAAAACCAACGAACAAGCTAATTTGTCAGAAGCAGAAAATGTGTTGGTAGCAAAAACCTTTATTGAAGAGGCTATTCGAGAGCACTTCAAACTTATAATGATTCGACCCGATCGAGTAGCTTTGGCAAAAAAAATGATTCAGGAAGCACATTCTAATCTATTAGTTGGTACAGTGATTGATTTTCCAAAAGGACAATCTGATTTGGAAACCAAACTAGCCGAAGCAGAACAAGCCATTGCAAACGGAGCGGATGATTTGGATTTTGTTTGCAACTATGAGGCTTTTAAGAAAGGTGAAATTGCTTTAGTCAAAGAGGAGATTTTAAAAGGAACGCAATTGGGATTGGCACATAAAAAAGTAGTCAAATGGATTATTGAAGTCGCAGCTTTGAATAATGGTCAAATAATGCAACTTTCTGCTTTAATCAAAAATGTAGTCATACAGAATTTCAAGGAGGAGCAATATGCTGCTGTTTTTGTAAAATCCTCAACGGGGTTTTATGTAACACCTAACAATAAGCCCAATGGTGCAACGGTTGAAACCATCAAGATAATGCTTGAGAATGCTTCTCCTTTACCTGTAAAAGCTGCAGGAGGTGTTCGTAGTTATGCAGATGCTGTCGAAATGATTCAGTTAGGTGTACAACGTATAGGGACTTCAGGTGCAAAAGCTATTGTAGATGGTGCGATTAATCAAAAAGAATATTAATTCCTAACAGAAAACTATGTACAAACTTTACAGCGCACTGTTTTTTTTTCTTGGGTTAAACTGGTGTTATAGCCAAAATCTAAATGTTTCGACTTTTAATGAAGTTGAGCGTTTTCCTGTTTTTACAGCTTGTCAAAATCTTCTACCAAAAGAAGTAGAAAAGTGTTTTTACAATCAAGTACAAGATTTTGTATATTCTAACTTTAAAGTACCTCAAAACGATTCTTTTAAAGGTAATGTAAAAGTGCTGTTTGAGGTTACCGTAGAGGGAAAATTCAAAGTGTTGTATGTTGACGCAGTTGTAGATTCATATGCTGCAGAAGCAAAAAGAGTTATCGAAAGTATGCCCAAAGTGAGTGCTGCTACTTATAATGGTAAACCAACTTATTCTAAATATACGATTGCAATTGCCATTCCTTTGAAATCAAAAGAACAGTTCGAAGCAGAAGCACTTGCTAAAGCAGAAATTCTCAATGTTAAAAGTCCAAAGCTAACAGAATTAGATAGTATTGTTTATAAAAAATACCGCAATCCAGAGTATGAAAGTCATTTAAATGTGCCTTTTTCGCACAGTCTTTATGCGCAGTTTGATGCTAAAATGAATCAAGTGGGAAGTAACAATCATACCGCTTCAAAACCCTATACTTATGCTGAAGTAGCCAAGTATTATAATATGAAGGAAGTTAATGAGCAGTTGAAAAAGAAAGCTTCTGGTTGGTGGGCGCGAAAATTATGGAATGAAAACACTGTTGAGATTCAAGGCGAAGACTATTGGTTTACCCTAAATCCAATTTTTGATTTGCAATTAGGTAAAGCTTCTCAAACCGAGAATTCGTATACTTATGTAAATACTCGTGCACTCAATTTTAGAGGAGGATTGGGGAAACAATTGAATTTTACTACCACAGTTTTTGAAAGTCAAGGGCGTTTTGCAGATTATTACAATCAATATGCAGAATCCATTAAGCCTTCGGGAGGAAATCCTGCTATAATTCCTGGAATTGGAATTGCCAAAAGATTCAAAGATGATGCCTATGATTTTCCTTTGGCGGAAGCCAATATTACTTTTACGCCAAATAAATTTATTGATTTGCAATTGGGCTACGGACGAAATTTTATTGGTGATGGGTATCGTTCTTTATTAGAAAGTGATGGTGCAAGTCCTTACCCTTATTTCAAAATCAATACTAATTTTTGGAAAATTAAATACACCAATACGTATATGTGGCTCAAAGATGTGCGTCCAGAAGTGACTGTAGATCGAACGTATGCTACTAAGTTTATGGCGAATCATTATTTGAGCTGGAATGTTTCGAATCGTTTGAATTTAGGTTTTTTTGAATCGGTTGTTTGGACCAAAGACAATAATAGAGGCTTTGATATGAGTTTTGTGAATCCTATTATTTTTTATCGTGCAGTTGAGTTTGGCTCGTCATCCAGAAGCGGAAATGCTTTGTTAGGATTGACTTTTAAGTATAAATGGGATGCATCTATTAATGCGTATGGACAATTTTTGCTAGATGAATTTTCATTGGGAGATGTAAAAGGAGGAAATAATAGTTGGAAAAACAAATTCGGATACCAAGTAGGAGTGAAGTATTACAATGCTTTCAAAGTAAAGAATCTTTTATTGCAGTTAGAATATAATCATGTGCGTCCTTATGTGTATTCACACAGTAATCCTATTACGAATTACGCACACAATAATCAGAGTTTAGGACATCAATGGGGAGGGAATTTTAGAGAGTTAATCGCGATTGCTCGCTATAACCAAGGAAGACTTTTTGCAGATGCTAAAGTTACTGTAGGAACTAGAGGTTTAGATTTTAATACTGCTGATGATAGTTTTAACTATGGAGGTAATATTTACAAAGACTACGATGAAAAGCGTCCTTTTGATACAGGGGTGAAAGTAGGTCAAGGAAACAAAACCAAAGTATTTATAGCTGATATTCAAGGAGGATACTTGGTAAATCCAGCAACTAATTTGAAGCTTTTTGCCAGTTATATTTATAGAAGTTTTGATCCTTCAAAAAATACGGTTGCCACTTTTAATCAGAGTACGAATTGGGTAACGGTGGGTGTTCGATCTGATATTTTTAACTTTTATTTTGATTACTAATAAGTCGTTTTTTAATGAAAACTTTTTTTATGAGTTGTTTTTTGTCAAATCCCTTTTGATAACCTACTTTTGCAAAAGTTTTTATAAAAATAACACTAGTTTTAATCGTTTTGACAAATACAGTTTCCCTCAAATCCATTTATTTAGATTTTAAAGCCATCACTAAAGCAGGTCTTGCCATAAGTGTTGTTTTTTCTTCCGTCGCTGGTTTTGTTCTGGGGATAGATCATTTCGAAGCCAATACTTGGTGGGTATTACTTAAGTTAGCCATCGGAGGGTATTGTATGGTTGGTGCTTCTAATGCGTACAATCAAGTTATAGAAAAAGACTTAGATGCTTTAATGGATCGAACTAAAAATCGTCCAGTAGCTTCGGGAAGAATGCAGCCAAGAGTAGCGGTAGTTGTAGCTACGCTGTTAACTGTTTTAGGATTGACATTGTTATATAGTATAAATCCAAAATCAGCCATGTTTGGTGCGATTTCAATTTTTTTATATACTAGTGTTTATACACCACTAAAGACGATGACTTCTTTGTCTGTTTTTGTTGGCGCCTTTCCTGGTGCAATTCCGTTTATGTTAGGATGGGTTGCTGCAACTGGAGAATTTGGTATAGAAGCTGGAACGTTGTTTTTAATTCAGTTTTTCTGGCAATTTCCTCATTTTTGGGCCATTGGTTGGTTTTTGTATGAAGATTATGAAAAAGCAGGCTTTTTTATGTTGCCAACTGGAAAAAAAGATAATGGAACAGCTTTGCAGATTATTTTATATACTGTTTGGTTAATTATTGCTTCGCTACTGCCAATGTTTGGCTATACAGGTTCACTCTTTTTAACACCTGTTGCGGCTATTTTAGTGTTTTTGTTAGGATTGTGGATGTTGTTTTATGCGGTAAAGGTATACCAATTACGCACCACTAAGTCTGCGAGAACCTTGATGTTGGTAAGTGTTTCTTATATTACCTTGTTACAATTAATATATATAGTAGATAAATTTTTAAGATAGTATGGATATGACAATGACAAAAGACGAGCATCAATCCAGAACTGCAAGATCCTATAAATTGATTTTGTTGTTTGCTATGGTAAGTATGACCATGATGTTTGCTGGATTAACAAGTGCCTTTGTGGTGAGTAAATCAAGAGCTGATTGGTTGAAAGATTTTCAATTACCTCCTGCTTTTTTTATCAGTACTTTTGCCATCTTGGCAAGTAGTATTACATTTCATTTAGCTAAGAAAGCTATTCAACGAGACAATCAGAAAGCTACAACCCAATGGTTATTGATTACATTAGTACTAGGAGTTGCATTTGTAGTATTGCAGTTTGTTGGTTTTGGTCAAATTGTAGCCAAAGGATATTATTTTACTGGACCAGCTAGTTCTATTACTACAACATTCCTATATATAGTAACGGTTATGCATATGCTTCACTTGGCTGGAGGCTTAATTTCCTTACTAATTATTATTTATAATCATTTTAAACAAAAATATAGCGCAACACAATCTCTTGGAATTGAACTGGGTGTCATGTACTGGCATTTCCTTGATTTATTGTGGGTTTATTTATTTTTGTTTTTATATTTCTTTAAATAAGAAAAAAATGTAAATTTGGAAACTTTTTAACGAATTAATTTTTATGGGAGCGACAGTTACTACTGCAAACAACGACGAAAAGATATGGAGTGGCGGAAATGAGCCAATGGGAGCGAGTTATGGTAAATTAATGATGTGGTTTTTTATCGTATCAGATGCCTTAACCTTCTCTGGGTTTCTTGCAGCTTATGGATTTTCTAGATTTAAATTTATTGAAACTTGGCCTTTAGCCGACGAAGTGTTTACTCACTTTCCATTTTTACATGGAGTATCAGCTCCGATGTATTATGTAGCCTTAATGACATTTATCTTGATTTTCTCTTCTGTAACAATGGTATTGGCTGTTGATGCAGGACATCAAATGAAAAAAGATAAAGTGGCACTTTACATGTTTTTAACCATCATTGGAGGTTTAATTTTCGTGGGGTCTCAAGCTTGGGAGTGGAAAAACTTTATTAAAGGAGAGTATGGCGCAGTAGAAACTACAGGAGGTAGCTTACTTCAGTTTGTTGATAAAGACGGAAATCGTGTTGCTTTGGCTGATTTTGCTAAAACGTTACCGGAAGAACGTGAGCAATTGACTCGTAACAAAGCGAAATGGTTTATGAGTGAGCCAGCTTTGCCATCATATTCTGTTGCTGAAGTGCAAGCGGGTTTTAAAGCGAATCCAGATTTATTGGTTAGAACAGAAACTATCACAAAAGACAAAAAGAAATTAGTCCTTTCAAGAGCAGAGTCTGAAGCTAGATTAGCAGATGCAAAATTGGTTATTGAAGGTGCTAACTTAAAGCATAACGAATACGGAAGTAAATTATTTGCTGACTTCTTTTTCTTTATTACAGGCTTTCATGGATTTCACGTGTTTTCTGGAGTTGTAATTAACATCATTATCTTTTTTAATGTATTGTTAGGTACCTACGAAAAACGTAGAAGCTACGAAATGGTAGAGAAAGTTGGTTTATACTGGCACTTTGTAGACTTAGTTTGGGTATTCGTATTTACCGTATTTTATCTTGTTTAATTTTAAAGAAACTTATTATTATGTCACACGAACACGTTTCTAACACAAAAAGAATTTGGTTTGTTTTTGGTTTGCTTTCAGTGGTAACTACAGTTGAGGTTATCTTAGGTATTATCAAACCTGAATCATTACATTTTACTAATTTTCTTGGAATGAACTTGTTAAATTGGATATTCTATATATTGACAATTGTTAAAGCATATTATATTGTTTGGGCATTTATGCACATGGAAGGAGAAAAAAAATCCTTACAGAGTTCTGTAGTTGCTCCGCTAATATTTTTAATTTTATATTTACTTTTTATTCTATTAACTGAAGGTGATTATGTATTCGGGGTTTTTAAAAATTCTATCATTAAATGGAATTTTTAACTAAATATTAATTCAGAAAAGAGCTCCGAAATATCGGAGCTTTTTTTATTTTTACACTCTCAATACCACCCTTCTGATGAAAAAAAATATTGTTCTTTTTGTCTTGTTTATTCTTCCAATTGTAGCTTATTTGTTTTTTGCTTCCGGAGTGAATAGTTTTACCAAATTACCCACAATTACTCCAAAAGTTGCTGACTTTGGTAACTGGAAATCGTTGCGTGGCGATGTGGTTCGTTTAGATGGAAAAATAACCGTCCTTGGTTTTTCTGGAACAAATCTTCTTGCAAATAGAGGGAATTTATTCAATTTGAATCAAAAGATTTATCAACGTTACCACAGCTTTAAAGATTTGCAGTTTGTTATGCTTTGCCCACTGGGTACCGAAAAAGAAGCACAAGCTGTTTTGGATGCCTTGAAAGCTTTTACCGATGTAAAACAATGGAATTTTGTTTTCGCAACTCCAGAAGAAATTGCTAGCTTTTACAAGCAACTTCAACTCAAGGATAAATTAGATGCCAACTATGGTACACCTAACGTTTATATTTTAGATAAAGAACGTAATTTGAGAGGAAGAAAAGATAAAGAAGAATACAAAGAAGGTTATAATACCTTTCATCCAGCAGAGTTGAGTAACGAAATGTTAGATGATTTTAAAATTCTTTTATACGAATACAAAGCGGCTTTGAAAAAGAATAATAACGCTACAAAACAATTGTAATATGTTTAAAAATAAATCTTATATAGGAATCTCATTTATTGTTTTAATCTTTGGCATTTATGCGATTCCTAAAATTATCGATCGTGTGCAAGGCGATGCAATTGTCAAATCAGATCGATTGGATAAAGATAGTGGGGCTGGAATTGCTGCAGAAAGTTTGGTAGACATTGGCAAAGCGCCGTCTTTTGAATTTACTAATCAAGACAATAAAACCATCAATAATGCATCTTATGCTGGTAAAGTTTATGTTTTGGAATTTTTCTTCACAACTTGTCCTTCCATCTGTCCAAAGATGAATTTGAGTATGTTGCAAATCGAGAAAACTTTTTTTGGCAACCCTAATTTTGGTATCGTTTCAGTTACTATAGATCCAAAAACAGATACACCTGAAGTTTTAAAAGCGCATGCTAAGTTGTTAGGGGTTAAATCTTCAAATTGGAATTTTTTAACCGGAGACAAAACGGCTATTTTTGATTTGGCTAACAAAGGTTTTAATCTATATGCTGCTGCCAATAACAAAGTGAGTGGTGGTTTTGAGCATTCTGGTTTATTTGCTTTAATTGATAAAAAAGGACATATTCGTTGTAGAAATGATGAGTTTGGTAATCCAATTTTGTACTATGATGGATTGGATAAAAAAGGGGTTAAAGACATTCAAGAAGATATTAAATTACTTTTAAAAGAATAAAATGGAACAAAATTCAGTTGAGCAGAAATACAATAAATGGATTGTAATATTATCTATTTTAATCCCGGTAGCGGTTGCTATATTGTTTAAAGTTAAATTAAAAGACTTTGGAATAGAAGTGGCTCCATTGCGATTTTTACCTCCAATCTATGCTACAATCAATGGTATAACAGCTATTCTGTTAATTTGGGCAGTACTTGCCATTAAAAAAGGGAATAGAATTTTACACGAAAATTTAATGAAAACTGCAATAGGTTGTTCATTAGCTTTTTTGGTTATGTATATTGCTTACCATATGACCACAGATTCTACTAGTTATGGTGGTGAAGGTGTTTTACGCTATGTTTATTTCTTTATTCTTTTATCGCATATCCTTTTGTCTATAGCTGTAATTCCTTTGGTACTTATTACTTATGTTCGTGCACTCGCTGAAAGGTTTGATAAGCACAAGAAAATAGCCAAAATCACCTTCCCAATTTGGTTATACGTTGCAGTAACTGGAGTAATCGTTTATTTAATGATAGCGCCATATTATGCTAGTTAGAGATAGAAATAAAAAGAGAGAAATAAGAACTAGTAAATTACAATTCCTGCTTTTGGGAATTTGTTATTTTCTATTTGAAGTTCAAACTTATGCACAATGTGCTATGTGTAGAGCTGCATTAACCAGTGAAGGCAATGCTACAAAAGCGGCAGCGGTTAATGACGGAATTGTGTACCTAATGGTAATTCCATATCTTTTGGTTGCTGCGCTAGGGTATTATATTTATCGAATGAAAAAGAAAAAATTATAATAAAATATAAGGCTGAATTATTTATTCAGCCTTTTTTATAGTTATTTCAATCCATCTATGGTGACTTTAACATTCCCTTTTACATTGATAAAAGCAATGATGGCTTGATTGGTTAATTGAATTTTTTGAAATTGGATATCCTCCATTTTTCCATTTACAAAAACACCTGGCATTGGTGAATAATTAGTGAGGTAACTCATCATGCTTTTTTTGCCTTCTTCTAAATTGGGCTGGATAGAATACCTGCAATTGGCTTCTATTTTTCGTAAAATAATGCCTTGTGCAAGCCAATTGGCTGTTCGCATCAATCGGTTTTTAGTGTCTAAAACATAATCTAATTTGTCAAAATATATTTCTTTGGTTTTTTCATTGTATTGAGGAAAACCTGATAGGTAAATGGTACCATTAACACTACCTAATAGGTCTAAAGCAATCACCATTTTGTCGTTTTTGTGCCAAATGTTTACGTTTTGAACACTAACTTTTTTACTTCCAGAACCAAAAACTTGACCGTTAAAATTTTTAGTCATAATTCTTGAAGCCTCTAAATATGTTGAAACGGCCGCAATATTGGTATTGATTTGTTGTGGGATTTGTGCTACTGGTTTTAAGAGTATTTTGTTTTTGTCATATTTTGATGTTGGTTTTGTGCCAATTATGGTCTCCATATTGCATTTCATTCCCATTTCTAAAACGAAAGTATCGTTTCTTAATCGGGCATTGGTAGTATAGACTTCAATGGGTGTAATTCGCAACCAACTCGAATAGGCCTGGCTCATTTCAAAAGGTGTACAGATCTTTTCTAAAGCTTCTAAAACATTGGGTTTAAAATCCATTGATTTTTCAATGGACTCATCAATTTTTCTTTCGATTTTAGACTTAAACAAACTAATAGTTGGATTGATGATATAGGTTATTGGGACGTTTTTGCCTAATAGTACCATTGTTGGGCTTTCTTTCCAGTCCAAAGATTTTAATTCAGTTTTGGTATGCATGTGCCAGTTGGTGAGATTTACTTCACTATGCAAAGTTACCACGCCATTCAAATTGAATTCTTTATAGGTGTAGAGTTCAACTCCTAATTTTTTGGTGCCAATGCGATATTTTACCCAAACTTTTAGGGGTAAAACTGTCTTTATTTTTTCAGTAGTACCTTGGTGTGCGTTGGTTATTGTTATTGGGGCTTCTTTCCAGACTTTCAATTCAATGTCGTCGTCTTCAATAATGTTGTCTTCATAAATCAATCCATTTAGAGCGGCATTGGTTTTATTTTCAATGTCTTTTAGTTTGATTGTTACTGGGAGATTAATAAACGAAGGACTGCTTTCATAAACTAAGGGGACAGCATCGTCAGGTTCTGGTCTTAAGGTGGCAATTTTGTTAGCTGTTGAACAACTTACTACTAGGAGCACAAACACTAAAAAGCAAGAGATAAAAATAAACTTTGACATCTATTATGAGTTTGTTTTTTTGTAAAAGTACTAAAACAAATATTATTCCAAATATTTTGTAACATTTTCAAAACATAAGAGTCTTATCGATTAAAGCAGTATAAGGTTTAACTTTTTATTATCATAAATTAGTAGTAAAAAGCAATAGTATTGATAAAAATTGTTTAAGATGATTGAAATTAAAGATTTACATAAATCCTATAAAATGGGATCTTCTGCATTACATGTTTTAAAAGGAATTAATTTCAACATCCAAGAAGGGGAGTTGGTAGCTATCATGGGGTCTTCGGGTTCTGGAAAATCAACATTACTTAATATTTTGGGAATTTTGGATGAAGCTGATTCGGGTAGTTATACTCTCGATGGGGTGCCAATAAAAAAATTAAACGAAACCATCGCTTCTAGATACCGTAATCAGTTTTTAGGGTTTGTTTTTCAGTCCTTTAATTTGATTAATTATAAAACGGCATTAGACAATGTTGCAATGCCTTTGTATTATCAAGGGGTAAAACGAAAAGAACGTAACGAAATTGCTATGGCTTATTTGAAAAAAGTAGGTCTTGATAGTCACTCCCATCATTTACCGAATGAACTTTCTGGGGGGCAAAAACAAAGGGTTGCAATAGCTAGAGCTTTGGCTTCCAATCCAAAAGTATTGTTGGCCGACGAACCAACAGGAGCATTAGATACCAAAACATCTTATGAGGTTATGGAGCTAATTCAAGGCATTAATGATGAAGGGAAAACTATTCTAATTGTAACTCACGAGCCAGATATTGCTGCAATGTGCAAGCGAAATGTAGTCTTGAAAGACGGGTTGATTATAGATGATAAATTAGTAGAACAAGTAAGAGCTTCTTCTTATGTTTAATACGGAACGCTGGCAGGAAATTTTTGAGGCTATTGCCAAAAACAAGTTGAGAACTTTCTTGACAGGAATTTCTGTGGCTTCAGGAATTTTCATTTTGGTTATTTTGCTTGGCGCTGGGAAAGGATTGCAAAACGGAATTGCCAAACAATTCGAACGTGATGCGGAAGGAATAATTGAAGTATGGACGGGTACTACAACCAAAGAATATAAAGGACTGAATCCAGGAAGAGAAGTTCAGTTCAGAAATAGTGATTACGACTTAGCGGTTACTAAATTCAGTGATAAGTTAGATCGAAGATCTGCTGTGTACTCCTATTGGAATGGCGTAATTGTCTATGGAAAAGAAACAGGAAATTATCAATTCAGAGGGATTTATCCTGATTATTTAGCTTTAGAAAATGCAACCATAGTTAGCGGACGTTTTATCAACGATAATGATTTGTTGCATAACGAAAAAGTTGCTGCTATTGGTCAGAAAGTAAAGTTGGATTTATTTAAAGACAAGAATTCTATCGGAGAAGAAATCGTAATCAATAATGTTAATTTTAAGGTTATAGGTGTGTTTACGGATCCATCAGGAGAACGTGAGGAATCAAGGATTTATTTGCCTATCACCACGACTCAGAAAGCTTTTAGTGTAGGCGACAAAATAAGCAATATGCAATTCACATTGAATAAAATGGCAACTTATGAAGAAGCATTAGCACAATCTACCAAGTTTACGGCAGAATTAGGGCAAATGTTGCGAAGTAAAAATACCGTTGCTCCAGATGATGAAAGTGCCATAGGAATTAATAATTCTATTGAAAATGCTAAGCAATTTTATGATTTGAATTTGTACATCCGTCTATTTTTTTGGTGGGTAGGAATTTGTACCATCATAGCAGGAGTAGTTGGGGTTAGTAATATTATGTTGATTATTGTAAAAGAGCGTACCAAAGAAATTGGAATTCGAAAAGCACTTGGGGCATCACCTATTTCTATTGTTGGGATGATATTGCATGAGTCTATTTTTATTACCACAATTGCAGGTTTTGTGGGGTTGCTCTCTAGTTTATTATTGCTTGAACTGGTTGGACCTTATGTGAAAAGCGACTATTTTTTAAATCCAGAAGTTGATTTTGGGGTGGCTATTACTACTTTAATTTTATTAGTATTCGCTGGAGCAATGGCAGGTTTTTTTCCTGCCTATCATGCCGCCAAAATCAAACCTATTGTAGCACTTAGAGACGAATAATTATGTTTGATAGAGATAAATGGAATGAGATTTTAGAAGCATTGACGGCCAATACGTTCCGAACGGTGCTTACAGCTTTTGGTGTTTTTTGGGGGATTTTCATTTTGGTAATACTGCTAGCAGCAGGGAATGGATTAGAGAATGGAGTAAAAAAAGGATTTGATGGTATTGCGACCAATACCATGTTTATGTGGTCTCAAACCGCTTCAAAACCTTATAAAGGGTTGCCTGCTAATCGAAAGTTTAATTTTAAAAATGCAGATGTTACTGCGCTTAAAGAGAACTTTCCAGATTTGTTGTATGTCTCACCAAGAAATCAGTTAGGTGGTTTTGAGGGAGCAAATAATGTGGTTCGTGGAACCAAAACAGCGGCTTATACCATCTATGGAGATTATCCTGAATTAATTAAACAAGAGCCAATGGATATTCCGAAAGGCCGATTTTTAAACCAACAAGACATTAATTTAAAAAGGAAAGTTGCCGTCATTGGTCAAGGTGTAATCAAAGAACTATATACGCCTGTAGAAGAAGTAATTGGAAGCTATATCAAGATTAATGGGGTGAATTTTATGATTGTTGGAGTCTATAAATCAAAGTCAAACAATAGAGGCGGAGGAGAGGAAGAACAGAAAAAAATCTTTATTCCTTTTACAACTTTTCAACAAGCTTTCAATTTTGGTGATATGGTTGGGTGGATGGCCTTGACGGCCAATGATGGAGCTTCGATTACGGATTTGAAACCGAAAATCTTGGAGTTTATGAAAGGAAGACATAGCATCAATCCAGCTGATGATCGAGCTATTGGTAATTTTGATTTGTATGCAGAGTTTAGTAAAGTACAAGGATTGTTTTCTATCCTACGATTCATTGCTTATTTTGTTGGAACTTTAGTGCTGCTCTCGGGAGTCATCGGTATTTCTAACATTATGTTAATCGTAGTAAAGGAACGAACCAAGGAAATAGGGATTCGTCGGGCTTTGGGAGCAACACCAGCTGCTATTAGAACTCAAATTTTAACCGAAGCGATTTTCTTAACTATTGTTGCAGGGATGTTTGGTATTGCTATGGCGACAGGAGTTTTAGGAGTCTTAAATATGATTTTAGATTCTATGCCAAGCGAAGATATGATGTTCGCGAATCCAAGTGTTGATTTAGCGGTAGTGTTTTTTGCCCTAATTATATTGGTAGGTTCTGGATTACTGGCCGGATTCATACCTGCGCAAACGGCAATTAGAGTTAAGCCTGTAGATGCTTTAAGAACAGAATAAAAGATAAAAGTAAAACGATTAACTAATCCATAAAATGAAAAAAGGAGTAACCATAACTATTTTAATTGTAATTGCACTAGTGTTTTTTGGTGCATTGTATTACTTGTATGCCAAGAATCAAGAACCACCAGTAGTTTTTCAAACGGATAAAACCGAAACAAAAACCATTGTAAAAACAACTATCGCTACAGGTAATATCGTTCCTGACGAAGAGGTATTAATCAAACCTAATATTTCTGGAATTATTGAAGAAGTGTATATCAAAGCTGGTGAGACAATTAAAGCTGGTGATTTGATTGCTAAAATTAAAGTTGTAGCCAATGTTTCTACTTTGAATAACACTCAAAATCAAGTGCAAACGGCCAAAATCGATTTGGATAACCAAGAAAAATTATTCCAAAGACAAAAAACATTATTCGACAAAGGCGTGATTTCTGCCAATGATTTTGATGCAGCTCAAGTAGCTTATAAGCAAGCAAAACAGAATTATGTTGCAGCCAAAAAGAGTAATGATATTGTAAAAACAGGAACCACATCTGGAATGGGAAATTATGCGAATACTTTGATTCGTTCAACCGTTAACGGAATGGTGCTAGATGTTCCTGTGAAAGTAGGAAATCAAGTTATTGAAAGTAACAATTTCAATGAAGGAACTACTATTGCAAGTGTGGCCGATGTAGGAAGAATGATTTTTGTTGGAAAAATTGACGAATCCGAAGTGGGTAAAATCAAAGAAAATTTGCCTATTGAGATTACAGTTGGTGCTATCGAAAACAAAAAATTCGATGCAGTTTTGAATTATATTGCTCCAAAAGGGAAAACCGAAAATGGCGCGATTCAATTTGAAATCAAAGCCAAAATGACCAATCGCGATAATACGTTTATTAGAGCAGGTTTAAGCGCAAATGCTTCTATTATTTTAGAAAAAGCCGATAAAGTTCTGGCTATCAAAGAAGCTTTGGTACAATTTGATAAAAAAACACAAAAACCTTATGTTGAAGTACAAACTGGACCACAAAAATTCGTTCGTAAAGATTTGGTTTTGGGTGTAAGCGATGGAATTTATGTTCAGATAAAAAGCGGAATTAAGGCTACAGACAAGATAAAAGTATGGAATCAAGGATTGTTAACCGAAGAACCCAAACCCTAATTAAGTCCCGCAAACTAGTTGCTAATTTTGAAAAAATGTTAAATTTGTGCAGTATATTTGTTGCACTTTCATTCCCGATTTATGAAAAAAAATAATTATTTGAGTTTAGTGTTCTTTTTGTTCGCTTCCCTTGTTGGAACAGCACAAACTAAAACCTGGACTTTAGAAGAGTGTGTAAAATATGCCATAGAGAATAATATTTCTATCAAAAACACCGAGCTAGATATCAAAACTGCTGAAATTAACAAAAAGGGAGCAGTTGGAAATTTTATTCCTTCTTTAAACGCAAATACTTCTCACTCTTGGAATATTGGTTTGAACCAAGATATCACTACAGGATTACTGCGAAATCAAACGACACAATTCTCCTCTCTTGGGGCAACACTTGGAGTTGATATTTATAAAGGTTTGCAAAATCAAAATACATTGCGTAGAGCAAATTTAGCTATTGTAGCTTCAAAGTATCAATTACTAAAAATGCAAGAAGATGTTGCCTTGAATGTTGCGAATGCCTTTTTACAAATTTTGTTTAATAAGGAAAACTTAAAAGTCCAAAATGAACAATTAGCCATTAGTGAAAAGCAATTGGCGCGTTCAGAAGAACTTGTTAAAGCTGGATCAATTCCAAGAGGAGATGTTTTGGATATCAAAGCTAATGTAGCTACTAACAAGCAAAATGTTATTAATGCAGAGAATGCTTTATTAATTTCAAAATTAAGTTTGGCTCAATTATTACAGTTGAAGGAGTTTTATGACTTTGATGTCGTTGATAATGAAAGTATCAAAGACGATAATAATATACTAGCTCAACCAGCTACAGCTATCTATGATAAAGCAAAAGAATCAAGAACTGAGCTTAAAATAGCTAAAACAAATTTAGAAGTAGCTCAAAAAGATTTAGATATTGCCAAAGGAGCTTTTCAACCAACTTTGCAAGGGTTTTATAATTACAATACAAGGATTGCTTATGCTGATAGAGTGGGGTTAGATCAAAATGGAAATCCAGTTACTAAACCAGCGTTACCTTTTTGGGATCAGTTTAGAGATAATAAAGGACAAGCTTTTGGTGCACAATTATCAATTCCAATTTTTAATGGATGGTCAGTGAAAAATAATGTGGAGCGCAACAAAGTCAATTTAGAAAAATCAAAAATTGCTTTAGAACAACAAGAATTAGACCTACAAAGAAATGTATACACTGCATTTACTGACGCTAAAGGTGCTTTAAAAACACACGAATCAGCCATTGTTTCTTTGGAGTCTAGACAAGAAGCGTTCAATTACGCCAAAGAACGTTATGCTGTGGGGATGATGAATTCCTTCGATTTTAATCAAGCACAAACGTTGTTGACCAATGCGCAATCTGAAGTAATCCGAACCAAATACGATTATATTTTTAAAATTAAAATACTTGAATTCTATTTTGGAATTCCAATCTTAAAAAACTAATACATTATGTCTAAGAAAACTATTTATATACTTTTAGCCGTTGCCGTTGTTCTAATTGGCACTTTAGTGGGACTCTCGAAAGCAGGAATAATCGGTAATAAAGATAAAGGAACCGAAATTGAAGTTGCCAATGTGGCTGCATCAACCATTGTAGAAACGGTTTCTGCAACTGGAAAAATTCAGCCCGAAATTGAAGTAAAAATATCTTCTGAAGTGTCTGGAGAAATCATTGCTTTGAATGTAAAAGAAGGACAAGTGGTAAAAAAAGGTGATTTGTTAGTTAAAATAAATCCAGATTTGTATACCTCTAGTTATAACAGAACGATATCCAATTTGTCAGGTACTAAAGCGGGTTTAAGTCAATCCGAAGCCTCATACAAAGAAGCAAAAGCCAATTATGACCGAAACAAATCATTGTATGAAAAAGGGATTATTTCTAGAGCAGATTGGGACAAAGCGATAGCTTCTTTTGAAGTAGCTAAAGCCAATAAACAAAACGCGTATTACAACGTTCAGAGTGCTTCTGCAACAGTACTTGAAGCCAAAGACAACTTAGGTAGAACTACTATTTATGCTCCTGCTGACGGTACTATTTCTGTATTGAATGTAGAATTAGGGGAACGTGTTTTGGGAACGCAACAAATGGCGGGAACCGAGATTTTGCGCGTGGCCAATTTAAACAATATGGAGGTTGAAGTTGATGTAAATGAAAATGACATTGTAAAAATAAAAGTAGGTGACAAAGCAAATGTAGAAGTAGATGCTTATTTGAAAAAACAATTCAAAGGCGTTGTAACTAGTATTTCAAATTCAGCTAGTTCTACTTTAACGGCAGATCAAGTGACTAACTTTAAAGTTAAAGTTAGAATTTTGAAAGAGTCTTATCAAGATTTATTAGAAGGTAAGCCAAGCACTTATTCGCCTTTTAGACCAGGAATGACCGCCACAGTTGATATTATTACTAATACCAAGTCGAATATCTTAACTGTGCCAATTAGTTCAGTAGTTGTAAAATCAGATACCGCTGCGGTAAAAGAAATTAAAGTAGAGGATCCTAATGAAGAAAAATCTAAACCAAAAAGCGATAAAAAATTCGAATGTGTTTTTGTAAAAGTTGGAAACAAAGCGAAGATCAGAATCATTAAGACAGGTATTCAAGATGACACCAATATAGAGGTTTTATCAGGCTTGAAAAAAGGGGATGTAGTTATTACAGGGCCCTATACAACGGTCTCAAAAGAACTCAATTCAGGAGATAAAGTCTCCTTGAAAACAGACAATGCAAAAGAAGGAAAGAAATAAAATAATAGTCTAACAACTTAAAAAATCACAATCGTCAAAAAAGATTGTGATTTTTTAAGTTTATACAATTTACGTTTTGGCATACATATTAAATATTGAAACAGCTACTAAGAATTGTTCCGTGTCTTTGGCGAAAGATGGGGCTACATTGTTATGCAAAGAGATGTCCGAGGAAGGTTATTCTCATGCCGAACGCTTACACGTTTTTATAGAAGAAATAATTAAAGAATCGGGAATTGCGTTTCAAGACCTTAGTGCTATTGCCGTGAGTCAAGGTCCAGGTTCGTATACAGGATTACGAATAGGTGTTTCGGCGGCTAAGGGTTTGTGTTATGCTTTGGATATTCCGTTGATTGCGATTGATACGCTGCAAACTTTAGCTAGACAAGTAAAGCAAACAGATGGTTGTATCGTTCCAATGATTGATGCCAGAAGAATGGAAGTGTACAGTGCTATTTTTGATACAAATTATGTAGAGAAAAGAGCCATTCAAGCCGAAGTTATTACCGAAAAATCGTTTGCTGATAACAAGGAAACTGTCTATTTTATTGGAGATTGTAACGAAAAATGTAAAACAGTGCTAACTGCTCCTAATTTTGTTTTTTTAGAAGGGATTCAATATCCTTCTGCTAAAGAAATGAGTGCTTTGAGTTTTGAGAAATACCAAATAAGCGACACCGTAGATGTCGCTTATTTTGAACCTTTTTACTTGAAAGATTTTATGATTACTACCAAAAAGTAATTTTAGTTTTGAATTGAAGATTCCCTAACATAAGGTTGTATTGTAATACCAGCAGCATCAAAAGCCAATTTGCAATTTTCTAATGTTTCCGAAAAGACAGCTCCAAAATCCTCATTTTTAGCCCACGGACGCACCGCAAGCTGAATAGCATTATCGGTTAGGTTTTTTACGGCAACTTCAGGTGTTGGATTAGACAAGACTTTTGGGTTACTTCGCATAACTTCAGCAATAATCTCCTTAGCTTTTTTGATATCCGTTTCATATGAAATGGCGATAGTCAAGTCGGCTCTGCGTTGCCCTTGTGTCGAATAATTGATAATTGTTCCGTTGGATAAAATGCCATTCGGTATAAAAATGGTTTGATTGTTTGCGGTAACCAGTTTGGTTACAAAAATTTGTATTTCTAAAACTGTAGCAATTTGTCCTTGAGCTTCAATCGTATCACCTACTTTGAAGGGTTTAAAAAGAATAATCAACATTCCTCCCGCAAAATTTGAAAGAGAGCCTTGAAGTGATAAGCCTACAGCTAATCCCATAGCTCCTAAAATAGCAACAAAAGAAGAGGTTTCTACGCCTAGTTTCGATATAAAAGCAATAAATAAAAGGATTCGCAATGCCCAAATCAGAATATCGGCTAAAAATTTCGTGAGTGTAGGGTCTAACTCTCTCTTTATCATTACTTTTTTGATCAATCCTGTGATGAATCGGATAGCGTAAATACCGACGATTAAAATTACAAATGCTGATATGATTTTTGGAGAATAATCAAGAACAGCATTCCAAAGTAGCGTTGCGTAATTGGTTAATTGGTTTGGGTTTACTTCCATAATACCTGTTTTTTTTAATTTAAAAAACCTTCTCGTTGAGAAGGTTTTATGATATGCAAAAGTACAATTTTTTAAAAGTTATTTTGTAGCATCATCTACGTCTTTTTTAATTTCCTCTGCTTTTTCAGCAACATCTTCAGTGGCTTTCTCTGTTGCTGCTGAAGTTTTTTCTTTTACTTGATCGACAAGATCGCTAAGTACTGTTTCAGCTTTATCTGCGTATTCACTGATGGTTTCTTTGGCTTGATTGGCATATTCTTCTGCTTTTTCTATAACTGGAGCAGCTGCAGTACTTACTTTATCAATAGTTTCATCAGCTAATTTTTCAGCTTTTTCAAGGTATGGTGCAGTGGTCTCTTTTACTTTTTCTAAGGATTCATCGGCAAACTTAATAGCATTGTCGATGTGAGGTACTGCGGCTTCTTTTACTTCTTCAAATGTTGATTCAGCTTCTTTGGCTAATTCTGATGCGGATTCTTTGGCTGAACCAAATAGATTTTTAAAAAATGATGTTACTCCCATGGTATTTGATAGTTAAAGATTAGTATACAATAATAAACAATTTATTATGAAAAATTTTCTTTTATGGATTTAAAATAACTGAAAATTAACTATTTAGATGTTTTTGAAATAAAAAAAGCGCCTCATTGGAGACGCTTAAAATAAAATAGACTGAAATTATACTGCTTCTACTTTGATGTTATCATTATTCAACATGCTTTTTAGCATATTTTCAATCCCACTTTTCAAAGTGAAAGTTGAAGAAGGACACCCATTGCAAGCGCCTTGCATCATTACTTTTACAGTATCAGTTTGGTCGTCATATGAATCAAAAACAATGTTTCCACCATCGGCTGCTACGGCAGGTTTTACATATTCTTCTAAGATATTGATAATTTTTTGAGAAGTTTCGTCAAGGCTGTCAAAGTTTGCATCTTTTACCTTTTCGTCTTTTAAAGCAATATCCAATTGTGATTCGTCGATAACTGTACCTCCGTTTTCGATAAATTGTTTGATAAATGTTCTAAGTTCTAAGGTTATTTCTTGCCAATCATTGATTTCATATTTTGTAACGGAAACATAGTTCTCGTCAATAAAAACCTCTTTAACATATGGGAATTTGAATAATTCTTGTGCCAAAGGAGAAGACGACGTTTGGTCAATGTTTTTGTATTCTACAGGAGTTTTGGTAAGCATTCTACTTACTACAAATTTCAGTGCAGCTGGGTTAGGAGTCGTTTCTCCATATACGGTGATAGGTTGTTTTTTACTTTTGTTTTCGTCAACCGTTAGGATTGTTCCTCCATCATTGACAAATTTCTCGATTTGTTCTGCAACGGCATCTTTTACATCGTCCCATTCAACAATGCTAAAACGTTCTATGGCAATGAAATTTCCAGAAATATACACAGTTTTTACAAATGGCAAATAGAATAATTGTTGGGCCAAAGGAGAGTTTTTGGTTTCGTCAATGTTCTTGAATTCATAGTTTTCATTTTGTGTGATGAAATCTGGAAATTCGAATTTTAATATTGTTGGATTTTGGGTTTCTTTTATAGTTATTTTTGTCATGGCTTATTATTTTTTGCAAAATTACTAAAGTTATTTTCTACTAATACCTATATTTGGTTTTTTATAAGATTAATTGATAAAAACAAGAATAATAAGCATGAACTCCACTCATTTGTCTTGTTTCTGGTCTATTGATATCATTAATAGTATTTCTAAATGTATACAAAAATTAAGTTTTTAAGTCTTGTTCTTTTTGTAATAAGTTTTGCCAATGCACAAGAAGGTATTCCAGTTTATTCTGATTATTTATCCGATAATTATTATCTGATTCACCCTTCTATGGCTGGCGCTGCCAATTGCGCTAAGGTGCGTTTAACGGCGCGTAAGCAATGGTTTGGACAAGAAGATGCGCCACAACTGCAAACTTTAAGTTTTAATGGTCGTGTATCAGATAGAGCAGGGGCTGGGATTATTGTTTTTAATGACAAAAATGGTTACCATTCTCAAAAAGGTTTGAAGGTTTCGTATGCTTATCATTTGTTGTTTTCTCGCGATGAAATAGATTTGAATCAATTGTCTTTCGGATTGAGTGCAGGAGTAATTCAAAGTCAGTTGGATGAAACGGAGTTTTTGAATTCGGGGGATTTTGACCCTAATATTAATGGAACGATTGTACAAAGAGATTCTTATTTGAATTTTGATTTTGGTGCTTCTTATAATTATTTGAACTTCTATGCTCATGCTACAATTAAAAATGTTGTTGAGACTAGACGAGAAATTTACAGTGTCTATGAAAGCGATAATTTGAGAAAATATTTGTTGAGTGCAGGTTATGTTTTTGGTAGTAAAGAACGAGTTTTGTGGGAGCCATCGGTTCTATTTCAGTTAACTGAGAAAACTCAAGAAAAAACAATCGACATTAACTTGAAAGCTTATAAGAATTTAGATTTTGGAAGTTTATGGGGAGGCTTGTCTTATCGTAGAACTTTGGATGGCGCTGAATATTTTAAGAATAATAGTGTTGCTACACAAAAACTACAATTTTTTAGCCCTATAGTTGGTTTAAATTATAACAACTTTATGATAGCTTATACTTATTCGCAAGTAGCAGGTGCCGTTCGTTTTGACAATGGAGGTTACCATCAGATTACTTTAGGGTTGAACCTATTTTGCAAAAGAGAAAAATATGAGTGTAATTGTCCTGCAATTAATTAATTCCTTCAAATTTTAAATTATGTTGATTAAATCTGTAAATGGAAAATCACCGCAAATTCCTGACGATTGTTATGTTGCTGAAAATGCAACTATAGTTGGTGAAGTTTCTTTTGGTGAATCTTGTAGTGTATGGTTCAATGCAGTAATAAGAGGAGATGTTAATTCGATTTCGATTGGAAATAAAGTCAATATTCAGGATGGCGCTGTAATACATTGTACCTATCAAAAGCATCCAACTGTAATTGGGAACAATGTTTCAATTGGTCACAATGCAATTGTTCATGGATGTACCATTCATGACAATGTTTTAATTGGAATGGGAGCTATCGTAATGGATAATTGTGTTGTTGAGAGCAATGCAATTGTGGCTGCGGGTTCTGTAATTACTCAAAATACAGTGGTGCCTTCGGGAACAATTTTTGCAGGCGTTCCTGCAAAAAAAGTAAAAGATATCAATCAATCTGATTTTGCTGGCGAAATCGAACGTATCTCTAATAATTACGTGATGTACTCAAGTTGGTTTAAAGAGGAAAACGAATTATAGATTGATACGCTGAAAGAATTCGTTTTTATAGCCTTCACTAATTGGAATTCGCTTGTCAGTAATCATCACTTTGTTTTTCTGGATGGATTTGATATGTTTGATATTGATGATGTAAGAACGATGAGTTCTCGCAAATCCTTTTGAAGAAAGCAAACCTTCTAATTTTATTAAACTAGTTAGTGTTAACGTGAACTTTTTATCGGTAGTGTAAATTTTTACATAATCCTTTAGCCCTTCAATATATAAAATATCATCAAAGTTTAATTTTATATTCTCATATTCCGCTCTAACAAATATAAAATCGTGCTCTACTTCTGGTTGTGATAAAGGCACTTGGTTTAAAGGTGCTTGAGTTGGGAAGAACAACTGTTGGGCTCGTGAAACAGATTTTAAAAAGCGATGAAACGGAATGGGTTTTACTAAATAATCAACTGCACCAAGATTAAAACCTTCTACTGCATAATTAGAATATGCGGTTGTAAAAATAATCATTGGTTTTTTTTCTAATGCATTGATGAATTCAATTCCATTAAAATGAGGCATTTCTATGTCCAAAAAAATCAAGTCAATTGTTAGTGTATTGATTTTGCCCAAAGCATCAATGGCGTTCGAAAACGTGGTTACAAGTTCTAAATAGTCGATTTTCGAAACAAAGTCTTGAAGTAACTCTACTCCCAGAGGTTCGTCATCAATAATTACGCATTTAATTTTTGTCATTTTCTTCAATTAATTTTGAATTTTATCCAGATGTAAACTCAAATGAACAGTGTATTTATTTCCCGTTTCACTAATAGTTAGCTTGTGGGAATTGGGATACAAAAGCTTTAATCTACTTTCGATATTAGATAAACCTATACCTGAATTTTTAGGGTCGATAGTAATTTTTTCTATTTTATTTTCCACGAAAAAATCCAAATCGTTGTCCACAATCGAAATCCTTATTTTGACATAAGCTGCCCCTTTGTAGTCGGTTCCATATTTAAAAGCATTTTCAATAAATGAAATCAATAATAGGGGTTCAATAAATTTGTTTTTGGTATCTCCGTGAACATTTATCGTGATGTTTTCGATATTATTTAGCCGCAGCTTCTGCAAATCTATATAATTCTTGATATAGTTGATTTCATTTTCTAGAAATACATATTTGTTGTCGGTTTCATAAAGCATATAGCGCATAAGCTCTGAAAGTGTAACTATGGCATCAGGCACCAAATCGGATTTTTTATGTGCTAAGGAATAAATACTATTAAGCGAGTTGAACAAAAAATGGGGATTGGTTTGTTTGCGTAAATAGATTAAGTCAGAGGCGTTTTTTTGAGCTTCAGCAATGAGTTTATTCTGTTGATTGCTGTAGTACTCTGATAAAATTTTGATAATAGTACTGATTGCAGTTAATAGAATATAGAATAATGAGGGAAGGATTTTGAAAAAAAGTGGTGGCTTCTTCATTCTGGGAATCTCTCGACCGTTAGTGATTTTTACTATATTTTGAATGCCTTTATCTTGAAAATCCATTTGAAATTCAGGGATAAAGTATAAGATTCTTATACTCGTGAAAAGGGTTATAATAGTGAAAAGAATAAAAAAATAGGCGAAGTACTTCTTTTGAAGTAAAAGCTGTGGCACACAATAAGTATAGTTAAAATAAAACAAAAGTATTCCGGTAAACCATTGAAGATAAAAATCAATGTTAATATGAAAGGGCCCTTCATAAAATTGAGCTAAAGAAACTATTATAAAAAAACACCAAATCAAGCCTTGAACTAGAAAGCTGTTTAAGGAGTTGTTTTTTAAAATATTGAGATTCATGCTAGATTTTTATGGCTAATAATATTAAATCCTTTTTTGTGATTGTTGGTGATATATCGTGGTTTAATTTATCGAGAACCAAAGTACCTAATTTTAAGGCATCTTTTTCGGTTTCAAAACTTTTTTCTTCACTAATTACCGGTATAATGGTTTGTTTGATGATGGTTTTATCACCAAGTGTTATAGTATAGCCCCAGCCATTATTGACTTTTATTGTTTCGAGTTGGTACTCTTTTTTTGGGCTGCAAGCATACAGAAGCAATGCGAAGACTAAGGCTGAAATGGCATTTTTATACTTTATTTTTAAAAACTGCTGACCATTTTGCCAGCAGTTTTTAGTTAAACTTTTAATTATCATCATCGTTTTGTTCTTCTAAAGGTTTGAATTCCCAAGTGTCATCAAAATATGAAGTTCCTGATTTTCCTAATAATACAAAACCTCTTTGATTGATTGAAAAACCAATAGCATCTGTTCTACCTGAACCTTCTAGAGAAGTCCTTTCTTTCCAAATATCAGTGCTTGGATTGTATTCCCAAATTGATTTTGCATTTTCGCCAACCGCAATGTAGCCCAATCCATTCATAGAGAAACTCGAAGCATTACTTCTTGCAATCGTATAATCATCGTGATCGTCTTCGTCATCATCAAGGTTTCTTTTTCTTGTCCAAACTTCGGTTTTGGGGTCAAAAACCCAAAAATCTGTTTGATAAACGCCACTATTAATTCCTGTTCCTAAATATGCTTTATCGTCAATGATAAAAACAGTGGCGTTACGTCTTTTATTTCCGCTAAAGCCATTGGCTAAGGTCCAAGTATCGGTGGTAGCATTGTATTGATAAAAGTCCTTTAGATGGTTTCCATCATATCCAGTCCCAAAATAAGCTTTTCCGCCTACTTGAAAACCTACAGCACCGTATCTGGCAGTTCCTGCAAAATCTGCTTTCTGTGACCAAGTATTGGTTTGGGGATTATATTCATAAAAGTCTTTTAAACGATTCGTTCCATCATAACCAAGACCTACATAGCCTTTGTCGTTCAAATCAAAAGCCGATGCAGAACTTCTACCAACGCCAGGGAAATCTGCCTTTTGTTCCCAATAATCACCTTCAGAATTGTACGCCCAAAGGTCTTTTAAGTAAGCATCTCCGGTGTAACCTGTTGTGATGAAAGCATAAGTGTCAATAACAAAAAATGTAGCACTAGAACGAGCAGGGCCATCAAAAGCGGATCTTTTTATCCAGTTTCCCATCAATTCATCGTCGTCATCGTCGTTGGAACATCCAATAAAAAATAAACTGCAAATCACAGTTACTAGTAGAGTTTTTGTTTTAAAGCTATTCATAGAATTAAGTATTTATTAAAGTTTGTATTGTAAACCAATAGCCAGTAAATAGCCATCTTTTATGGGTAGTGAAATTGAATTATCCAGTGAAGAGGTAGTTCTATAGTCTTTTTGAAAAGAATATCCACACTTGAAATTGGCCTTCCATCTCTCATCGATTTGACGTTCGAAGTTGAGGCTCGAATTAATTTGTGAAAAAGAAAACGTTCCAGTTTTATTGTTAGTATTGAATTGATTCCCTTCATAGGAATGGTTCCAGAAGAATACATTTCGGCTGTTATTTGAATAAGATATTTGACTTTCTGGAAAACCAATTGCCACTTTTAGTTTTTCATTTACTTGAAGATGATAGGTAAATGAAGGAAGGATTTTTGGGGCACCTAATGCCGTACTCCTTAGTATTCCTCCACTCAAACTGTGATGAGTATTAATTTTATAATCTATCAGAATTCCTCCTAATAAAAGAAAGTCATTCCAGCTTGCTTTTTCGTCATAATTAAAGGCTGTGATGACCTTAGCTCGTAGTTGAAAATGGTCATTCACTTTGCGGCTGTATGCTAATCTATTTTCTATACTTGAATACTCACTATCGTTCTTGAACGAATAGGCATTTGATTCTTGATTAATATTCGTTTTTGTATAGCTCATATTGTTTTCAATCTCGTTGTTCTTTGACCAATTTTTTTTCAATGTAATTCCAAATGCATTAGTTGTAATTGTTGTTTTTTTGGTTGGCTCAGTTTTTAGATTTAAGTAAGGAGTCAGCAGTGTTTGTGCTGAATTTATTTGCGTATTTATCAAAAAAAGAACCGTGGCAATTTTTAAAAATCTCATATCATTATCTATTGGGGCAAATCTAGTTTCGATTTGTGGTATTAAAAAAAGAGATAGATAAGTGCCTTGTTTTGCTAGATAGAATAGTGGATTTGTCCGTTTAATGAAAAATAATTTATCCAAAGTGGTTCATAGCAAAAAACACCCTTTTTGTCGTATAGAAAAGCTTGTTGGTATATGTTATACTCTAGCCTATATGGGGGTTTTTATATTTGCGAAAAAAAAAGATGTATCGATTTTTAGTTGTATTTTTTGTTTTGGCAGTTGTGATTTCCTGTGATTCTGATGTTGATGAAGGGAAATTTATAGTTGGGTCAGATTATTTGTCGGTGACCAATAAAGTCTTATTGCTTGATACCTTAACGGTTGATTTGTCTACGATTCAATTGGATTCTTTAATTACATCCAATACGAGTCGAATTTTGGTAGGTAATTATTTAGATCCCCTTTTTGGAAATGTTGTTTCAGAAAGTTATTTTCAATTGACGCCTACTTCTTATGCTATTGAAGATGCCTCATCAGACACGAATGCCCCTAATTACGTGTTCGATTCAATAGCGATGATTTTAAAATACGATCGATATTATTATGGCGACACTACTAAAGTTCAAAATTTGTCTGTACACCAATTGACCCAAAAAGTAAAACCAGTTTCTATAGATAATTCGGTTACGAGTTTTTACAACAAATCAAAATTAAAGTATGAAAGTCAAAGCTTAGGAGCATTGGCTTATAGACCAAGACCCATAGGACGAGATTCCTTAAATATAAGGTTGAGTGATAGTTTTGGAAGTGCTTTGTTCTTGAAGTTACAGAAAAAAGAGATTACAGATAGTAATGAACTGATTGATTATTTTAAAGGTATCGTAATCAAAAGTGGTTCTTCAAGTTCAAATTGTATGGTTGGTTTTGGGACTTCAAGCGTGATACGAATGTATTATTCAGATTCTAAATCTAAGATAGAAGAAAAGTCTTTGTACAGAGATTTTGCCATTGCTGATTTAAATAAGCAGTTCAATGCTATACAATCCGATCGGACTGGTACTTTGATCGAAAATTTGCCTACTTCTAGATATAATTTACCATCAGTCAATATCTTCAATCAATCGTTTACTCAATCTGGGACTGGTGTTATGAGCCGAGTAAGTTTTCCAAATCTGAAACAACTTCAGTACATAGCAGCGAAGGGCTCCATTATCAAAGCAGAGTTGTTTATTCGACCGGTTAAGAATTCGTATTCAAAATCCTTCCCGTTGGCGGATTCCTTACAGGTCTATACTAGTGATAATCTAAATCGAATCACCTCTAGATTATACGGAAATGATGGAAATCCTGTGTACGGAATTTTAAATACTAAGGAAGATGAATTCAATGAATCCATTGGTTACACAATACCTATCGGAGATTTTTTAAGAAAAGAAGTTTTGAAATTGACAGAAACCAAAGCTTCATTATTACTCGCGTTGCCAAGCTTTGATAAAGGAGTAAATCGAGTGGTTTTTGGCGACCAAAGCAATAAAGAAAGTAAGCTCCAAGTAAAAATATATTACATTACGTATTAATGAAAAACAGTAAAATTTACGTTGCACTATTGCTATTGATTAGCTCTGTGTCTTTTTCACAAAGTGTATCCACTTCCCCATATTCTATCTACGGAATTGGAAATCTTTATCAATCCGATTTTGGTCCCATTCCTTCCTTAGGTTCTTCAGGATTGGCTTTGCCATCATCAAAATTTATTAATAACTTGAACCCAGCCTCATTTGGTTTTCTGACAGCTAACCACTTTTTGTTTGATGTGGGAGGTAAAGTTATCCAAACGGAGTACAAGGACAACGAGACTTCCGAAAGTAGAAATAATGTTCAGTTTTCACATATTGGTCTCGCTTTTCCAGTGACTTCAAAATCAGGAATTAATATTGTATTGAAGCCATATACTAGTTCTTCTTACAAGATTACTGGTTTAAAATTACCTATTGACAATAGTATAGAAAGCTATTATTTGAGTGTTTTAGGTAGCGGTGGACTCAATAATTTAGATGTTTCTTATGGTTATCAACTATCCAAAAAATGGTCTTTGGGTCTTACAACGTCGTTTTTATTTGGAAACACTAATGATACCAGAAATTACTATGTAGGGACAACAATTACTACAATTGATAAAGATATTCACTACAACGGAATTCGGCCCATTATAGGATTGCAATATCAGTCAGAGGCGCTTCTTAGTTTTGGTGGAGTGGTTAAGTTTCCAGCTCAAATTAATGCTTCAAAAGTACAATCAGTAAGTACCGTTGATAACGAAGTCACAACACCTTTGCAAACTGGTGTTGCTTCTAATCAAGATGATTTTTATCTTCCTCTTGAGTTGGGAGTAGGGGTGAGTGCTAAATTCAAAAACAATTTACAACTTACTTTAGATTATGAACGTAGTTTTTGGAGTTCAACCAACCAATCTGATTTGTATGGTAGTTTTGTTGATAGTAATCGATTTGCTATGGGATTTTTATACAAAAAACCTAAAGAACGACTCAGTTATTTTGACCGCGTACAGTATTCGGGAGGATTTAGTTTTGACACAGGTTCGCTAGAGGTGAATAATAAAAAAATTGAAGATAAATCTATATCCATTGGTTTTTCATTACCAATAGATTATACTTCAAGTGCTTTGAATATTTCTTATTCTTACGGACAAAGAGCAAAAATTAGTGGAGGTTTAATCAAGGAAAATTACCACAAACTATCGTTGAATTTGTCTCTTGATGGCATTTGGTTTGTAAAAAGAAAAATAAACTAGAAGTCTTTATAAAGAACTTCATATTTGTTTTCCAGTATATCCGAAAGGACTTTCGTATCTGTATTAGTATAGAAAATGGGGTGACTTTCAGTCAAGTTAGAGAGTCCTACTTTTTCTTTCAAAACATTTTGTGTCTGTTTCGCAACTGCTTCGCCAGAATCAATTATTTGAATATGGGGAGGCAGTATTTTTTTTATTTGAGGAATAAGGTAAGGATAATGGCTACAGCCTAAAACAAGATAATCAATATTAGCCGCAATCATTGGTGTGAGATATTCAGTAAGCAATTGATTCATTTCTGGAGAGTCAATGTTTCCACTTTCAATTAATTGAACTAACCCGTGACCAATTTGTTCAATGATTTTGGTGTCTTGATACATCTCGACAGTTTTATTGAATAATTCACTGTTTAAAGTGCCTTGAGTGGCAAGAATTCCAATCGTTTGTGTCTTCGAATGTGTTGCCGCTGGTTTGATAGCTGGTTCAATCCCGATAAAAGGAATGTCGTATTTGGCTCTTAATTCTCTAATGGCATTGGTGGTTGCCGTATTGCAAGCCACAACTATTAGTTTACATCCCATTTCTAGTAAGAACTCTGTGTTTTTCATACTCAATGCTATGATTTCCTGTTTGGACTTTTGTCCATAAGGAGCATTCTTACTATCGGCCAAATAAATAGTTTGTTCGTTAGGAAGCAATTGATGGATGGCTTTCCAAATAGAAGTGCCACCGATACCAGAATCAAAAACGCCAATGGGTTGATTATTATTCATGTTAACAAAGTTACTTATTTAAATAAATTGTTCAAAAAAAAACTGCTCCATTCAAAAGAAAGGAGCAGTTAAAGTATAGGTAGTTGTTTCTTAGAATCCTAAATCTTTTTTTACATCTGCAGTCAAGTCTGGACCGTCAGCTAATAAAAGTGAAGCAGCATCCAAGATGTATTGCATTCCTTTTGCCTTACCAATTTTTTGGATAGATGTTCTTACTTTTTCGTATAATGGCTTAGTAATATCAGATTCTTTTTGTTGTAATTCTTTTTGAGCATTATCTCTGTAAGCTACAATACGTTGTTGCATGTCTTGTACTTCTTTACCACGAGTTTCGTTCACGGCATCAGTAACTGTTTTTGCTTCAGCTTCGTATTTTTTTAATAAATCTTGATACTCAGTTACCATTTTTTTATATTCGGCATCATAAGTAGTGCTTAATTTTTCAAGTTGTTTTTGAGCATCTAGCATAGCTGGCATTTTAGTCATAATTTCAGCAACATTTACATGTGCAACCTTTGCCTGAGCATTCATTGTATTTGCTCCCAATACTACCATTGCTGCAATTAATAAAGTTTTGATTTGTTTCATTGTTTTAAAAAATTTAGTAATTAATTTCCGTTTGTTTTTTGTTTTAATTCTTCTTCTTTAGCTTTTCTCTGTGCTTCTCTTTCTTCTAATATTTTTTTTCTTTTTTCTTCTAATGCTTTTTTACGATCGGCTATTTCTTGTTTTTTGGCTTCAGCTGATTTAGCTCTTTCGGCAGCAATTTTTTCTCTTTCAATTTCGGCGTCAGTCTTTGTTGTTGTAGCACCATCTTTTGCTGTTGCTGTTTTTTCGGTATTGGCTTTATCAGTAGCTACTTTTTCAGTGGGAGCAGAAACTGTGCCATTTTTTTTAGCTTCTCTTTCTTCTTTTAACTTACGTCTATTCTCTTCGAATTCTTTTCTTTTCTGTTCTTGTAATTGAATACGTTCAGCTAATGCTTTTTCTTTTGCAGCTTTTTTAGCTTCTAATTGCAATTGTCGTTCATTTAACTCTGGATTTTCATCTAAAGCTTCTTGGATTTTTTCTTTAATTTGTTCGGCTTCTAGTTGTTTTTTGCTGAGTTGTTCTCGCTTGTCTGTATTGTTTAATTTACGCAATACTTGATCGCTAATATCGAATCTTTTTGCAGCAAAAAGCATTGTCATATCCGAGGCTTTATCAAAAATAAAATCAAATTTTAAGCGTTCTGCAATGTCTTGAACAACCGTAAAAACTTGATCCTGTACTGGTTTTGATAATGAACTTTTTTGAACGATATAATCTCCATTGGCTCCAAAACGTTTTTGTTGAAGTTCAAGCAATTCAGCATCAAGAAATTTAATCTCAGTTTCTCTTTCCTCAATTAGTTCTCGAGTAAGCAAAGCTTTTTCAATGGTAAGAGCGTCTTTTAATTTTTTTATTTCATTTTTTTTAACCTCAATTTCTTGTTTCCAAGTTTGAGCTTTAATTTCTAATTGATTGGTTGCTTCAACATAGCCATTTACATTTTGTAAAATATACTCCATATCGATGTAACCAATTTTTGGGCCTTTGGATTGAGTATAACCAATTGCAACTACAAAAAGGGATAAAAATATAAATAAAATATGTTTTCTCATAACTTTATAGTGTTGAATATGGTTAGTTTCAATAATTCTAGAATTGCTGACCAATGATGAAGTGGGTTTCCCAACCATTGGCTTTGGTTTGTCCAGGGATTGGGTCAAATCCGTGACCAAAATCGATTCCTAATAAACCAAAGGCAGGCATGAAAACACGTAAACCAAAACCGGCCGAACGACTCAATGCGAAAGGGTTATAATTTTTGAAATTTACATAAGATGATCCTGCTTCCAAAAAGGCCAAGGCGTAAATAGAAGCGGATGCTTTCAACGTTATAGGATAACGTAATTCCATAGAAAATTTATTGTACACTGTTGCTCCATCTTGAGAACCATTTACTAGAGGAGTTAATGAATTGTTTGGATAACCTCTCAACTGAATTGTTTCTCTTCCGTCCATAGCAAAGTTTTGCATACCATCACCACCCAAGAAAAAACGCTCAAAAGGTACTAATCCTCTATCTTGATTGTAAGCTCCCATAAAACCAAATTCGCCCAAAGTTCTTAAAACGAATTTACCATATAGTTTAGTATACCAATCAGCTTTGAATTTTATTTTGTAGTATTCTAACCAATTGAATTTTTGTTGGTCTACTTTGGCTGGATCGGCAACAGCGTCTTTGTAATCAGTTACACTATTCGGACGAGTCGTAGTTGTTGGTATGGCCTCGACATAGTCGCCTTTGTTTACTACTATTCCGTTGTTTCCTACGTATGAATCTCCAATGCTTCCGTCATATATGTATTTGTTTTCTTTTAATTCTCCTAAATTTTTATAATCTATTCCGTTAAATAGAGAATAAGGAGGTGTAAACTTAGCAGACAAACTAAATTCCGATCCATAGGTTGGGAAAATAGGGTTAAAACCTTTGTTGGTATGTGTGATTCCAATCGTATAAGCTAAGTTGTTTGAATAACCATTACCGAAGCTAAATAGTCCTGTGAAATAATTATTCAAGTCATAACTTTGAAAGCTAATGGCATTGGACAAATAGGTGAAATCGTCTGGTTCGCTCAAACGTTTAGAAATTCCAACAGATAGTGATAGGATGTTGAAACTTTTGCTTCTATCAACTCTAGCACTTCCTGTTGAGAAACTTTGTAAAAATTGTTTACTATAGGATAAAGAAGAACTAAAGGAAACCGGTTTTTTCCCTCCAAACCAAGGCTCAGAGAATGACACACTGTAAGTTTGGAAAAAAGTACTTGCTTGCAAACGAAGAGATACTTTTTGACCATCACCCATTGGTAGTGGTTTGTAGGCTTCTTTGTTGAACATGTTTCTTGCTGAGAAATTGTTGAATGAAAGTCCCAAGGTTCCTATAAAACCTCCGCCTCCATAACCTCCTTGTAATTCAATTTGGCTCGCTCCTTTTTCTACCAAATGGTATTCAATGTCTACAGTCCCTGCTCCAGCATCTACATTCTTGAATTTAGGATCAATAGCCTCAGGATCAAAAAAGCCTAATTGTCCTATCTCACGTATGGTACGAACCAATTCTTCTTTACTATATTTTTCGCCGGGTTTTGTTCTTAATTCGCGATAAATAACACGGTCATTTGTTTTGTCATTTCCAACTACCGAAATTTTGTTAAAATAGGCAATTGGACCTTCGGTGATTCGAATTTCAAAATCGATGGTGTCATTAACGGTTTTTACCTCTACCGCATTAACGTTGGAGAACAAATAACCGCTGTTTTGGTATAAATTGGTAATATCCTCACTGTCTGGTTTAGTTTTATCGGCAATACGTTTTTCAAGAAGTACTCCATTATAAGTTTCCCCTTTTTTAATCCCTAATACTTGAGAAAGTCCTTGGTCTGAGTAAACGGTATTTCCTAGGAATTTAATGTTTCCAAAGTAATATTTGTTCCCTTCTTCAACATTCACTTTTATCTTAATGGTGTTTTGCTCTTTGTCGAAAGTCACTGAGTCCGATACAATTCTGGCATCTCTGTATCCTTTTTCCTTATATGCGGCAATTACTTTTTCTAAATCTTCTTTGTATTTTGCTTTAATAAATTTAGATTTTTTGAAGATACGAGTTACTTTTTTCTGTTTCGTTTCTTTCATTGCAGCTCTCAGGGTTTTATCGGACAATTTTTCGTTTCCGATAAAATCAATGCTTGATATTTTTATTTTTGTTCCTGTGTCAACATTGATTAACATATTGACTTGGTTGCTAGTGGCAGAGTCAGCAGGAGTGTTTACAATCACTACTTTGGTGTTGTAAAATCCGTCTTTTTTGTATTTGTTTTCAATGTAATTTTTGGTTGTTGTAATCAAATTTTCATTGACAATTTTGCCTTTTGTCAAGTTGTTATCTTTGATGAGTGCCTCTGTTTTGTTTTTCTTTACACCAACAAATTTTACCTCTTTTAATTTGGGTAATTCTTGGATGTTTAATTCCAAAAATATACTGTCGTTTTCAATTTTATTTACATAAAATGCAATCTCATCAAATAACCCGAGTTTGCCTAATTTTTTGATAGCGCTACTAATTTCCTCTCCGGGTACAGTTATTTGTTGTCCTTTTTCTAGTCCAGAAAAAGTTACTACTGTTTGTTTGTTAAAACTTATTTTTCCTGTTACGTCAACATTGGCGAGAATGTATTTTTTTCCTTGATCAAAAGGGACACGGTCTTGCGCTTTTATTTGTGAAAAACTTCCAAAAAGGATTAAGGTAAGGGCTATTTTTATACTTTTTTGCAACACTAAAATTTTATTTAATTTGTTCACTTGTTTTTCCAAATCTACGTTCTCTCTTTTGATAACTAAGGATAGCCTCATATAAATCTTGTTCTTTAAAATCCGGCCATAACACATTGGTAAAGTACAATTCAGCATAAGCGATTTGCCAAAGCAGGAAATTGCTTATTCTGTGTTCTCCGCTGGTACGTATTACTAAGTCTACATCCGGTAAATTATGCGTGTAAAGATGCTCATTTATAATTGAATCGTCAATAGCGTCAATTGAAATTATATTATTTTTAACTTTCTCGCTAATTATTCTTACTGCATTTGTTAATTCTTCTCTAGATCCGTAGCTTAGGGCTAGAGTTAATGTCATTAATGTATTCTTTTTGGTAAGGTTAATTACTTCCAAAAGTTGGTTCTGAGCTGTCTTTGGTAACAACTCTAGATTGCCAATAGCATTCAGTTTGATGTTGTTATTTTGTAGGGTATCAACTTCTTTTTTTAATGCATTAATTAATACTTTCATTAAAGTATCTACCTCTAACTTAGGTCTGTTCCAGTTTTCGGTGGAGAAGGCATAAAGTGTTAGGTTTTTAATACCTAATTCAGCACTAGCTTGGATGATTTTTTTGACTGATTTGGTGCCGCTTTCGTGACCGAAGGCTCTAAGAAGACCTTGTTTTTTTGCCCAACGTCCATTGCCATCCATAATGATAGCTAAGTGTTTGGGCAATCGTTCTGTATCTATTTGTTGTAGTAAATCCATATTAGTATGCGCAATAGCATGGTTTTTCACCAAAAGTATAGGTTAATGTTATACCCGAAAAAACATACCAATCTGTGTTATTGATATTTCCAAATCTGAATTGCTGTAAAGTAGCACTTTCAGGATGACTTCCATCTAGATTATCTGTAAATGTATATCTTGCACCCACTTCTAATCCGATGATAAAGTTACGGGATAGATTCGATTTTACGCCAACAATCATTGGAATTGCAATCGAACTTCCTGTTTTTTCTTTAAAAGTATCTCCAGCAGTATTAATATAAAGTTCATCATGAAAAAAATAATTAATTCCTGAGAAAACATAAGGTGTTACCTTTAATTTGGATTCATGTAGATTAAAATCAAAAAAGTTGAATTCTAATCCGGCAGATAATTCTTTGATATTATTTTTAAAGGAGTATCCACGTTGATTTCGGCTTCCTTCTTTAGAGTCTAAATCATTCGATTGCAGCATCGATTGTGTGTAAGAAAACCGGTAAGCATGTCTCGGGCTTTTATTCCATTTGTATAAAATACCAAATGCTAATTTATTGGGAGCGATGTAAGTAGTGGGGCCAACATCTCCAATATAATTGCTTCCTCCGGCAAGAACTCCAATCTCGTGTATTTGAGAATAAGAGACTCCGTAAGAAAAAGCTATTAAAAGCAAATAAAAGAATTTGTTCATACTTATAAAATTGCGTGCAAATATAATAATATTCAATACTAATCAATGCTCAATAGCACAAATGTCTACTTTTTTGAGAAATAAACAAGTTTTTGTAAGGCTACTGTTCTTGAATAGTCAAAACGCCAAATTCTGTTGGTATCGTATAAGTAGGTTTTAAATAAAACTTAGTTTCTTCGATCCTCTCCCCAAAGTAGTTTATTTCGAAGTGTTTTTAAGAAGGTTTCATCTTGTATTTCGATCATATTAATTTGAAACGGTGTTTTTTTTATGGTCAAGACCGATTCGTTTTGTATGGAGGTAATTCTTGAGTCTAATGATACTAAATATTGATCCTCACGTCCTGTTACCCTTAGAACAATTTCGGTGTCATCTGAAATAACAAGTGGTCTTGCGTTAAGGTTATGTGGAGCAATTGGAGTAATCACAAGGCTTTTTACATCTGGCGTTAAAATGGGGCCTCCACAACTCAAAGAATAACCTGTGGTTCCTGTAGGAGTTGCAATAATAAGACCGTCTGCCCAATAAGAATTTAAAAATTCACCATTCAAATAGGTTTCAATAGTTATCATTGAGGTAGAATCTTTTCGACTTACGGTTACTTCATTTAGCGCAAAGTCTAACTCAAGGATGGTTTCGTTTTCTGGTGTACAAGAAAGGCTAAGTAATGTTCTTTTGGATAAAGTATACTTTTTGTCTAAAACCAATTGCATGAAAGCTGCTATGTTTTCTTTTTGGACATTAGCCAAAAAACCCAATCGACCAGCATTAATTCCTAAAAGAGGGATGCCTGAATTCCGAACTAGTGTTACGGCTCTAAGCATCGTACCGTCACCACCTATACTTATAAGCATATCGAAACTACTGTCGAGTTCGGTGTATGAGTTAAAGGTGTTGTATTCTTTTCGAACGATTTTCTTTTCGTATAACATTTCAAGAAAAGTAGCTTCAATCACCATTTCGACATTATTTTCATTAAAAAAAACAAAAATATCTTTAATAATGGGTTCTGTACTCACTAAATAATATTGTCCGTATAGGGCTACTTTCATGTGTTTTGTGGTTTTTCGATAAAATGTATGTGGTTAGAAAAAGGATTGTAATTTTCTAACTTCGTACAACTATATATTAAGGTATTTGTCCAAATAATCGGATCGTTCTTTTAAATTATTGATGTAGTTGTCTTCTTGATGTTCAGAAATGATTTCGTAATTGTAGCGACGAAAAGTTTGTATGATGTTATTCATCGCTCCTAAACTTATTTTAATGGTAACTTGAACAGATTCTGCATTGGCTTCCGAAACAAAAAGACCTAAAAGTTTGCCATTATTGCTTTCTACGATTTGTGCAATTTGACTCATGGAGTAATCTAAAATTCCTTTTTGAACCACTAGTATACCGCCTTGTTCTTTCAAAAAAGGAGTCTCATGAAAAAACTTGATAATGTCTTCTATTTCATAATATCCTTTATATGTGTGGTTTTCATCTAAAACGGGAACCAAGTTAGTGTGGTTTTTAGCAAAAACTTCCAAAACATCTAGCCATATCATTTGTGTTCTTGCAAAAAAAGGCTCTAGCGTAAAACGATAATCTGCTATTTTTTTGTCACCGTCAAAAGTTTCTAGATCGTCTTTATTGATACATCCAATGTAAACGCCTTCCTCTACAACAGGGAAATGTGAAAAAGGGATTTCATATAAACGGTCTTGAACAGCCGCGATGGTTTCTTGACTGTCAATAGCTTTATAATCGTTGGTGATGTAATTTAAAATTTCTGTCATCGTTTGTTCCGAAATATTTCATGCAAAATAATCAAAAAAAGGCAAAAAGTCCTAGGTTTTACTTTGTATTTTTGTTTCCGCAATAATGTATTTGTATTACTAATTTAAGCAAACATGACAAAATTAAGTGTAAACATCAACAAAATAGCTACTTTGCGTAATGCTAGAGGCGGTAACGTTCCTAATTTGTTACAAGTAGCCACCGATATTCAAAAGTTTGGAGGCCAAGGGATAACCATTCATCCTCGTCCTGACGAACGTCATATTCGATATCAGGATGCTCGAGATTTGAAATCAATTGTGTATACAGAATATAATATAGAAGGAAATCCTCAGCATAACTTTATCGATTTGGTATTAGAATGCAAGCCTACACAAGTAACTTTGGTTCCAGATGCGATTGGAGCCATTACTTCTTCTGCTGGCTGGGATACCATTGTCAATGAATCTTATTTAACAGAGGTGATTCAAGAATTTCAACGCAATGGTATTCGAACTTCTATTTTTGTAGACCCCATCGAAGCTATGGTGGAAGGAGCTAAAAAAACAGGAACAGACAGAATAGAATTGTATACCGAAGCTTTTGCGCATCAATATAGTTTGGGTAATGAAAAAAGAATTGAACCTTATATAAAATCCGCAGAATTGGCTAATGAATTAGGTCTCGGAATCAATGCTGGACATGATTTAAGCTTGGATAACATTCAGTTTTTTAAACAAAATATTCCTGGTTTGTTAGAGGTGTCTATTGGACACGCGCTAATTTCTGAGGCAATTTATCTAGGATTAGATAATGTCGTTAATATGTATTTGCAAAAGTTGAAGTAAACAAAGTCTATATGCTATACTCAAAAATAGAAGGTTCAGGTCAGCCTTTAGTTATTATGCACGGCTTTCTTGGAATGTCCGACAATTGGAAAACATTAGGAACTCAGTTTGTAGAGCAAGGGTATCAAGTACATCTTTTGGATTTGCGAAATCACGGACGCAGTTTTCACTCAGAAGATTTTAGTTATGAGGTAATGGTGCAGGATGTGTATGACTATTGTAAAGCTAATAATTTAACAAACATCGATATCATTGGTCATTCTATGGGAGGTAAAGTGGCAATGCTTTTGGCTACGACTTATCCAGAATTGATTCGTAAGCTAATAGTTGCAGATATTGGTCCTAAATTTTACGCGCCACATCATCAAGATATTCTTAGAGGCCTAAATTCAGTTGATTTTTCAATAAAACCAAGTCGAAACGAGGTAGACGCTATTCTGGCTACTCATATTCCTGACTTTGGAACGCGACAATTTTTATTGAAAAGTTTGTATTGGCAAGAGCCCGGTCAATTAGCCTTTCGCTTCAATTTAGCTGTTTTCAATCAAAAAATCGACCAAATTGGCAAAGCATTGCCCGAGAATGCAGTAGCTGTGATGCCCACGCTTTTTATTCGCGGAGGAAATTCTAATTATATTTTGGACGAAGATATAGAAGAGATTCAGTATCATTTCCCCAACATGCAACTTCAAACCATTCCAAATGCAGGGCATTGGCTGCACGCCGAAAATCCAGCGCTTTTCTATCAATTCTGCATTGATTTTTTAACAAGTAACTAAAAAACAGTTTCTTTTTTATTATTTTTAATTTAAAATAAAAACACAATGAATATACTCTTACGACTTTTAATTACCGCAGGATTAGTGTTACTGATTTCAAATTTCATGACAGGTGTACACGTAGAAAGCTTTGTTACCTCAATAATTGTGGCCTTTGTCTTGGGGTTAATCAATATTTTTATCAAACCCATAATGGTAGTTTTAACCCTTCCTTTTACCATCGTAACCTTTGGATTGTTTTTATTAATTATCAATGGTTTGGTAATTATTTTATGTACCAAAATCGTTGGCGGATTTGTAGTCGATTCATTTTGGACCGCACTAATCTTTAGCTTATTGCTTTCCATTACACAATCTATAGCCTACAAATTATTCATAAAAGAAAAATAGGAGCGACCAACATCATCTATTCTATAGTTTATTAGGAGCAGTAACAAATAGCTTTTTTGGGCAACATCGTCCCGTCATCCGCTATATCTTTGTTGTCTCGTCAAAAAAAACGAGACAACAAAGGATGCCGCTGCTGCCGGGGCTAGGGAGCTACAAATTACCTTTTTGTAAACAGTGTCAATACAAATTTCAAATCATCATCAAAAATACATGCTGCAACTTTCAGAACTTTGGATATATCCAATCAAATCATTAGGAGGAATTTTATTGTCCCGAGCACAGGTTACTGATCGAGGATTAGAACACGATCGCAGGTGGTTGTTGGTAGATGAAAAGGGGACTTTTTTGTCTCAAAGGGAGCATCCTATTTTAGCATTATTTCAACCTAGCCTCGAGGGCGATACTATGATTGTCCGTTTTCAAAAAGCAACAACGTTCGTTCAGATTCCTTTGAGTTATCCAAAACAACAAGAACTTTTTACGGTTACTGTTTGGGAGGATTCCATACAAGCTTTCGAAGTTGATACGACAATTTCTGCTTGGTTTTCACAAATATTAGGATTTTCAACACGCTTGGTTTATATGCCTGATGAAAGTCATCGAAAAGTAGAACAAGGCTTCGAAATCTCACCCAATGATATTACTTCTTTTTCAGACGCCTACCCATTTTTAATTATCGGACAGTCCTCTCTAGACGATTTGAATATTCGTTTAAAAAGCCCAATTACGATGAGGCGATTTCGTCCAAATTTTGTGTTTACCGGTGGCAAACCATACGAAGAAGATACTTGGAGTGTATTTAGAATTGGGAACTTACTTTTCTATGGAGTCAAACCTTGTGGGCGATGTGTAATGACCACAATTGATTATGAGAAAGGTATCGTTTCTGGCAAAGAGCCTCTAAAAACGCTTGCAACTTATCGCATGAAAGGGAATAATGTTATTTTCGGTCAAAATGTGATTGGAGGAAACATAGGTGAGGTATCGGTGGGAGATGATTTGACTGTTGAAAAACGAATTTAAAATAGTGCCCTAAAATTTTATCCCTTCCGAGATGCAGGGAGTATTTTTTATAAATACTTTAAAAAAAAGAATAGACTTTTTTGTTTTCTTAACTTTAACTATCGTTCAACTAGTTTAAAATCAGGATTCTAGTTGTTTCTTTTTGACAAATGCTTTATCTTCAATTCAAATAAAAACGAGTAGAGTATAAATGTCAAAAACAGAATAACATGCTACTAGAGAAGACAAATGTACAAGACAAGTTGATGCAAAATCGTCAAAAAGTAATCGATGTCGACACTTTATTACTACAAGTAGAGCAAATTTTATCTCAGAACACTCAAGAAAGAAATAAGATTGAGTCTTCCGTTCGAGAGAAAAGTTCAACAAACCAAAATGAATTTGTAATCGATTTACTCGAAACCGATAAGATTTTTCATCTTGACCAAATCAAAACAATTTGTATAGCGTATCGTTTACGTTTTTTAGACAGTCATTTTTTTAAGGACAATCTCCCAGCTGAGGCTATTTCGGAGATTCGAAGACTCGAAAAATTACACCAAACTACCTTACAAGGATTTAAAATTATGGCGACAACCAAGACTTTTCAGTTGCTTAGCTATGATGATCCGCTTTTGTTTGCACCTTTGGGGAACGGGTATTACTATTTGATTCATAAATGGGGAGAGGATTTGCATCCTGTTCGTAAGTTGTTGGTGTCTCCTTTTAAAAACATACTAAATTTTGTGATTTTTACAGCCTTACTTAGTTTACTTTTTAGTGCTTTTGTTCCAGGTAGCAATTTAAGTAAAACGGTGGCAATGGCGCCAATAATTATTTTTTTATTTATGTTTAAATCTGTTTTTGCTGTTGGTATGTATGCGTTTTTTATGAAAGGAAAAAATTTTAATGACGCCATTTGGAATAGGGTTTACTTCAATAATTAAGTGATTATTTTTTTAGGATAGGGGCACTATTTTTTTAGAAAGCAAGCTTTATTAAGCTTCTGCAGGGAATCACAACAAGACTCAAAATAGCTCAATTATCAAGTAAATAATCGCTTGTTTTTCAAACCGAAAGCTTGGAAACAAAAAGCTTGTTTGGGTGCTGAAAATTTTATAATTTTGCCACCCAATTTTATTACGTAAAAATAAGAACAAGATGGATATCAAAAGAGTAGCGATAGATGCTGTGACTGAAACAATTGTGATGAATGTAGTACACATGGATTACAAAGGTCAAGTAGCCAAAAGAATCAATGAAAAAATGCCTTTAGCGCAAGTAAAAGGATTTAGAAAAGGACAAGTACCTAAAGACTTAGTTGCAAAACAATACGGCAAAGGAATTAAAAAAGAAGAAGTTAAGAAAGTAGTTGATTTGGCTTTGGAGCGTTATATCCAATCAGAAAGATTGAGTCTTTTGGGAACGCCATTGGCTATAGAAAATGAAAATTTAGACTGGGATGCTGAAGAATTGACTTTTGAGTTCGAAATTGGTTTAGTGCCTAACTTTGAATTGGATTTAGAAGCTAAAAACGACATCGTAAAATACATCGTTACTGCTGATGATAAATTAATTGATGGGCAAGTAGCACGTATTCAAAAACAATTCGGAAAAGCAATTCCTCAAGAAGTGGTTGCTGAAGGATGTGACTTAACTGGAATCTTCTCTAGCGAAGCAAATGGAATCAACAATCCAACAACAATTGCATTAGATACTTTCAAAGACAAAGCGACTCAAGATTTATTTATCGGTAAAAAAGTTGGTGATGTTGTAACCGTAAACACTAAAGGTTTATTTGAAGACGATCACCAATTGATGGACTACCTAAAAGTAGGACACGATAATGTGCATGACTTAGCCATTGATGTAGATTTTACTATCGAAGCAATCAATGCTTCTGAGCCTGCAGAATTGAACCAAGAATTGTTTGATAAATTATTCGGAGAAGGAAATGTTGCTTCTTTAGAAGAGTTGAAAGCAAAAATCAAAGAAGATGCTGAGGCACAATTCGCTCAACAAGCAGATCAAAAATTATTAGCTGATGTTCAAAACTTTTTGATTGACAACACTAAATTTGATTTGCCAGCTGAATTCTTGAAAAAATGGTTACAAACTGTTGGAGAGAAAAAATTAACTCCTGCTGAAGCTGAAGTTGAATATGCACGTTCAGAAAAAGGATTGCGTTTTCAATTGATTGAAGGAAAAGCGATGGCACAAAGCAACATTCAAATTACTTTTGAGGATTTGAAAACGTTTACTACCAATGCAATCAAACAACAAATGGCGCAATTCGGACAAACAAATCCATCGGATGAGGAAGTACAAGGAATTGTAGCTAGAGTATTATCTAATCAAGAAGAAGTAAGAAGACTTTCTGATCAAGTAGTTGCTGCTAAATTATTGGAATTGTTCAAAGAAAAAGCCAATCCAACAACTAAAGAAGTTACTTACGAAGAGTTTATCGCTGCTTCTTACGGAGAATAAATTAAAGTTTGAGGTTTGAAAGTAGAAATTAGAAGATTTATTTCTGAAAAGAAAATAAGAACTTTATGATTTCATTAGAAAACCGAAACCATAAAAAATAGTTATATTTGAGCGTCAAAAGAATATTTTTTGACGCTCTTTTGTTTAAATGCAAGGATTTATAGATTACACCTTAAACATTTAAACGTTGAACTTTTAAACTTTCAAAAAATGAACTACGGTAAAGAATTTAAAAAATTTGCTACAAAGCACCAAGGAGTAAATGCTATGTATTACGATAAAATCGTTGCAGCAATGAATCCAACAAATATGACTCCATACATTATTGAAGAACGTCAATTGAATGTATCTCAATTGGATGTTTTTTCGAGATTAATGATGGATAGAATCATTTTTTTAGGCACAGGTATAGATGATCAAATTGCGAATATTGTACAAGCACAGTTGTTATTCTTAGAAAGTGCCGATGCATCCAAAGATATTCAAATTTACTTGAACTCACCTGGAGGGAGTGTGTATGCAGGGTTAGGAATTTATGATACTATGCAATACATCAAACCTGATGTAGCGACTATTTGCACAGGTATGGCCGCTTCTATGGGAGCTGTTTTGTTATGTGCTGGTGCAGCAGGAAAACGCTCTGCTTTGCCTCATTCACGTGTAATGATTCACCAACCATCAGGAGGAGCGCAAGGTGTAGCTTCGGATATGGAAATCAACTTACGCGAGATGTTGAAATTGAAAGACGAATTGTATAGAATTATTTCGCACCATTCGGGGCAACCTTTTGATAAAGTTTATGCCGATAGCGAGCGCGATTATTGGATGATTTCTGATGAAGCCAAAGAATACGGAATGATAGATGAAGTTTTAAGAAGAAGTTAAATTAGTATTCAGTGTTCAGGTTTTTAGTATTCAGTTTTAAGAATGAGTTATGTGTTTATAATACTAACAAGTTTATTGTAAAACCGATACTGATAACTAAACACTGACCACTGACCACTAAAAAAAGATGGCAAAACAACAGTTACAATGTTCTTTCTGCGGAAGGAAAAAATCAGAGACCAATTTATTGATTGCAGGTATTGATGCACATATTTGTGACAAATGTATCGAGCAAGCACACGGAATTGTTCTCGAAGAATTAAAATCAAACGGCAACTCTAAGTTGGTAGGCGATTTGATTTTGAAAAAACCAAAAGAAATTAGAGCGTTTTTGGATCAATACGTTATTGGCCAAGAGCAAACCAAAAAAGTGATGTCGGTAGCGGTGTATAACCACTACAAGCGTTTAATGCAACAACAATTAGACGACGATGTAGAAATCGAAAAAAGCAACATCATTATGGTGGGGCAAACAGGTACCGGAAAAACATTGGTAGCCAAAAGTATTGCTAAAATGCTGGATGTACCTTTAGCGATTGTCGATGCGACTGTTTTGACAGAAGCAGGTTATGTTGGAGAAGACGTAGAAAGTATCTTGACTCGTTTGTTGCAAGCGGCAGATTATGATGTAGCCAAAGCTGAGCGTGGTATTGTATTTATTGACGAAATAGATAAAATTGCTCGTAAAAGCGATAACCCTTCTATAACTCGCGACGTTTCTGGCGAAGGAGTGCAACAAGCTTTATTGAAATTGTTAGAAGGAACCGTGGTGAATGTACCGCCAAAAGGTGGACGCAAGCACCCTGACCAAAAATTTGTTGAAGTAAATACTCAAAACATTTTGTTTATTGCAGGTGGTGCTTTTGACGGTGTTGAACGTATTATTTCTAAACGTTTGAATCGTCAAGCGGTTGGATATTCTACTTCAAAAAATGAGGATAATATCGACAAAGACAATTTATTGCAGTACATTATTCCAAAAGATATTAAGGATTTTGGTCTAATTCCTGAAATCATTGGTCGTTTACCTGTTTTAACACATATGGACCCTTTGGATAGAGCTACTTTGAGAGCAATTTTGACGCAGCCTAAAAATGCTTTAATCAAACAATATGAAAAGTTATTCTTGATGGATGACGTGGTGTTTAGTATTACGGATGAAGCATTAGATTTTATTGTGGATAAAGCATTAGAATACAAATTAGGAGCACGTGGTTTGCGTTCTTTATGCGAAGCTGTCTTGACCGATGCTATGTATGAATTACCAAGTTCAGACGATAAAGTATTAGCAATCGATAAAGATTACGCTCAAGAAACCTTAAATAAAAACTTATTGAAACGTTTGGAGATTGCTTCTTAAGTAATTTCTATTACAATAAAAGCAAAAGAAAGCTCAAAAACATTCGTTTTTGAGCTTTCTTCGTTAATGATTTGACCTTAAATAAGGTCATTTGTTTCGAATTTACTCATAAAATGAGATGGTTTAAAACATTATTTTCACTTTCGATAAAAACATCAAAGTCCTTTTTTTTAATCAATAGAATCCCGATTTTTGGCACTCATTAAATAGTTCATAAAATGGCAATAGAAGATAAAGAAATAATTTTGTTAAAAGTTTCTGGGCAGGATAAATTAGGAGTAACCGCTGGTTTAACCTCTATTTTGGCGACTTATGGTGCCACTATTTTGGATATAGGTCAAGCCGATATACACGATACTTTATCTTTAGGTATTTTATTCGAAATTGAAAAAGGCTCAAATTCTGGTCCAGTTTTGAAAGATTTATTGTTTAAAGCCTATGAATTGGGTATCAAAGTAAAGTTTACTCCGGTAACAATTGAGGATTATGAAAATTGGGTGAAAGCCCAACGCAAACAGCGCTATATCATCAATGTGTTGGGAGAAAAATTAACTGCGGTTCAATTATCTGCCGTGACTCAAATTTTATCCAACAACAAACTTAATATCGATTCAATTATACGATTAACAGGAAGAGCATCTGTAGTCGAAAAAGAAGAATATCCTCGTTCTTGTATTCAATTATCCGTAACAGGAAGTTTGTTGGACAAAATCGCAATGACCTCAAGTTTTATGGATGTATCTCGTGATTTGAATGTAGATATTTCTTTTCAAGAAGATAATATGTACCGTCGTAATCGTCGTTTGGTTTGTTTTGATATGGACTCGACATTAATCCAAACCGAAGTAATTGATGAACTGGCTGAGTTGGCAGGAGTAGGGGAAGAAGTAAGAGCGATTACTGAGTCGGCTATGAATGGAGAAATTGATTTTAGCGAAAGCTTCAAAAAACGTATGGCGCTTCTAGAAGGCTTGAGCGAAGAAGTATTGCAAAATGTAGCGATCAATCTTCCAATAACCAAAGGGGCTCATCGCTTGATGAAGGCCTTGAAGTATTATGGATATAAAACAGCTATTCTATCAGGAGGGTTTACTTATTTTGGAGAATATTTGCAAAAAGAACTGGGCATTGATTATGTGTATGCCAATCAATTAGAAATAAAAGATGGTAAGTTAACGGGAAATTATTTGGGAGAAATCGTAGACGGTCAAAAGAAAGCCGAATACTTAAAGGCTATTGCTGAAAAAGAAGGTATTCATATTAACCAAACCATTGCCGTTGGTGATGGCGCCAATGATTTACCTATGCTGAATTTAGCTGGACTAGGAATTGCTTTCCATGCTAAACCAAAAGTAAAAGAAAGTGCTTCTACTTCTATTTCGAGTTTAGGATTGGATGGAGTCTTGTATTTATTAGGCTATCATGACCGACACATCGATATGATGCAGGAATAGTCGCTTTATAAAAAAAACAAAATCCCATTTACACTTGGTAAATGGGATTTTTGATTTAAAGAAGTCGGGATGACTGGATTCGAACCAGCGACCCCTAGCACCCCATGCTAGTACGCTACCAGGCTGCGCTACATCCCGAGAGGTGCCGAAATTACTATCTATTGTAAAAAAATCAAAGCAAAAGTTGTGTTTTTTTAAAAGAGAGTCAATTTAAAACAGTAACTTTAATAATATCAATTGGTTGAAGTAAAACAAGATACAATGGAAACATTACATTTTTCAATTTTGATTCAAGCCCCAAAAGAAAAAATTTGGGATGTTTTATGGGATGACACAACTTACAGACAATGGACGTCAGCTTTTTGTGAAGGCACTTATGCTGTTAGTGATTGGAAAGAGGGAAGTAAAATTCATTTTTTATCTCCTTCTGGCGAAGGAATGAATAGTCTCATCCAAACAAAACAAGAATATGAGTATATGGCCTTTAAGCATTTGGGAGAATTGAAAAATTTTCAAGAAATGCCAATAGATGAAGCAACACAAGTATGGACAGGGGCTATGGAAACCTATCGATTAACAACGACACCCGATGGAGTTTTGCTCGAAACTACGATGGACTGTTTAGCGCAATATCAGCAGTATTTTGAAGATGCTTTTCCTAAAGGTTTAGCCATTGTAAAACAACTTTCAGAAACTAAATAACATATTATATGACAGCAATCAATCCTTATTTAATTTTTAATGGCAATTGTGAAGAAGCCTTTTTGTTGTATCAATCCGTTTTTGGAGGAGAGTTTCCTTATGTAGGAAGATTTAGTGATATGCCGTCGGGTGATGGAAATCCATCGTTGTCTGAGGAAGACAGTAACAAAATTATGCACATTTCTTTACCTATAGGCGCTCATTCGGTTTTAATGGGAAGCGATAGTAATAGTGCTTCGGGTGCAGTTACTTTTGGGCAGAACATGTCAGTGTCTATCAATACGGTGAGCCGTGAAGAAGCCGATAGGTTTTTCAATGGTTTATCCGCAAACGGAAGTATAACGATGCCTATGACCGATACTTTTTGGGGAGCATATTTCGGAATGTGTACTGATAAATTTGGCGTGAATTGGATGGTAAATTATGATGAAGTTAAAGAAGAATAGATAGAAAATCAGCACCAAGCTAAAATAGTAAAGCCCTGAGATTAGGAGGTAGTCTCAGGGCTTTGTTACTAAATCAAAACAAAAATTATTTTATAATTCCTCCTCCTTGTTTTACTTTCTCCTTATTATTGATATTGGTATTTTCTTGTTCCACTTTTGGAAATTGCTTTTTGTTACCAAAAACAGTTACTTCTTTTACTTCTTCAGCTTTTTTTGTGCTACCGATAGAATCTTGTTGGGGTTTAACATCCTGAGCAAAGGGAATTGAGATATAAAATAGACTCAGAAAGGATAAAATTATTTTCATATAATTGATTTTGATGAAAAAATACAGTCACAACAATTCCCTTCAAAAAGAAATTTTGAATAGCCATAAAAAAATTAAAGGGAAGAATAATTCAGCCTAAAAAAGGGCTTTGAATTTGTGGAAGGAACTGCGGGTTTTCATATTGATTAATGATTTGATTGATGATTGATTACACATAAGACGACAATCATTCTAAATTGTTACAATACAGCATGTTTTTTTTGAAAAAAAACAATAGCAACTGTATCCGATACACAAAAACTAGTGTGTCGGAGAAAGAGGTAGAAAATAGCTTGTGTTTTTGTTTAAGATTGCAATTCCTTCAATTGTTCCAAATACTCTCTTTGGTTGGAAAGACGCGGAATTTTATTCTGACCGCCCACTTTATTTCGTTGTTTGAGCCAATCATAAAACAGATTTTCTCTCGCCACATTAATAACCAAAGGATTTAGTGTCATATTATTGTAGCGTTTGGCTTCGTAATCAGAATTTAAGGATTGTAGTGTGGAGTCTAAAATTTTATGAAAAAGTGTTAGGTCTTTTGGCGGTGTTTTAAACTCAATCATCCATTCGTGTGCTCCTTTTTGCTTGCCTTCCATAAAAATAGGGGCAACAGTATAATCTACAATTTCAGATTGTGTCTCTTGGCAGGCTTTCGCCAAAGCTTGGTCTGTATTTTCGACCATTAGTTCTTCGCCAAAAACATTGATATGATGTTTTGTTCTTCCGGTAACTCGAATACGATATGGACTTAATGAAGTGAATCGAACGGTGTCGCCAATCAAATAGCGCCATAATCCACCATTAGTAGTGATAACCATAGCATAATTTTTGAATAATTCAACCTCTGCTAAAGGCACTATTTTTTGGTTGGGAGTACCGAAAGTATCCATCGGGATAAATTCATAAAAAATACCGTAATCAAGCATCAACAACAAATCGCTCGAATAATTTAAGTCTTGTATGGCAAAAAAACCTTCGGAGGCATTATATATTTCGTAAAATTTGAAGTCGTTTTTGGGTAAAATTTTATGGTATTGTTCGCGATAGGGATCAAAGCTCACACCGCCGTGAAAGTAGACTTCTAGATTGGGCCATAATTCTATCAAATTTGATTTGCCTGTTTCTTCCAAAACTTTATTCATTAACACCAACATCCACGAAGGGACCCCTGCAAAGCTTGTAACATTTTCGTTGATGGTTTCTTTGATAATGGCGCTCATTTTGGTTTCCCATTCACTCATCAAAGAAACTTTATTGCTAGGAGTACTACTAAATTCTGCCCAAATAGGCATGTTTTCAATCAAAATTGCGGATAAGTCCCCGAAGAAGGTATTGTTGTTTTCATAGATTTGTGAACTCCCGCCCAGACGAAGACTTTTTCCTAAAAACATCTCCGAATCCTCGTTGTTGTTGAGGTATAAACACAATAAATCTTTGCCACCTTTGTAATGACAATCCTCCAAAGCTTCTGGACTTACGGGTATAAACTTGCTTTTGGCATTGGTAGTACCGCTGGATTTGGCAAACCATTTTATTGGAGTTTCCCAAAGTATATTTTGTTCGCCTTGGCGTGTTTTCTCTATCAAAGGCTCTAAATCTTCATAACTCGAAATCGGAATTCGAGAAGCAAATTCAGCATACGATTTTATGGAGCCATAATCATATTGCTTTCCTAACTGCGTATTTTCAGAAGCCCGAAGTAAATTCATCAATACTTCTTCTTGAACCTCATTCGGGTATTTTATAAACAATTCGATTTGATGAATACGTTGTTTTAAAAACCAAGAAGCGATGGAGTTGATAATAGATAAAGGCATGAAGTTATAGTGTTTTATAAATTAGACCGAAGTTTTTTAGATTGGAACATATCGATTCAAATACTAACTTTGCGGTAATCCCAAAAATAGTGTTTTTTATAAAAAATAGTCCATATGTTGTTAAATATTCTAGGACAAAAACATGTTAATTGGGTATAATTTTAATCTAAATTCACCATCCCAAATGATATACGAAGGAGTACTCTCTAAAATGCCCACCGAAATAGGAAATCCCATTCAATATTATTTGGTTTTCGAATCCAGTTTTCTTAACATCAATCAGTTGTTAAACAAAGAGATAAGCATACAGTTTGTGGGCTATCAATGCTTGAATTGCGGTAAGAAGAAGAAAATATTTCGACAAGGCTTTTGTTACGACTGTTTTTATTCGAGTCCAGCTGTGGGCGATTGGATTATGAAACCCGAATTAAGTACCGCACATTTAGGAATAGAAGACAGAGATTTGGCCTACGAAGAAAAAGTGCAATTACAACCTCATATCGTTTATTTGGCTTTGTCAAGCGAGGTCAAAGTTGGGGTAACGCGTAAAACCCAAATGCCTACGCGTTGGATTGACCAAGGTGCCGAAGAAGCGATAGTACTAGTCGAAGTTCCTAATAGATATTTGGCAGGAATTACAGAGGTAGCGCTAAAAAGTCATTTTGCCGATAAAACCAATTGGCGAAAAATGTTGACCAATACTTTTGATACGGTCGATTTAATTCAAGAAAAAGTCAAAGTTCAAGCTTGGCTTCCCGATGAAGTTCGAGACTATTTTAGTTTAGAAAAAAATGAAATTATTGCTATGCATTATCCGGTTATAACTTATCCATCAAAAGTGAATAGCTTAAATTTAGACAAAACGCCTTTTTATCAAGGGCAACTCATTGGCGTGAAAGGACAGTATTTGTTGTTTCAAGACGGAACCGTTTTTAATGTTCGAAGCTACGAAGGCTATGAGGTAAAAATAGAAGTACAATAATCTTGAATTTTAGGAGCGGAATGATTTGGGATTTTTTGGATGCATAGTCCTGCTGTCCTTCCAATCTTTTTAAAAATTAACCCTTACAGAGTTTTGAACTCTGTAAGGGTTAATTTTTAAAAAGGATTTTCCCTCCCATCAGGGCTAAAAGGATGCATAGTGCATTCAGGAAACCAAATTGTTTAAAAAAAGAAAACCGTTTAAGCATTTACTTAAACGGTTTTTTTACTAGCTAAGTTTTTATTCTATTTTTAGTTCCATCGGAAGAATAGCCTGTATTCCTTTGCGTTGTTTGATACGCTTAATTTCTTGCAGCAATTGGTAATTTTCCTCGCCAATTTCTTCTTTTATAAAAGCCATTTTTGATTTTGCAAACGGGAAATTAGCAAAAATATCCTCAAAATTTTTCTCATATTCTGGGTAATTCACCGTGCTATACGATTTGATTTTGGCCAATTTTGCTGCCTCGGCTATTGCTTCTCTCAAGCCGCCAATTTTATCGACTAGTCCAATTTTTACTGCCTCAGACCCTGTCCAAACACGACCTTGACCAATAGCATCAACTTGGGCAGTAGTCATTTTACGACCTTCTGCAACATGACCAATAAAGGTAGCGTAGATATTTTCTACACCTTCTAGCGTTATAGCTTTAAACTTTTCGTCCATTGGTACAAACGGACTATAATTCGATGCGTTTTCGTGAGTTCTAACTTGTTCAGTATTGATGCCGTAGCGGTTCGCAGCAACAGAGAAGTTAGGTAGTGTTCCAAATACGCCAATTGAGCCTGTAATCGTATTTTTTTCAGCAAAGATAGTATTGGCGTTACAAGCAATATAATACCCACCTGAAGCGGCATAATTACCCATAGACACTACAACAGGTTTTACTCTTTTTGTCAATTCTATTTCTCTCCAGATTAAGTCAGAGGTTAAGGCACTTCCACCAGGGCTGTTGATACGCAAAACAATTGCTTTGATGTCGTCATCTTTTCTGGCTTCTTGAAGAGACCTTCTCATAGAGCCTTCTCCAATTTCGTTTACATCACCTTCGCCGCTACCAATTTCTCCTTGAGCATATACGATTGCAATAGCATCATTGGAATCCATATTCACAGAAGTAGTTGTTGTTTTTTGAGTGTAATCGGCAATAGAGACCGTGTTGTAATCCTCGTCTTTGTCTACTTTTAATACCTTTCTTATGGCGTTATGGTATACATCTTCATAAGCAATGTAGTCAATAAGATTTTGCGCTTTGGCCATTTCTGGGGTTCTAGCCAAAAGACCGTTTGCAATTGTATTTAATTTTTCTACTGGAATATTTCTACTTTTCGAAATGTCTTCTACTATGTTTGTCCAAATTCCGTTTAGTAATGCCATAGTTTGTTCCTTATTCGCATCACTCATTTTGTTTTCTAGAAAAGGTTCAACAGCACTTTTATATTTTCCGTGACGAATCACTTCCATCTTTAAGCCTGACTTTTCTTGAAAATCTTTAAAGAACATAACCTCAGTCGACAATCCTTTGAAATCTAATTCTCCAATTGGGTTGATGTAAATTGAAGTGGCAACAGAGTTTAAATAATATTCTTTTTGAGAATAACTATTAGCATAGGAATAAATAAATTTTCCTGATTTTTTAAAACGGTTCAATGCATCACGAAGCTCTTTACTTTGTGCCATTCCTAAACTAGAATTGGTATTTAGGATAGAAATTCCCTTAATGGCATCGTCGGTTTCAGCTATTTCTATAGCGTTGATAACATCAGTCAAACCAATTTTTTTTCTTTCAGAAAAAGCCGTAACCCAAGGGTCTGAGTATTTTCCAGCATAGTCATCAGAAATATCAGATAAATTTAGTTCTATAACTGAATTGTTTTCAACTTCAACAGTATCAGAATCGCCTCCAAAAATGACTCCAATAAGGATGATTCCAAAGAAAGAAAGCATCATAAAAACAAAAATACCAATAACGGTAGCCAAAACATTTCCTAAAAATCTCATAGTTAGTTATTTTTTATCAATAAGTCTATAACCTAATTGTATTGTTACAAAAGTAGATTTAAATTTCTTTTTTCAAAATAATCTACTTCTTTATCAGTAGTGATTTTAATTTTCTTTTCCTTAATTTGTACCTATTATGAAGTCACAGCATCAAGTCGTATTGTCGTTAGGTAGTAATCAGGGGCAAAGGTTAGAAACCATTATCCAATGTATTGATGTATTGCATCTTGAGGTAGGTACCGTTTTAAAAATCTCCCCAGTTTATGAATCACCAGCTTGGGGTTTTGAAAGTACACCTTTTTACAACTGCGCCTTAGTTTTGTACACCAACGCTTCTCCCACTCAAGTTTTAAACAAAATTCTTAAAATAGAAAAGCGTTTAGGTCGCGTTCGGACGGCTACAGTTGGCTATGCCGCTAGAAGTATCGATATTGATATCATTGCTTATGATGATTTAGTACTCGATACCGAAAAGCTCAAAATACCACATCCGTTGATGCAGGAGCGCAATTTTGTTTTATGGCCACTTCGTGATTTACAGTCAGATTGGACACATCCTTTACTTAAAAAATCAATCACAGATTTGATTTTTGAAACAACAGATAAAAGTATATGTCAAGCCGTTGCGACAATCCCTACGCCGTTGAGCAGCATTCCTCTTGAAAAATTCAATTACATCGCCTTTGAAGGGAATATTGGAGCAGGAAAAACGACATTGGCTAACAAAATCGCCGAAGATTTTAATGCCAAAACAGTATTGGAGCGTTTTGCGGACAATCCCTTTTTGCCAAAGTTTTACAAAGACCAAAACCGATATGCTTTTCCTCTCGAAATGTCTTTTCTTGCCGACAGATATCAACAGCTGTCCGATGATTTGGCGCAATTCGACTTGTTCAAAGATTTTGTCGTAGCCGATTATCATATTTTCAAATCGCTAATTTTTGCAAAAATCACATTGGCAGAAGACGAGTACCGTTTGTACCATACTCTTTTTTCTATCATTTATAAAGAAATGCCCAAGCCCGATTTGTACATTTATCTGTATCAAAACACCCAGCGCTTATTGCAAAACATAAAGAAAAGAGGTCGAAGTTACGAACAAGATATTCAGGAAGAGTACCTAGAAAAAATCAACATTGGGTATCTTGATTATATCAAATCACAAAAAGATTTGAACGTGTTAATCATCGATGTTTCAGACCTTGATTTTGTCAAAAACCAGTCAGATTACCTTTTTGTTTTAAACGAAATCAAAAAGAAAATACACCACACTTCTTGATTTTTTTGGAGCACAACAAAAAGGCTTTTCAGGTATTATGGTTTCCCGCTTTCCGTTTTAATCTTATGCCCCGAACCCCGGGTCATAAGGATTTCCACTACAATCGGGGCTAGGAGTTAGCATTTGGCTTCAAAGTAAGAGAATCAAAGCGCATTATCTTTTCAAAGAAAAATGACCTCTTTTCTCAACCCCAGAATCGTCTAGTTTCAGTACATACCAATAATCGGTAGAAGGCAAAGGGTTCTTGTTTAAAGTGCCGTCCCAAGACACATTCGTTGGAGATAATTGGCTAACTAATTTCCCGTATTGGTCAAAAATAGAAATGGTCGCTTTTGGGTAAACCTCAAAATCTTTCACATACCATACATCATTAAAACCATCATTATTTGGGGTAAAAAATTTAGGTGGAGCTATAACGATAAATTGTTCTTGGTCCGAGTTACAAAAGCTAGTGTCTCTTACATAAGCCGTCTGAATTCCAGCAGGGGCATTCGTAAAGATATTTGAACTTTGATAACTAATGTTGTCCAGAGAGTATTCAAAATAAGGTGCGGTATTCGTTACTTCTATGGTTACGGTGGTTTCATTGACAATCACTGCTTTTATTTCAGGTACAATTTGTCTGATAACCTTAAAGTTTTTTCTGCTTGTACAATTCTCAGGTGCGGGGCTAGTAATATCAACATAAAAATTACCAATATCATTCACTTGAATTGTTGCTGTAGTTGCTCCTGTCGACCACAAATAAGACATTCCGCTCAAGCCCGCATCAAGAGTTACCGGATTTGATTGGCAAATGATTTTTTCTTCATCCGTAACCACTGGAAGCGGATAAATCTTTACTTCTACAGGAACTCTTATCCCGTTGGTACAATTCGCATTGACTGCTTCGGCATAGAAAATAGTATTCCCATTCAAAAATGGAGTAACATAAGTGGTTCCTGTTCCTAATGTAATTGTACTCGTAGCATCTGCATACCAATTAATTGTCCCGGAAGATGGCGTAGCTGTTAGGGTTACTACTGATGGTCCGCAATTGCTCACAGGAGAATTGGTGGCTGTTATGGTTGGAATTAAATTTATGGTTGCAACAACGGCTGTTCTATTAGTAGTGCATCCTCCAGAAGTTATCCCTACATAATAAGTGGTAGTAGCGTTTATAATTGGAGTGGTAAAACTAGAGCCACTGCCAACTAAATTTCCGCCGGAGCTTTGGTCGTACCAATTGATGGTGCCTATAGAAGCAGTAGCCTGTAAGGTCAAACTACCAGGGTCACATTTTGTAGCAGGTGTTGTACTTAGAATTGATGGAATAGTAATCGAAGTACTAGCAGAAAGTTGTAAAACAGGATCGCCTGGCATACCGCCATATTCTACAATATAACCTTTGGGTTGATAATCTCCACTCGCAGAACCTGTGTTTGACAAATCATTCCAAGAACCCGCTATTCCTATTCCTGGAGCAGTGATGTGGGCATAATCTTCATCGCCTGCTTGGTTTGGTTCGCTGTTGTTCCAAAAAGCAAAATTGGGAGTCGTTCCATTGGCGTTTCCATTCCAGAAGATGGTTCCAGCTTCCGGACCAGTTACCCATTTCCATACGCCTTCTGTTTCAGCATCACTTCCGCCAATCCAACCTGCTCCAGGGGCTTGTTTTCCAGCTAATTGAGTCTCGTCTGCGGCGGTTAGTGTGGCTAGATAGCCTTTAAGTCCATAATACGTTCTCAGTTCAGCGGCGGCTTTAGCGCTAGTCCAAGTAATTCCGAGATCAGGAACGTATTCATAATAATGTCCATTTCTTGGTAAATAATTGGCTTGGCCAATACTAATCGAAAAACTTCTACTTCCTGTTGCAGTTGAAGATGAATTATAGAATTGTACATCTTTAATTGCTTTTTCAAAATCCGTGTAACTAACAGGTACTCCTATAGGACTATTCAAGGTCAGTTTTCCTTCGGTGGCATTCCAACTACTTTTAATGGTAGGATGAGTAGAAGCATTGTTTAAAAAAAGTAGATCTTGACCAAAACTATAGCCCGATGATATTTGAATATAAATAGCTTCAGTACTAGTGTCATCTGGATCGGTGATGCTAATATTGGTTACAATATTGAGACTAGTAAGCAAGCAATAAGCTTGATTGCCTGTTGCAGTAATCGTTGGAGCGATATTTGCAACTGCTTTTTTGATGGAGGCTAGTTTGGAATAAGTTGTTTTTTGTTTCTTTTCACTAGAGTGAGTCGCTGCATAAGCAGGGCCAAATTGAAATAGGCAAAAGACAAAAAAAATGGATAGTAGTATGGGGCGTTTCATTCTATAAAAATAAGATTAAAATCAATTATTTACTAATCGAAAAGAACAATTTGCAATCTAATCTTTATAGAATGTGATATAATAAACAATAAATAAATTAGTAGTGATATTGTTTGAATAAATCCCAAACAACTATGCCAGCACTTACTGATATATTTAAGGAATGTTTGGTGCCCAATTGAGGGATTTCTATGCATCCGTCACAAAGGGCTACGGCTTCTTGAGCCACTCCGTGTACTTCGTTACCAAAAACTAAAGCATATTTTTTTGAAGGATCTACTTTGAAATCTTGAAGAAAAATAGCGCTTTCCACTTGTTCAATCGCTAAAGTAATAACGTTGTCTTTTTTTAAATTAGTAATAGCGTCCAAAACGTTTTCATAATGTTCCCAAGCTACTGTTTCTGTAGCACCCAAAGCAGTTTTGTGTATCTCTTTGTTGGGGGGTGTAGCAGTAATGCCACAGAGTATAATTTTTTCTACCAAAAAAGCATCAGCAGTTCTAAATACAGATCCAATATTGTGAAGACTTCTCACATCATCAAGAACCAGAATTAGAGGTGTCTTTTTAGATTGTTTGAATCCTTCAACCGACTTTCTTTCGAGTTCGCTATTCTCTAATTTTCTCATTACAATGGCAATTTTAATAAAAAAAGCTTCCTAAAGGAAGGAAGCTTTTTATGTAATATTTATGTTTTTTAGCTTTTTACTTCGTCAGGTAAAACGTTCCCTTTTATAGTCAAAGTTTTTGTTGGTTGACCAGCCGCATTTGAAGTAATAGTAACTGTTTTTGTAAAAGGACCAACTCTATCTGTAGCATATTTTACACCGATAACCCCTTTTGCTCCAGGCATAATTGGCTCTTTTGGGCTACTTGGTACTGTGCAACCACAAGATCCTTGAGCATTTGTAATGATTAATGGCGCATTACCGTTGTTGGTGAAAACAAATTCACGTTTCCCGTCAGAGTTACGAGCGATTGTTCCGTAATCGATGGTTTCGTTTACGAATAACATACCAGCTCCTTCAACTTTTGCTACAGTTGCTTTTGCTTTTTTAGCTTTTTTTGAAGTCTCTTGTGCAGTAGCAGAAGTTATTCCTAGTCCTAAAACTAATAATAAGGTAATTATTTTTTTCATAAGATTTAATTTTTTTAGTACACGCAAATCTATACAAAAAATACAAATCAGCGCTTAAAATTCGCTTAAAATTTAATTTTTGAACCTTCATTATTCGCTTTAAAATCTATAAATTCGCTGTCATATTTACAGAATTTAATTCCAACTAATTTGGCAGCAAAAGAAAAAGGCGTAAAAGAAACGCCATTGATGAAACAGTATAATGAAATTAAAAGAAAGTATCCTGATGCTTGTTTGTTGTTTCGTGTAGGCGATTTTTATGAAACGTTTGGCGAAGATGCAATTCGTGCTTCCAAAATACTTGGAATTACTTTGACCAAGAGAGGTGCGGGTTCCGATACTGAGACTGCGCTAGCGGGTTTTCCCCATCATTCTATCAATACATATTTGCCAAAGTTAGTTAAAGCTGGACTTCGTGTAGCCATTTGTGATCAGCTAGAAGATCCCAAAATGACCAAAACCATCGTAAAACGAGGTGTGACCGAATTGGTGACTCCTGGGGTTTCTATGAACGATGAGGTGTTGCAGTCCAAAACCAATAATTTTTTGGCTTCGGTATATTTTACCAATAAAAATATTGGTATCTCATTTTTAGATGTTTCTACTGGAGAATTTCTTACTGCGCAAGGAAATGCAGAATACATCGATAAGTTGTTGCAAAATTTCAATCCTAGTGAGGTCTTAGTGCCAAAGAACAATAAAAATACGTTCCGAGAAACATTCGGAGACGATTATCATAGTTTTTACCTTGAAGATTGGATTTACAAAGAGGATTATGCGTTTGAAAGCTTAACGAAGCATTTTCAAACCACTTCTTTAAAAGGTTTTGGTGTCGAAGAATTGAAAGAAGGAATCGTGGCTTCGGGCGCTATTTTGTATTATTTGTCCGAAACACAGCACAATAGAGTGCAGCATATTACGGCCATACAGCGCATTGCAGAAGATGCTTATGTTTGGATGGATCGTTTTACCATTCGTAATCTAGAGTTGTACCATAGTTATAATCCTAATGCGGTGACGTTGCTAGATGTAATCGACCGAACACTTTCGCCTATGGGTGGGCGATTATTGAAGCGTTGGTTGGCTTTGCCCTTGAAAGATGCAGCTAAAATTCAGAGTCGTCATCAAGTAGTATCTTATTTAAAAGAAAGCCAAGAAGTTTTAAAGCAAATACAATATCAAATCAAACAAATTTCCGATTTGGAACGTTTGATTTCAAAGATTGCTGCGGGTAAAGTATCTCCTCGTGAAGTGGTGTATTTGAAAGAGTCTTTAGATGCGATCTTGCCAATCAAGACAATAGCCTTGCAAAGTCCGCAAGAAGCCGTAAAAGTAATTGGTGATAGTTTGCATAGTTGTGATTTACTTCGTGAAAAAATAAAAACTACATTAAATCAAGATGCTCCAGTGGCTATCGCCAAAGGAAATGCAATTGCATTCGGTGTACATGCTGAACTGGATGAGTTACGCGCGATTTCTACTTCCGGAAAAGAATTTTTAGAAGGAATTGAAAAAAGAGAATCGGAGCGTACGGGTATTTCTTCTTTGAAAATTTCTTTTAATAATGTTTTTGGCTATTACATCGAAGTTCGAAATACGCATAAAGATAAAGTGCCAAGCGAATGGATTCGTAAGCAAACCTTGGTGAATGCGGAACGTTATATTACCGAAGAGCTAAAAGAATACGAAACCAAAATTTTAGGTGCCGAGGAGAAAATCCATAAAATCGAAGGTGAGATTTTTGAACAATTAGTGCAATGGATTTCAACGTATATAAAACCAGTTCAAATGAATGCCAATTTGGTGGCTCAGTTGGATTGTTTGTGTTCTTTTACGCAATTGGCAATCGAAAACCAATACGTTTGCCCTGAATTGGATGAAACCTTTGAATTGGATATCAAAAACGGTCGCCATCCAGTAATTGAAAAACAATTGCCTGTTGGTGTACCTTACATCGCCAATGATGTTTTCCTTGATAGAGACACACAGCAATTGATTATGATTACGGGGCCTAATATGTCGGGTAAGTCGGCTATTTTGAGACAAACGGCTCTGATTGTGCTCTTGGCTCAAATGGGAAGTTTTGTTCCAGCAGATAGCGTAAGAATGGGTATCGTGGATAAAATTTTTACTAGAGTAGGAGCTTCAGATAATATTTCGATGGGTGAATCTACTTTTATGGTCGAAATGAACGAGACGGCTTCTATTTTGAATAACATTTCAGATCGAAGTTTGGTGCTGTTGGATGAGATAGGCCGAGGAACAAGTACCTATGATGGAATTTCTATTGCGTGGGCAATTGCTGAGTTTTTACACGAGCATCCTTCGCAACCCAAAACCCTTTTTGCTACGCATTATCACGAATTGAATGAAATGAGCGATTCGTTGAAGCGCATACAAAATTATAATGTGGCTGTAAAAGAATTAAAAGATAACGTGCTTTTTATTCGAAAACTAGTAAAAGGAGGCTCCGCTCATAGTTTTGGGATTCACGTGGCTAAAATGGCTGGGATGCCACAGTTGGTGATTTTGAAAGCACAGAAGATATTAAAGAAACTAGAAAAAGACCATTCAGGTGATGCATTAAATGGATTAAAGACTGCAAAAGAAGAGATGCAAATGAGTTTCTTTAACCTAGATGACCCCTTGTTGGAGGAGATTAAAGACGAAATTTTACAATTAGATATTAATTCGATAACGCCAATGGAGGCTTTGATGAAGCTGAATGAGATAAAACGAATGCTCAGTCGAAAATAATTACTGTATAAAGAATAGGTTATCAGAAAGTTATATTTTTATTGAATTTTTTTTCCAAAAAAGGCTTGTTTTATTGAATATTTGTGCTAAATTTGCCACCGCAATACGAAACAAGTACTGCGGTTCTTTTAAGAATTTGAAACGCGAAAATAGCTCAGTTGGTAGAGCGCGACCTTGCCAAGGTCGAGGTCGCGGGTTCGAGCCCCGTTTTTCGCTCAAACACCATATAATGCTCGGATGGTGAAATTGGTAGACACGCTGGACTTAAAATCCAGTGAACAGCAATGTTCGTGCGGGTTCAAGTCCCGCTCTGAGTACAAAAAAGCTTCAAACTATGTTTGGAGCTTTTTTTATTTATGACTAATCCTAACATCAATCTGATTAGGATGGGGTAATTTGATTCTGAAATCTTTAACATATAAATTAATGTATGGGTGCTTTTGTGATTAGTAAACGGTTTAATGATACTTATAAGTTTGTTTTTACATCACGTAAAGGGAAGGTGATTTTTACCAGTCAAAGCTATGAATTGAAGTTTGAAGGGGAGGAGGATATTGTTTTGATACAGCAGTCCATTGAGGCGCTAGTTTTTGTGAAATTAAAGTCGGCAGCTGGTAAGTATTATTTTAGATTGTTGTTGGGGGAGCGCCATTTGGCTACTAGTAGAAAGTATACAACAGAGTTGCGATTGCTGAAAGGAATTGAGGAGATAAAAAAATCTGCTGCAATAGCTGAAATTTTAGACTTTTCTGAAAACAACTTTGTTTTTCCGGATTGATTTTATAATAAAGTAAAAAAACAAAAGCTCAAGATGTATCTTGAGCTTTTGTTTTTTTTGGTATAAAAAAAGCCATCACGTAGATGGCTTGATTTTTTTCTGTAATTTAAAAATTACTTAGCAGCTGGAGCTTCAGCAGCTGGAGCAGCAGCAGGTGCAGCAGCAGAATCAACTACAGTAGCAGCAGAGTCAACAGCTGGAGTAGCAGCAGAATCAACAGCAACAGCAGCAGAATCAGTAGCTACAGCTTCCTCAGCAGGAGCGTCAGCTTTTTTACAAGATACAACAGTTAATACAGCAACAGCAGCTAAACTTAAAAATACTTTTTTCATCTTAATTTTATTATAAAGGTTAATTATTAATTCGTGGCAAAGATATAAAAAAATTAATACGCAATATATTTTTTTGTATTTTTTTTAAATTATATTCTCTGTTCACGGTGGTTTAATCATCAAATAGTATGCCAATGTGAGGGGTGTTCTAAAATAGTAACAGTTAGTTACTAACGTTTCCCTTTTTGGTTTTTTTAGGATGTACTAATCGTAATTCTTCAATCAAGTTTTTTGCCCCTGCGTATTTGTCTATTATAAATAATACATAACGAATATCGACCATGATATTTCTGCAAATGCTCGGGTCGTAGTAGATGTCGCTCATCGTGCCTTCCCAAACACGATCAAAGTTCAATCCAATTAAATTTCCTTTGGCATCTAGCGCTGGACTTCCTGAATTTCCGCCTGTGGTATGATTAGTACCAATAAAACATACGGGCATTTTCCCGTTTTCAGCATAATTTCCAAAATCTTTGTTTTTGTACAAGTCAATTAATTTTGGAGAAACGTCAAATTCGTAGTCACCAGGAATGTATTTTTCCATTACACCATCCAAGTAGGTAATTGGGTTATAATATACACCGTCTTTTGGCTCATATCCTTTTACTTTTCCATAGGTTACTCTCAAGGTGCTATTAGCATCTGGGAATATTCTTGAATTTTCGCTAAGTTCCAGTTGAGCCTTCATGTAATTGCGCTGCAATTCTGTTATTTTTAAATTTAAAGACTCGTATGTAGGATTTACTTCTTTTAGATACATATCGGCCATACTTTTTACTAGAACAAAAGCAGGGTCACGGTTGATGTTTTCTAACACCGTTTTTGTGTCGCCAGTTAGTAGTTCTTTTGAGCCAGAATAGGAAGTGAGTTTGGAGACAGAATAAATAGTTTTTGTCAGTTGGTTAACATCGACGTTGTTGAGTGTGTTCGGTAAGAATTGCTTAGGTACTTTTGTCGCGTATAATGCAATAAGTTGCTCGAATACTTTTTCGTCAACTTTGGCGCTGAAATCTTTATAAAAATCACCCAATCCGTTGTACAGGTTGTTTTTTCTGTCGGTAAAAGATTGTTCTCCCTTGGTGTTGTAAAGTTGTTCTAATTGATAGAATTTGTAAGCTACAGTAAGTAGTTCTGTATTTCTTTGTACGGTTTCGTTAAAATAGTCTCTTGCCAAAGCGTAAGGTGCGATTTCGGTGTAGTTTTTTTCGAAATCACTCAAAAGACTGCCGTATTCCTTTTCTTTTTTGGCTTTGCTAACCTTTTCTTGAAACTTCTTTTCGGCTTCTTTTTTTACGGCAATTGCATTTGATTTTTTGATGCCTAACGTTTCGCCTTGCCATTTTTTCCAATAATTGGCCGTTCCAGCATATTTTGAAGCATATTGAATTTTGATAGCATTATCTTTTCTCATAAAACCATCGGCTACTTTAAGGGCTTGTTCTCTGATTTCTATTTTTGCAGGATTCAGTTCGTTTGCAATTTGGTTGATGGCAACAGCAGGTAAATATTCGTTGGTTCTTCCTGGATATCCAAAAACTAAAGTAAAGTCGTCTTCAGCAATTCCATCTAAAGAAACAGGTAAAAAGTGTTTTGGAGTGTAAGGAACGTTGTCTTTAGAATAAGCGGCTGGACGATTGTTTTTGTCAGCATAAATTCTGAAAAGTGAAAAATCTCCAGTATGTCTAGGCCAAACCCAGTTGTCGGTATCCGATCCAAATTTTCCTATTGAAGTTGGTGGCGCCCCTACTAAACGAACATCTTTGAAGGTTTCGGTAACAAAAAGCAAGTATTGATTGCCATCGTAAAACGTTCGAATTTTGTTTTCTTGCCAAGCTTCTTTAGGAAATGAATTGCTTAAAGTACTTATGTTTTCTTGAATTTTCTTTTGCTTTTCGGCTTCATTTGATAGCGTGTTTACCCCTTCTAAAACTTGTTTGGTCACGTCTTCTATTTTTACAATAAATGTAACCACCAAATCTTTATTGGGTAATTCGTCTTCCATCTTATAGGCCCAAAAGCCATTGGCTAAATAATCGTGTTCTGTACTAGAATGCGATTGAATTTGTCCGTAACCACAATGGTGATTGGTCAGTAAAAGTCCTTTTGGTGAAATAACTTCAGAAGTACAGCCTCCGTTAAATTGAGGAACAGCGTCTTTCAAGCTAGATTTGTTCGTGTCGTAAATGTCTTTGGCGGTCATTTTCATACCTAGACTTTTCATTTCTTTTTCGTTCATTCCTTCCAAGAGAGAAGGTATCCACATTCCGCCTTGTTGGGCTTGCGTTTGGATCACAAAAAGTAATAAGAATAGTTTTAAGAATTTCATAGGAGTAATAGTATTTAAAAAGGTAATAAAATTATAATTTGAGTTTCATCAATTTTCTAGGATGAATGCTGAAGCCGCTTTTGAGGTACAATTGCTGAGCCGAAAGATTATGTTCTTCGACTTCTAGATAAAGTAGTTTCAATCTTAATTCTTCGCTTTGTTTTTGTGCAAAAGCAACGGCACTTTTTCCAATTCCTTGACCTTGTGCTTTGGGTTGAATGTATAATTCATCTAAAAAAGCAATCTTGCCTTGGTATTCAAAGCTAAAAACAAAAGTCAGAATCAAATAACCAACAATTCCTTGATCTGATACTACTAACCAGCATTTTCCAAGATGGTCGTTTGCTAAAAATTCCTCAAACAAATTAGTTGCTTTAGTTGTGTCAAAAGGATAGTTGTCAATCGCATAAAATTCGCTCATTAGTGAGGTAACGGCATCGATATCCTTTTTTTCGAGTGGTTGAAACTGTATCATAAGATATGATTTAGAATGATAGCGGTAGCACCTTTATTTTGTTGGACAAATTGGCGGCAAATGGCTCCTTTTTGAGATCTAATTTCTGGTTTGTAAATCAAATCGTCAAAAGTTTCGAGTAAATCTTTGTGGTTTGCAATACTAACGCATCCGTTTAGTTTGACTAAAGCTGTCGCTTCTGCAAAATGCGAATAATTTGGTCCAATAACGATGGAAATTCCAAACGTAGCGGGTTCTAAAATATTATGAACTCCAGGATTTCCAAAACCACCGCCTACATAAGCAATATCGGCATAACTGTAGATTTTGGTTAAAATCCCAATAGTGTCAATGATAAAAACGTGTTGGTCAGATAAGGATTGCTTTTCTTTTTCTGAAAATAAGACCGTAGGTTTGGTAATTAGTGCTTTTAAATTGGCGATTTGCTGCGCTTTTATATTGTGTGGAGCAATAATGAATTTTACGTTTTCGTTGCTGTATTCGTTAATGTATTGGGCGATAATTTCTTCGTCTTTTGGCCAAGAACTACCTACTACAACTGTGATTTTGTTGTTCTTGAATTCGGCTATGAAATCAAGGGTGTTGTCTTTCTCTAAAATGGTACTCACACGGTCAAAACGCGTGTCTCCAGAAACCAAAACGTTTTGATGACCAAGGCTTTGTAAGAGTTGTTTCGAAGATTCGTTTTGCACAAAAAAGAAATCAAAAGCCTTTAGTGCTTTTCTGTAAAAACCGCCGTACCATTTAAAAAAGGCTTGGTTTTCTCTCAGAATTCCCGAAATCAAATAGGTTTTGATGTGTCGTTTCTTGAGTTCGTTTAAGTAATTCGGCCAATATTCGTATTTGATAAAGAAAACCAGTTCGGGATGCGCTAGCTCGATGAATTGTTTCGCGTTTTTTTGAGTATCCAATGGTAAATAAACTGTGCAATCAGCCACAGTGTTGTTTTTTCGCACCTCGTATCCAGAAGGCGAAAAAAAGGTGACAATAATCTTATGGGAAGGGTATTTTTCTTTTATTTTTTCAATAACTGGCAGCCCTTGTTCGTATTCGCCTAAAGATGCGGCATGAAACCAGATGGATTTGTCGCTAGATTGAATTTTTTCTTCTAAAGTCTTAAAAACATCCTTTCGACCCTTTATAAAAAGAGCCATTTTTGGGCTAAAAAGGGCTACGATTTTCAATAAAAAACCTGCTATAAAAACGATTTGATTATACAGAAAAAACATGAGTATAAATTTTGGCTAAAATACAGTTTCTTTATGGTTTTTTCATTGTCTAAGAGGGATTAAATAACTATTTTTGTTGTTCTTTTTTGCGAAAACATTTTGGGTCAACCTACTTTGTTTTCAAACTTTAAATTAATTTTCAATGAAAAAAATCCAAATGGTTGACTTAAAGAGTCAATATGATAAAATAAAAGACGTTGTAAACACCTCAATTCAAAACGTTTTAGATACGAATACTTACATCAACGGGCCAGAAGTACATACTTTTCAGAAAGAATTAGAAACCTATTTGGGAGTAAAACACGTCATTCCTTGTGCTAATGGTACCGATGCTTTGCAAATTGCTATGATGGGATTGGGTTTAAAGCCCGGAGACGAGGTAATCACTGCCGATTTTACGTTTGCAGCAACAGTAGAGGTTATTGCTTTACTTCAATTGACTCCAGTTTTGGTTGATGTAGAAATGCACAACATGAACATTTCTCTAGAAGCCATCAAAAAAGCCATTACTCCAAAAACCAAAGCGATTGTACCTGTACACTTGTTTGGTCGTGCGGCCAATATGGAAGCGATTATGGCTTTGGCCAAGGAGCATAATTTATATGTAATCGAAGATAATGCGCAAGCTATTGGGGCGAATTGCAAATTTTCAGATGGTACTAAAAAGAAAGCGGGAACTATCGGTCATGTAGGAGCGACTTCATTTTTTCCTTCTAAAAACTTAGGTTGTTATGGCGATGGTGGTGCAATTTTTACGAACGATGACGCTTTGGCACACACACTACGCGGTATTGTAAACCACGGAATGTACGAAAGATACCATCACGATGTAGTGGGCGTAAATTCGCGTTTGGATAGTATTCAAGCGGCAGTTCTAAATGCTAAATTACCGTTGTTAGATCAATACAATAAAGCACGTCAAGATGCCGCTCGTAAGTATACTTTGGCTTTTCAAGGTCACGCTAATATCATTGCGCCAAGTATTTGCGATAGCTGCGATTGTCATGTTTTTCATCAATATACCTTGCGCATCATCAATGCAGATCGCAATGGATTAATGCAGCATTTGTTGGATAAAGGTATTCCATGTGCTATTTATTATCCAATTCCGTTGCACGCACAAAAGGCTTATTTGGATCCACGTTACAAAGAAGAAGATTTCCCAGTTACGAATCAGTTGGTGCAAGAAGTGTTATCTTTACCTATGCATACTGAGCTTGATGATGAGCAAATTAAATTTATTACCGATAGTGTTTTAGAATTTTTAGGATAGTTTTTAGGAGCTATTTCCTGCTGTACGCTGTATCTTGCTTGGCGAACCCCTCCAAGCAAGGATGCCGCTTCCATCAGGGCTAACCCAAACCACACAGTTATGAAAATATTGGTTACAGGAGGCTTAGGCTTCATCGGTTCTCACACCGTAGTAGAATTGCAAAGCAAAGGATTCGAAGTCCTAATCGTCGATAACTTGTACAATTCGTCTATCGATGTTCTCAAAGGAATCGAAAGCATTTCAGGAATTGCGCCGCATTTCAAAAATATTGATATGCGCGACAAAGCATCGGTACAAGCACTCTTCAAAGAATATTCGGATATTGCTGGAGTCATTCATTTTGCAGCCTCCAAAGCTGTGGGGGAAAGTGTTCAGAATCCCTTATTGTATTACGAAAACAACATTGCAGCCTTAGTATATCTTTTGCAAGAATTGCAGCAAAAAGATGCGGCTTCCTTTATATTTAGTTCCTCTTGTACGGTTTACGGTCAGGCCGAAAAAATGCCCATTACCGAAGATGCTCCGGTACAACAACCGATGTCGCCATACGGGAACACCAAAAAAGTAGGAGAAGAAATCATCAGAGATACCGCAAAAGCGTCATCTATCAATGCGATTTTGTTACGTTATTTCAATCCTATTGGAGCACATCCAAGTGCCGCAATTGGAGAATTGCCAATTGGTGTGCCACAAAATTTAGTGCCTTTTATTACACAAACGGCGATTGGATTGCGCCAAGAATTATCGGTTTTTGGAGATGATTATCCAACGCCTGATGGTACAGCGGTTCGCGATTATATACACGTGGTGGATTTGGCCAAAGCCCACGTTGTTGCGCTAGAACGCTTGTTAGACAAGAAAAACACAGAAAAAGTAGAGACTTTTAACTTAGGAACAGGTACAGGAAGTTCAGTACTCGAAGTGATTCAGAGTTTTGAGCGTGTAAGTGGTCAAAAACTACCTTACAAAATCGTACCTCGAAGAGAAGGCGACGTTACAGAAGCCTATGCAAATACCCACAAAGCCAACACCGTTTTGGGTTGGAAAGCCGAGTCTACTCTTGATGAAGCAATGGCTAGTGCCTGGAAATGGGAACAAAAAATACGCTCATAAGTAGTATTCAGTCATCAGTAAAAGGTCATTAGTAAAAAACACCAAAGTATCCATTGATAATTTGGTGTTTTTTTCTTTAAAGAACTATTTGTAAATTCGTTAGGAAAAAATTTAAAGGAATGAGTGCTAAAAAAGCATCCTCAAAATCGCCCAAAGTGGAAGAACCAGCCGTGGTTTATGAATCTTCGCAGCTGAAGCAGAAAGGAATAGATCGAGCAACATTTGATTTCGATACGGAGTTCGCTAAGGGGTTGACTCCTGAGGAAGCGAAGGAAGAAGCTAAAAGAAGAATTAGAGCGTGGTGGGGAAAATAAAAGTTATTTTCACCGTAAAAGTAATTGCTGATTTGGATAATCTTGTTCAGATTTTATACAAAAAAGAGTATTTTGGATTTATAGAATCAGCAGAGGAATATGTCTCGAGGATTTACGATGCTACCTCTGAAAGATGTCAGCTCGACATACATAAAATAGCTCCGAAAAATATCAGTCATTTAGGCACCTATTATATTTTTTACAAATCGAATAAAAGAACTACTTGGTACATTTTTTTCGAAAAGAAAGCAACTGCTATTTTGATTACAGGAATAAGTAATAATCATTGCGAAGAAGCGAAAGAATTGTAAATAAAAGTAAAGCCGAATCTTTGAGATTCGGCTTTTTTGTTACTTTTTAGCAGCTTCTTTCATTTTGTCAGCGGCTTTGTCTAGTTTTTCAGCGCCTTTTTCGAGGACTTTACTCGTTTTGGCCTGTAGAGTATCTACTGCTTTTTCTACTTTTACGGTGGCAGTATCTATTTTTTCTTCTACTTCGGTGGTTACAGCCTCTTTGGCTTCATCTAATTTTTCTTTGGTTTCTTCTTTACAAGAAACGCTTACTACAGCTAAAAATGCCAATCCTAAAATTACTTTTCTCATAATCAATTGGGTTTTATGGGTTGTTATTTTTTTGAGAACTAAAGGTAAACAAAAAATCCCCACAAACTTTACGTTTATGAGGATTCTCTTGATAAGAATTGCTACCTAAATGCTGCAATCTGCTATCTCAAATTTTTAAGCATTTGCAGTAGCGGCTTCTTTATTGATTTTTCCAATTAGTCCGGTCAATACTTTTCCAGGACCTACTTCGGTAAATAGTGTTGCTCCATCGGCAATCATTTGTTGCACGGATTGTGTCCATTTTACTGGAGCAGTCAACTGAATGATTAAGTTTTTCTTGATTTCGTTAGGGTCAGAAACCGCACTTGCTGTTACGTTTTGGTACACAGGACAAATTGGAGTAGCAAAAGTAGTCGCTTCGATAGCTGCGGCTAATTCTTCTCTAGCTGGCTCCATCATTGGAGAATGAAAAGCGCCACCAACAGGTAAAATCAAGGCTCTTTTGGCACCTGCTTCTTTCATTTTTTCGCAAGCCAATTCTACGGCTTTGTATTCACCAGAAATCACCAATTGTCCAGGACAGTTATAGTTTGCGGCAACTACAACTCCATCAATAGAAGCGCAAATGTCTTCTACTATTTTGTCGTCTAGGTTCAAAACGGCTGCCATCGTAGAAGGAGTGATTTCGCAAGCTTTTTGCATTGCCAAAGCTCTTTGAGAAACTAATTTCAATCCGTCTTCAAAAGATAATGCGCCATTGGCTACCAAGGCAGAAAATTCACCCAAAGAGTGTCCAGCCACCATTTCTGGTTCGAAATTTTCTAAAGTTTTAGCCAAAATAACCGAGTGTAAAAACACCGCAGGTTGTGTTACTTTGGTTTCTTTTAGTTGTTCTGCGGTACCTTCAAACATAATATCGGTAATGCGGAAACCTAAAATTTCGTTGGCTTTTTCGAATAATTCTTTGGCTAGAGGAGAGTTCTCATATAAGTCTTTGCCCATTCCTGTGAACTGTGCGCCTTGACCTGGAAAAACGTATGCTTTCATTTTTTTTAGTTTAAATGTTTAAAAAATTGGTCGTTTCGTAAACCAATTGGGTAACAAAAATAGTGTTTTTTGGCAAAATGCTCTTTTGAAGTTGAATTTCTTTACTGAACCTTTAGTGAAATGATGGATTGTTTATCTTTACGAGGACGTTTTTTGCGTGAGCGATGGCAGTGGAGCTCTTTTTTCCCTTCAATTGTCTATGGTTTAACCATAGGCAATTGAAGGGAAAAAAGCGGGAACGTACAGCGCGACCCGAAGTCTCGTTTTTTTCAACGAGACTTCGGGGCACGCCCAAATCATTTTAATTTTAAATTCAATAACTTCAAAGGTATGCCTTCTGAAAAAGAAAAAATGCTCGCTGGCGAATCCTATCTTAGCAATGACAAACAGTTGGTGCAAGAGCGATTGTGGGCCAAGAAAATGCTCCAACAAATCAATGCCGAGTATATCGTAAACGGCAAAACACGCGGGCTTTTCAAGCAATTGCTGCCCAATGCCCACAAGCGTTTGTATATAGAACCGCCGTTTCATTGCGACTATGGGTACAACATTCACACGGGCGAAAATGTGTATTTCAACCTCAATTGTGTGGTGCTCGATACGATGAAAATCACCATTGGTAACAACGTGTTTTTTGGACCAGGCGTGCATATTTATGCTGCCTCGCATCCTTTGGACATCGTAGAGAGACGCACTTTCGAGGTATCTAAACCCGTCACGATTGGCGATGATTGCTGGATTGGCGGCAATACCGTGATTTGCCCTGGAGTGACCATTGGCGACGGTTGCACGATTGGCGCCGGCTCGGTGGTGACCAAGAATATTCCGCCTCATTCGCTGGCTGTAGGCAATCCCGCGCGGGTCATTCGAAAGTTACAGTAATCCTTTTTAGGAGCAGAAAGAAAGGGCTTTTTTATAGGCAAAGTCCCGTCATCCGCTGTATCTTTGCGGCCGAACCCCGGCCACAAAGGATGCCGCTACTACCGGGGCTAGAAGGCAAGAAAGGGCTTGATTAGCCAACATCCCGAAAAAAAATAAAAAAATGAAAGTTATCCTACTTACCCCAATGGAAATCGAAGCCGAGAAAGTGCAAAATGCCTTGCAACGCTTTCCATCTTTACAAAATGACTACCAAATCATGATCTCAGGTGTGGGAAGAGAAACCACCGCCAAAGCCATGATGCATTTGCCTCCGCACGATTTGTGTGTGCTAATCGGCTTTGCCGCCATCGTAGGAAAACCTGAAAATTTGCCAGCCGAATTACAATTAGGAATGCCAATAGAAATCACCAATGCTTCGCTTTATGGTTACGAAGGACAATTGTTCGAAAACGGCAAACCTATTTTAACGGAACCCAAAACTAACTTGCTTTGTTTGTCTTCGTTGACTTCGGATAAATTTGTGAAAACGACTAATTTGGCCGAACGCACCGTGGTGAATATGGAAGACTATACTTTTATGTATCTCAAGCAACCACAGGATTTTATTGTGCGTATTATTTCAGATTTCTTGCCTCATACCCACGAAATCGACTTTTTTGAAGAAGTAAAACCCATTGATTTTTACAAAGCCATAGAAGCGATTGAGAGGGTGTTGTAAGTTATCAGTTATGAGTTGTCAGTTTTCGGTTATTAGCTGTGCATTTGTGAATTTAACTCATAATCTTCTTTAAATAAAAAGTGATTACGAAATAAAATCACTAATCACTTTTTACTTTTCACTTCTCACTCTATTGAAGCAATAATTTCTAGCAATTGGGCTTTCAATTCTTCGTTGGTGATTCCTTTTTCTGCATCAAAATTGGTAGCAAAACTCGGCAGTGAAAAAGCACCTTTAACATCGGCTCCTTGGAAAGGGAATCTGTTTTTGGCCATTTCCAAAACCGAAGCACCTCCTCTTGGTCCGGGTGATGTAGCTAGCAAAAGCGTGGGTTTTTGTTGAAAGGTTTTACCGTTGATGCGGGAAGTCCAATCCAAAATATTTTTGAAAGCAGTCGAATAGGCGCCATTGTGTTCCGCAAACGAAATGACAATAAGGTCTGCACTGCCTTGTTTGGCAAAAAAATCGTGAGCTAATTGTGGGATTCCGGTTTTGGTTTCTTTATCTATTGAGAAAATGGGCATTTCGTAGTCGTTCAAATCCAAAACTTCAACGGTTGCGTTGGCAAATTGATGAGCGGCATAGGTAGCCAATTGTTTGTTGATAGAAGTCGCGCTAGAGGATGCGCCAAAGGCTAGTATTTTTTTCATAATAAATAATTTTATTCTTTATTCATATAGTATGTCAATGCTCCCGAAGGACATTTTTTTACCGTACTGATGATGGCTTCGGTAGTCGAATTTTCGGGAACTATCCACGGTTTTTCTTTGGGTTTAAATACGTCGGGATTGTTCTTTACACATTCGGCAGCGTGTTTGCATAAGCTGTTTTTCCAAACAATGGTTACCTCGCCATTGCTGTACTCTTTGGTTAAATCTTTGGCATCCATAGTATTTATAGTTGAGTGTTAATACTGACTTTGTTTTTTAATAGTTTAGAAACGGGACATTTCTCGGCTATCAAAAGTAAGCGTTCTTTTTGTGCTTCGGTAATGATTTCAGAAAAAGTGATGGTTCTCGAAATGGTAGTCTCTAATTCGGACTCGTTATTTTGTGATAAATTCAACGCAATCTGAATTGCGGGAATGTGCCAACCTTTGCGGTCAATGTACATTCGCAAGGTAGAAAGAGTACAACCCGCCAGCGAAGCCAATAAAGTAGAGTAGGGGTCAGGTCCCAAATCTTGTCCTCCAATAGTTTCGGGTTCATCCATTAGTAATTCGCCGTTACGCCAAGAAATGGTGCACAAGTATTTTTGTGCACCAATACTTCCTTGAACGTCTTTTTCTAGTAAGTTTTCCATTTTAAAGCACGTCTCTAAATTCTGGAGTTTTGTCGAATACTTTTTTGGCAAACGGACAAAGCGGAATGATTTTTATGTTGTTTTCTCGAGCATAGGTCACTGCTTGAGCAACCAGTTGTTTGCCCAAACCTTTTCCTTCATTGCCTGGATTTACACCCGTGTGGTCAATTATGATTTTGTCTTCTCCGGCAAAAACAAACGTCATTTCTGCTTCTTGTTTTCCCTCAATTTCAATAAAAAAACTCCCTTTTTTATCGTTGATTTTTACTTGTACTTCGTTCATAATTAATTTTTTACTGAATACTATGTGCTGACGACTGACTACTTTATTTATTGTTCCATCGGGATTTCCATCACCAAAAATTTAGCAGCTGTTGTGGCCTTGATGTCAATTTCTGGAGTATCCCAAATTCCAAGGGCATCTCTTTTGCTTAATCGTTCTCCGTTGACTTCTATTTCGCCCTCAATAGTCATAATGTAAAAACCGTTACCTTCTTTTTGTAAAGCTAATTTTTTAGAAAAATCGGCATCAAAATCAGACAAATAAAACCAAGCGTCTTGATGAATCCACACCCCAGCATCGTCAGGATTTGGCGATAGAATTTGAGCAAAATTGTTTTTTTGTTCGTTAACGTCCAAAGTGATTTGTTGGTAGCGAGGTGCTACATTGCGGTATTTTGGGAACAACCAAATTTGAAACAGCTTGGTTTGTTGGTCCGCATTGGGATTAAATTCACTGTGTTGAATACCCGTTCCGGCGCTCATTACTTGTACATCGCCTGTTTTGATAGTTGCAGCATTGCCCATACTGTCTTTGTGTGCCAAATCGCCTTCTAGCGGAATGGTGATGATTTCCATATTGTCGTGTGGATGCGTACCAAAACCCATTCCAGCAGCAATGGTGTCATCGTTCAAAACGCGAAGCATTCCAAACTGAATTCTATCGGGGTTGTACCAACTAGCAAAGCTAAAACTGTGATAAGCATTCAACCATCCGTGGTTTGCGTGTCCTCTTGAATCTGCGGTATGTAAAACTGATTTTTTCATCTTCGTATAAATTTAGTGATTACTACAATACAAAGGTATGCTCGTTGCGAGCAAAAGTCACTTAACCTAGATTAAGAAAAAAAATGAGCCAGAAATATCAAATGTTGTAGTTTTATAAAGTAAGTACAGCTATTGATTTTAGACTTGTGAAGTCTACCAAACTCAAGCTTTTTATTATGAAGATAGTCCAGAACCCAATTAGTATGAGTTTATGAGATTGGGGTTGCTAGCCAAACGACTTACTACCCGAAATGACTTCGAAAAGTATGAGGTTTTGAATGATCGTAGTTTTTTGGCAGCTACTATTTTTAATTGACACAAATATAAAGTTTTTTTAGTGCCAGAATATATCTAAAAAAGTTACGATTTCGAATTTGCTTTTTAGTAAATAGGCTCAAGCATTTTTGATTTTTTTATTACATTTAGTATCCGAATAGTAATAGTACAAATGACAAATTTAAAAAACACCCCCGAAGTAATTAAAGTACTCCACTTTTTGGATTCAATAGGAATAGCCGTGGTTGAAAAAGAATTAGATGATACCACCTTTCTACCTGGTTTGGCTTTGGGAGCCAATTGTGTTCAAATAGATTTCAATAAATTATTGTATCCCGGCGATATTTTGCACGAAGCAGGTCATCTAGCCGTAACTACTAGCGAGGACCGAAACAATATAGGTACTCCCAAAATGGCTGACAACTGGCCTGCTGATGGAGAAGAAATTATCGCTATGTTATGGTCTTATGCTGCTCTTATTCATTTAAATTTTCCTGCAGAATTTGTTTTTCATCCCAACGGTTATAAAAATGAGGCGTCTTGGCTCATTGAAAATTATAGCAATCAAAATTATATTGGATTGCCTCTTTTAGAATGGACTGGGCTTTGTTTGACAAAAGAACAAGCGGAGATAGAAAATAAAAAACCATTTCCCACGATGGTTAAATGGTTAAGAGATTAAAGTATGGACGCATTAATACGATATATAAAATTTGGGCTTTCCTTTGATGTCAGTAAGTTACAAAACGATTTGCAACAAATACTAGACAACAGTTGGGTGAAGCATTACAACAAGAATGGTTATGACGGTTCTTGGACATCGATGGCCTTACTGTCTGTCAATGGGAAATCAGATGCCATTTATGCCTTTGACCAAACTACAAGCGAATTACTCCCTACTGAAATTTTAGCACAATGTCCTTATTTTACTCATGTTATAGATTCGCTTTTGTTTAAAAAAACTGCGGTCAGATTATTAAAACTAAGTGCTGGCGCAATAATAAAACCGCATCAAGATCATTGTTTGGGATATGAAGATGGCTGTTTTAGAATGCACATTCCTATCGTTACAAATCCGTTAGTCGAATTTATTTTAGACAATGAACGCCTACACATGAATGCAGGAGAATGTTGGTATATTGACGCCAATTTTACACATTCAGTAGCGAATAAAGGGACTCAAGATAGAATTCATTTGGTAATTGACGGCATACGAAACGATTGGACCGATGCTTTGTTTTTTGCTCATGCTACAGCAGAAGAATTTATAAAACCAGAACCCGTAATAAGCAAAGCTCAAAAACTACAAATCATAGAAGAACTTAAAAAATTAAATACTCCTGCAGCAAATGCTATAATTGTACAATGGAAAAATGAGCTGTAATACTTTGCTATAGCACACATCGAATATGCTATAGTCCAACCATTTTCTCTTACTACTCAATCCGAAAATGGAGCGAGACCTCGGATCATTCAATTCAAATTTTCTAATTGTATTCCAAAGTTCTAGTTGATGGTTTGCTCTATTTTTTATTTAGGGTAAATTAGTATGTTATTGAATAGGGTTTCGAAAAGGATGCCGTTTTGAGTGCTGAGGGTTTGGATGGTTAATTTAAATTCGATTCTGTTTTATTTGCATCAATTCCTCTTGCTAACCCCCTTTTTCTGGTTTTTTGCTTGGTCTAGAGCAATTAAAGATCGCCTGAATAGCATCTCGTACCTAACCTAGTTCTTTCCTTAAATGATATTTTGTAGTTTATGTTTCATGAAATTTAAACCACGAAGATAAAATTTAAATTGTTATGATGTTTAGTTGGGATTTGCATGAGGTAACTTCGATATTAATCACTTCTTCAATAACCTACTCTTCATTTTACTAAAGAATTCAGGTGTTACGCCAATATAAGATGCGATGTGTTTTTGGGGGAGTTTGTGAATTAAAGTGGGGTATTTTTTGCAGAACTTTTCAAAGCGTTCCTCGGCGGTCAAGCTCAAATTATCCATTAAGCGTTCTTGATGGGTCACTAAAGAATTCTCGGCGAGTATTCTGAAAAAGCGTTCCAATTTTGGGATGGCTTTATAGAGTTCTTGATGGTTTTCTTTGGTAATGGTAACTATTTCAGCATCTTCTAGGACTTCGATAAAAAGATTGCCGGGTTTTCCAGAAATGTAACTGTACATGTCGCCCATCCACCAGCCTTCACAGGCAAAATGCAATACGTGTTCGATAATGTTGTCGTTGATATTGAAGCTTCTCAAAATCCCTGAATTGACAAAATAAGTACTATCAGCCACTTTTCCTGCGTGCAACAAAACTGATTTGGCTTTGTGTTTTTGAGTAGTTGTTTTAGACAAAAATAAGGCCTCTTCCTCGGGGGTTAAGGCCACGTGTTTGGCAATATTTTGAAGAATTAATGCCATTTACTTTTTTTCGGGTAACAATTTGAAATACGTTACCTTAAAGCGATTGTCTACGATTTCACCAATTACTTCAGCTTTTCTAACGGCTGCACAAAAACCGTCTTTGGCGTGCGCATCTCCGTGTTGGTCGATATGCGTACCGTCTACGAAATAAGATTTTCCGTTGATGCGAACGGCTAAATCGCACTCTTTTCCTTCCATACCAAATTGGCATTGCCCGCAAGAAGCCTCTACAATTTGTTTCTTAGGCGTTTCTTTTTTTTCTTGGGCGGAAACCACAAAACTGAATAATGCTACAAAAAGAGTAATTATTTTTTTCATAAGTGCTATAAAAATAGTGTTAGTTTTTTTCAAAAATAGAAATAAAAAAGGACAGGTCGCAACCTGTCCGTACTCTTTTAATGAAAATGATCTTCTTCAATTTCGAATTCGGCATCTTTTTCCCAAATCTCCATTTCGCAGGGTTTGCAATTGAATTTCAGTTTGTATTCCAATTCGCCTTGTTTTAAGACCAAAGGTTCTTTTACCTTTTTGTCCATATTTTCGCGATGGTATTTTGGACAGCGTTCCAACTCATATTTGATGCAATATTTCGTGGTCATTACACGTGATTTTCCAGGGTCCCATTGCAATTCAAAGGCTTTTTCGATTTCGGTAACGCCGTGACGTTCGTAGAATTTACGTGCTAGCTTGTTCGAAACATTATAGGTGAAATCCAATTTGGTTTCTGGAAAAGGATGGTCTGTTTTTACCAATTGTTGCTCTTCGCGATGGTAATTTTTCAATCGTATTTCTGACAATTGTTCTAGAACGGTTCTTCGCATTTCGTTGATTTTAGAAATCGGAAGGAACCAATTGTCTGAAAAAATTACGTTGATTTCATCAGCTTTATAAGGTGTGAATCCTGTTTTGGCCAGATTGGCTTTGAAATTTTCTGCTAAGGATTCGTTGTTTTTGGTGCGTTCTTTGGCATGAACTAAAGTAACGGTGCTTACATAGCCATCTTCATCGGTTGCAATTAGTTCGAAGCCTTGTTCGTTTTCGGTGAGTAATAAACTAGTGCTAATTTTTCGCACGGCGCTATCTTCTCGAGCTACCAATTTGATGAAAGCGGCATCGTTGTTGCGATAAATGAAAGTTCCAGGTTTGATGTCTTTTAAAACATTAGGATACGCTAAACCGTTTTCAACTTTGTTGATGTAAAGTCCTTCTGCTTCGTTGTTTTCGTTGATGAAACATAGGCCATCACCATTATTAAGGAATTCGCCATTTTCGATTTCGTAGCCCTTTCCAACAGTTTTAATGAGTTTTCCAATGTATTGTCCTTTTGATTTTGGGCTTTCCCAAGAACCTATGGACTGGTGTCTTTCGTTTACAAAATAATCGGTATAGCCACGATTGAAGGTTTTATCCAAAGCGGAATCAAAAGTATAAGTGCACGTTCCAGAAGAAGCTTTGGTGTATTTGTCATAACCATCTCCTTCTAAGAAAGCGTCTAATTTTTGACGTAAATACGAAACGTTATTTTTTACATAAACGATATCTTTCAATCGTCCTTCGATTTTGAAAGAGCAAATTCCAGCTTCAATTAAATTTGGTATTTGGTCTGAAACATCAAAATCCTTAATCGAAAGTAAGTGACTGTTTTTGATTAAAGTCTCACCATTGCCATCGATGAGGTTGTAGGGTAAACGACAGTTTTGGGCACACGAACCACGATTGGCAGAACGTTCTCCATTGGCCACACTCATATAACAGTTTCCGCTGAAAGACACACAAAGTGCTCCAGTCACGAAAAATTCTAGTTCAACATCTGATGTTTCGGCAATTTCTTTGATTTGGTGTAAATTCAATTCACGAGCCAAAACCACGCGTTTCATTCCCGCATCTTTTAAGAATTTAATTTTATGAGGGTCGCGGTTATTGGCTTGTGTACTTGCGTGTAAAACGATAGGAGGTAAGTCCATTTCCATAATGGCCATATCTTGAACGATTAAGGCATCAACGCCAATTTCATACAATTCCCAAATCATTTGGCGACAGGTTTCCAATTCGTTGTCGTACAAAATCGTATTAATAACCACAAAAACTTGAGCATAATACAAATGAGCATATTGCACTAAAGCTGCCACATCTTCAAGTGAATTATGAGCATTTGAACGGGCGCCAAACTGAGGAGCGCCAATATAAACGGCATCGGCACCTGCATTGATAGCTGCCATACCGTGAATTAAATCTTTGGCGGGCGCTAGTATTTCTATTTTCTTCTTCATTATTACAACTTTAGCTTTTCGAGTGTTCGCAAAAAAAAGTCTGCAAAGGTCTAATAAAATATTTAAGATTTCTAATTCAAGAGGATTTTTTTTAAAAACTAATACAATAGCGATTCAATTTTTATGAAGCAAAAAAAGCCTCAAGAAATAATTCTTGAGGCTTATTATAGCAATAGCACTTTGGTTTATCCAGCCAAAGCGTCTTTGATTCTTTTCAAAGCTTCGGTTAATAAAGCTTCGCTAGTAGCGTAAGAAAAACGAATACAATTTGGATTTCCAAAAGCGTCTCCTGTTACTGTAGCAACATTTGCTTCTGCCAAAAGATACATCGATACATCGTTAGCGTCTTTAATTTCAGTTCCTCTAAGTGTTTTTCCGAAGAAAGAAGATACATCTGGGAAAACGTAGAAAGCACCTTCTGGAACATTGATTTTGATACCAGGAATCTCTTTTAATAAACCTACTACTAAATCTCTACGGCTGTGGAAAGCCTGAACCATATGGTTCAATACGCTTGGGTCAGCATCAACAGCGGTAATAGTAGCTCTTTGTGCCACAGAGTTAGCTCCCGAAGTTACTTGTCCTTGAATTTTTGTACAGGCTTTTGCAATGAATTCTGGTGCTCCAATATATCCAATTCGGTAACCTGTCATTGCAAATGCTTTTGCAACACCGTTTACTGTAATGGTTTTTTCTAACATACCTGGAATAGATCCAATACTGCAAAAGGTTCCTGAAAAATTGATGTGCTCGTAGATTTCGTCAGCTACCACATAAATATTTGGATACTTTTCTAATACTTTAGCTAAAGCGGTCAATTCTTCTCTGTTGTACACTGAACCTGATGGGTTACAAGGAGAAGAGAACCACATCATTTTTGTTTTAGGAGTGATAGCTGCTTCTAATTGTTCTGGTGTAATTTTGAAATCGGTTTCTACAGAAGTAGGAACTTCTACAGGAACACCACCTGATAATTTTATGATTTCATAATAAGAAACCCAGTAAGGCGCTGGTAAAATTACTTCGTCACCATCGTTTAACATTACTTGAGCAATGTTGTACAACGATTGTTTAGCACCTGTAGAAACTACAATTTGAGAAGGTTTATAATCTAAATCATTATCTCTTTTGAATTTTCTACAAATGGCCTCTTTTAAATCTTGATAACCATCAACTGGAGAATAAGTGCTGTAGTTGTCGTCTATCGCTTTTTTTGCGGCTTCTTTAATAAAGTCAGGCGTATTAAAGTCAGGTTCTCCCAAACTCAAGCTGATAATATCTTTTCCTTGTGCTTTTAATTCTCTTGCTAATGCTGCCATCGCTAAAGTTTGCGAAGTGGCAAGGTTGTTAATTCTGTCTGAAAGTGGATTCATTTTATATAGTAAATAGTAATTAGTTCGTGTTGAATTTAGCAGTAGTAAGTTTAGGCTAATTCTGGTTTCATTCCCAATTCTTTCAAGTGTCTGAAGTGTGCAATTACAGCACTACGCATCGTTTTGTATTCATAGTAAGGAAGATTGCATTCTTGAGCGGTTTCCTTCACAATTTTTGCAATTTTTCCGTAGTGAATATGACTGATGTTTGGGAAAATGTGGTGTTCGATTTGGTGATTTAATCCTCCTGTATACCAGTTTATGATGGCGTTTTTTGGAGCAAAATTGGTTGTAGTAAACAATTGGTGAATAGCCCAAGTGTTTTCGATTTCTCCGTTTTCATTTGGTAATGGATTGGTGGTTTCTTCTACTACGTGAGCTAGTTGGAAAACAACACTTAGGATAAGTCCTGCAGTATAATGCATTACAAAAAAGCCAATCAAAACTTTCCACCAAGTGATGCCAATTACCATTGGCAAAACAATCCAAATAGATACATAAATCATTTTGGTAATGATTAATGTGGTCCAAAGAATTTTTGGGCTTTTAGGCTCGCCATACGATAATTTGCGTTTTAAATAATTCTTCATTTGTTTGAAATCGGTTGTAATGGCCCAATTAAAGGTCAATAAACCGTACAAAAAGATAGAATAGTAGTGTTGAAAACGGTGGAATTTATGCCATTTTGCTTCTTTTGTAAAACGAATAATTCTACCTGCGTCTAAGTCTTCGTCGTGTCCAGGAATATTCGTGTAAGTATGGTGTAAAACGTTATGTTGCACTTGCCAGTTGTACACATTTCCTGCTAGGATGTAAATAGAACCACCCATAAATTTGTTGACCCAACTTTTAGTAGAATACGAACCGTGATTACCGTCGTGCATTACGTTCATTCCTACTCCAGCCATTCCAATTCCTATAACGATTGTAAGCAGTAAATAAGCCCAAAACGGAAGGTCAAGTGTTAGAATAATAAAATAAGGTGCTAAAAAAACAGTAAATAAGATAATGGTTTTTAAATGCAATTTCCAGTTTCCTGTTTTTTGTATGTTGTTTTCTTTGAAGTAATTGTTTACCCGAGAGTTAAGTGTTCTGAAAAATTTTAAATTGTCTTGCTTTGAAAAAGTAGGTGCAGTAGTATTCATAGGAATTTTTAAATAATTGCAAATGTAACTATTATAAATTTTTGAATATACATTATTGAGTTAAAAATTTCCGCCTTAAAATAAGTACTTTTGTTAAAAATTTAAGGCTATGGATGAAATTCTAAAGTATTTTCCTAATCTAACGGATGTGCAGAAAGAGCAGTTTGCAAAGTTGGATTTTTTGTACCACGATTGGAATGAAAAAATTAATGTAATTTCTAGAAAAGATATAGATGCTTTGTACACTAAACACGTTTTGCATTCGCTAGGAATTGCTAAAATAAACAAGTTTGAGCCAGGAACTTATGTCTTGGATGTGGGGACTGGAGGTGGTTTTCCTGGAATTCCTTTGGCGATTTTGTTTCCCGAAACACGTTTTTATTTGATTGATGTTATCGCCAAAAAGATAAAAGTGGTCAAAGCAGTTGCAGAAGCTTTGGAATTGAAAAATGTAAAAGCTGAACAAATTCGTGCCGAAAATGTAAAAGGTGATTTTGATTTTATTGTGAGTCGTGCGGTGACCAATATGCCAGATTTTGTTTCTTGGGTAAAAACCAAAATCAAAAAGCAACACAAACACGAATTGAAAAATGGTATTTTGTATTTAAAAGGAGGGGATTTGACCGAGGAGTTGAAGGATTTTCCGAAGGCTACAGAATACAATTTAGCCGACATTTTTGAGGATGAATTTTTCGAAACCAAAAAAGTAGTGCACTTACCGTTGAAGTTTGTAGTGTAATTTTTATTGCTTACAAAAACACACCTATTTGTCCTTTTAACCCCGATGGTAGCGGCATCCTTGCTTGACGGGGTTCGGCAAGCAAGATATAGCGGACAGCGGGACTTTGCTGGCCAAAATGCCTTTTGATGCTGTTCCTAAAATAGAGTAAACAACAAACCCCACAAAAATCAATTTTGATTTATGTGGGGTTTTTAAATAGTTGTGTTTAGAAAATTATTCTCCTAAAAATGGATATCTGTAATCTTCTGGTGTTACAAACGTTTCTTTGATGGTTCTTGGCGAAACCCAACGCAATAAGTTCAAGGCAGAACCCGCTTTGTCGTTGGTTCCTGAAGCTCTAGCGCCACCAAACGGTTGCATACCTACCACAGCTCCTGTTGGTTTATCATTGATGTAGAAATTACCCGCTGCATTTTGAAGAGCAACTGTCGCTTCTTCGATGGCGTAACGGTCTTGACTGAAGATAGCTCCTGTTAAAGCGTACTCAGAAGTGGTGTCCACCAATTTTAAGGTTTCTGTCCAATTGGCATCTTCGTAAACATAGATGGTAATTACAGGACCGAATAATTCGGTTTCCATAGTCGTGTACTTTGGATTGCTGGTTACGATAATGGTAGGTTCGATAAAGTACCCAACGGATTTATCATAATTTCCTCCAACAATAATTTCAGCATCTGCATCTTTTTTTGCTTGATCAATATAGCTAGCTAATTTGTCAAAAGAACCTTCGTGAATTACGGCTGTAATGAAGTTGCTGAAATCTTCTGGAGATCCCATTTTCATTGATTTTACATCGGTAATCAATTGTTCTTTTAAGGCTGGCCACATACTTTGAGGCACATAAGCTCTTGAAGCTGCAGAACATTTTTGACCTTGGAATTCGAATGCCCCACGAACAATTCCTGTCGCTACTTGTTTTACATTAGCACTTGGATGCGCCACCACGAAATCTTTACCACCAGTTTCTCCTACAATTCTTGGGTAGGTTTTGTAATGGTGAATGTTGGCTCCGATTTTTGCCCAGATATCTTTAAATACATGTGTTGAACCTGTAAAGTGAACTCCTGCGAAATCGCGACTTGCTAGAACCGTATCAGTAACCATTAAAGCATCTCCAAAAACCACATTGATTACACCATCAGGAACTCCTGCTTCTTTGAATACATCGATGATGATTTTTGCAGAGAATACTTGGCTGTCACTAGGTTTCCAAACCACAACGTTACCCATCATAGCAGCACTTGCTGGAAGATTGGCAGCGATAGCCGTAAAGTTGAATGGAGTGATCGCGTATATGAATCCTTCTAGCGGACGGTATTCCAATCGGTTCCACATATCAGAAGTCGATTTAGGTTGGTCAGCGTAGATTTGAGTCATGAACTCTACGTTAAAACGTAAAAAGTCAATCAACTCACATGATGCATCAATTTCGGCTTGGTGAATATTTTTAGATTGCGCAATCATCGTTGCAGCATTGATTTTAGCTCTGTATGGTCCAGCAATCAACTCGGCAGCTTTTAAGAAGATAGCTGCACGTTGTTCCCATGCCATATTTGCCCATGCTGTTCTGGCTTCAAGAGCACTCGCAATGGCTTTTTCAACATGTGTTTTTTCGGCTAAATGATACGTTCCTACCACATGTTGATGATCGTGTGGCGCGGTCATATTTCTAGTATTACCCGTTTTGATTTCTTCGCTACCAATGTATAAAGGAACATCAATTTTTGAATTCCACATGGCTTTGTATGCTGCAAGAACTGCTGCTTTTTCTGGGGAGTTAGGGGCGTAACCTTTTACAGGTTCGTTAACCGCTTTGGGTACGTTAAAAAATCCTTTTAGCATATTTTTTATATTAAATAATTGAACAGAAAATAATGATGATTCGGCAACTGCCGATAATTTGATGCAAAAGTACAAAGTTAAAATGAAATTTTTACTCTAAATCAAAGAATAAAAGTCAAATTAATTCAAAGCAAATGAAGCGCATAATCTAAAATTAGGCACAAAAACTTTGAAATTTTTAGTAGTAGTAAAATTAATCATATTGAAATATCCTTTCATAGCGCCATAAGGCGAGGATAATAAGCAACCAGAGCTGTAGGTGTGTTGTTCTCCAGGTTTCAAAACGGGTTTTTTACCGATTACTCCTTCACCATCTACCACTTCATTGTAATTGAGGGAATCAAATATTTCCCAGTGGCGTGAAGTAAGTTGAACAGAATCTTTACTGTGATTTTCAATTGTTATTTGGTAACTAAAGGCAAAATGAATTTTGTAGTTTTTGAAATAAGTTCCTTCAAAACTAGTTAAAACCGATATTTTTATGCCTCTTGTTATTTGTGAAACCATATTGCGAAAAGTAGGTGCTTAATAATGACAAAATTACAAAAAAATGTATTGGAAAATATTTTTTTATTTAGTTCGTAATATTAACCGAATTCAGTGTTACAAAGCCAATTACACGGTCATATCTTTGTGTGTTTTCTCTGTAATATACGATAACTTCGTATTCATTTTCAGTTTGATAAAAATTACCATCAATGCTGTTTTCTTGGTCAATTTTACCTTTAGTATCTGCAACAACATATTGGTAGTTGGTAAAACCTTGTTTGATTAGCAATGCTTTTTCATAAATGTTTTTTTTCTCATTGTATTCCATCTTGTTTTCTGAAGTCAGTGCATAATTGTTGAACATTCCATTAATATAGATGTCTTTGTCTAATCGGAAACTAGGAGCAGATAAACTGAAATAAACCCAAGCATAATCGGCCTCAATTTTTTGATTAGTGGCATTCAAGTTTCGGACTACAAAGTTCCCGTTGGCATCAAGGGTAAAGCTATAAGGAAAGTTTGCTCTGGCTTCGTCTGTAAACAAGTAACTATTGTAAATACCACCACTTGAACTTATCTTGGCCACATTATTCGAGGCGTTTCGGATTTCTTTGTTGTCAAAAAAACGGAATTCATTACCTGCCCAAAACTGAGTTTCAGTATCGTATTTGTAAATTAATTCGTTGCCAATGGTATATTGCGGAATAATGTTTTTGATACCTGTGTTGAATTGTCGATTTTGTAGCAATAAAACTTTGACATTTTGAAGTGGATTTTGAAATGTAAGGCTTTTAGACGTTATAGAAAAATCTAGGTTTTGTTTGCTCTCGATAGTGCTCAAATTTCTACCTCTTTTAATTTGCAATCGAACTGAGGCTAGGTCTTCGTAGATGATAAACTTTCTTGAAAAAACAACTTCTCTGTCTTCATTTAAAATTTTGATCATATAGTTGCCACTCAAAGCCAGTTGTGTGAACTGATTGGGAATACTTAATTGGTAATGCGAATACAATTGAAGACAGTTGAAAGAATTGGTATAATCTATAATTCTTTGGTTATCAAGACCTCTCAAGTATTCTTGTTTAGGAATATCCGAAGGCACCCAATTGTAATCACAGTGAATGATTTCGTAGTAGTAATTGGCTTCATTCCCAAATAAATCATCAAAATTCAACTCAAAAGATTCCCCTAATTTAAAAACCGGAATTACATTTTGACCATTGTCCATGAAGGAAACAGTTTTAATGTTATAAGGAGGGATTGTTTCTTGAAGTGCTTGGGCTTCAATAGTTTTGCAATATAAAAAACTAAGCAATCCTATGAATATTTTTAAAAAACAATATCGCATTTTTGATTTTTTTGTACTGTAAATATACTAAACCCCTTTGTTTATTACGTTTTTTTGTAGTTAAATCGTTGGCGAGTTTTTTTTGGAAGTAATTTCTGTTAATTTTTTTATAATAATGATTTTGATTTGACGTTAAATCTATAGTTTTACTTTATCAACAAAACATTTTTTATGAAAAAAATCAACCAATTCGCATTGGGTATATTATTGTTTCCAGTAACAATATTAGCCCAAACTATGGATTATGGACAAGCTATTCCATTTGATCCGAATGTCAAAACCGGTAAACTCGAAAATGGGTTGACCTACTACATTAAAAAGAATGCCAAACCAGAAAAGAAAGTAGATCTTAGATTGGTCGTAAACGCTGGTTCTATTTTGGAAGACGATGACCAACAAGGTTTAGCTCACTTTATGGAGCACATGTGTTTTAACGGAACCAAACGTTTTCCGAAGAATCAATTAGTAGATTATTTACAAAGTATTGGCGTTAAATTTGGTCAGCACCTAAACGCTTATACTAGCTTTGACGAAACCGTTTATTTTCTTCCAATTCCTTCTGATAATCCAGAAAAATTAGAAAAAGGATTTCAAATTTTAGAGGACTGGGCATTTAATACGGTCTTAACTCCTGAAGAAATTGACAAAGAACGTGGTGTCGTTTTAGAAGAATATCGTTTAGGATTAGGTGCTCAAAAAAGAATGATGGGACGTTACCTGCCTAAAATGATGCACAATTCTAAATATGCCAATCGTTTACCAATTGGACAAAAGGAAATTTTAGAAAAATTCAAATACGAAACCTTAACTCGTTTTTATAAAGATTGGTACCGTCCTAATTTGATGAGCGTCATTGTGGTTGGTGATATTGATGTGGCCGAAATGGAAAAGAAAATTAAAGAACATTTCTCAGCGTATAAAAATCCATCCAACGAAAAAACGAGAAACGTATTTGAAGTACCCAATCACAAAGAAACTTTTGTGGCGGTAGAAAGTGATAAAGAAGCTTCAAATACACAAGTGCAATTGGTTTACAAGGATTATGATGCACCAAAGAAAATTACAACAGTTGGAGATTTTAGAAGTTATCTTGTTGAAGGCTTGTTTACTACTTTATTGAACAATCGTTTGGAGGAATTGACCAATTCTGCTACACCACCTTTTACTTTTGGGTATTCTTATTATGGTGGGACATATGCTAGAAATAAAAAAGCCTATCAATCTGTTGCAATGACGGCAGAGGATAAGCAATTAAGTGCTTTGAAAGTCTTGGTAACCGAAAATGAAAGAGCCAAAAAATTTGGATTTACTTCTGGAGAATTGGATAGAGCCAAAGCTGATTTCTTAGCTCAAATTGAAAAGAATTACAACGACAGAGCTAAAACAGATTCTGAGAATTTTGTTGAAGAAATGCAATTGAATTTCCTTGAAAAAGAGCCAGTGCCAGGAATAGAATGGACTTTTGAAACTATGAAAAAGCTATTGCCTACTATTGCTCTGGCAGATGTAAATGGTTTTATTAAAAATTACATCAAAGAAGATAACCGCGTGGTGGTTTTTACAGGACCGCAAAAAGAAAACTTGAAGAAAGTTACAGAACAAGAAGTGTTAGAAACCCTAAAAGTAAATGAAGCCGATTTGAAACCTTATGAAGATAAGGCGGTAGCGACTAGTTTGCTAAGAAAAGAGGTAAAAGCTGGAACAGTAGTAAAAAGAGAAGCTAATGCTACTTTAGGTACTAAAACGTTAGTATTATCTAATGGAGTAAAAGTAGTATACAAAACTACCGATTTCAAAAATGACGAAGTGCTTTTTGAAGCTGTGAGTTTAGGAGGAAGCAATTTGTATTCTAATGATGAGATGAAAAAAGTACAATTTGCCAATGGCGCTCTTGCAGAAGCAGGATTCTCTGGATTGAAATTGAATGACATCAACAAATTCATGACAGGAAAAATTGCACGTGTCAATCCATACATTGGAGGGACAACAGAAGGACTTAGAGGGAATACTACTCCAAAAGATTTAGAATATTTGTTCCAAATGGTGCATGCTTATTTTACTGATTTGAATTTTGATCAAGAGGCATTTGAAGGTTTTAAACAGAAACAAGCTAGTTTCTTCAAAAATATGGCTTCGCAACCACAATATTACTTCCAACAAGAATTTTATGCCTATTTGAATAAAGAAAACCCAAGATTTAATGGAATTTTACCAACAGATAAATCATGGGCCGAAACAGACTACAAACTAGCGTATGACAAATACAAAGAGCGTTTTGCTAATGCAGCCGATTTTGAATTTTTCTTCGTTGGAAATGTAGATGATAAAACCATTGAAGCTTTGGCTACTAAATATTTGGCATCTTTGCCTGCAACAGCAACCAAAGAGAAAACAGTAGACTTAGGTTACCGAATGCTAAAAGGTGATTTGAAGAAAGTGGTAAACAAAGGAACCGATCCAAAAAGTAATGTGAACATTATGTTCTATGGTGAGGCAAAATATTCTCCAAAAGAAGCATTAGCGATAGAAGCTCTGGGTGAAGTATTGACTATCAAATTGATTGAGCAATTGCGTGAATCTGAAAGTGGGGTATATGGGGTTTCAGCTCGTGGTAGTATGAACAAAGTGCCTTATGGATCTTACAACTTTACTATTAATTTCCCTTGTGGTCCTGAAAATGCAGAGAAGCTTACCGCATCGGCATTGAACGAGTTACAAAAGATTATTACCAATGGTCCAGAGGAAAAGGATGTAGCGAAATACAAAGAAGGAGAATTAGCTGATTATAGAAAAGACAGTAAAGAAAACCGTTTTTGGTTGACTAATTTTACTAGATCATACATCAATGGCAACAATCCTGAAAATGCCTTGAAATACGAAGCCGAAGTGAATGCTATAACTGCAAAAGACATTCAAGAAGTGGCCAAAAAGTATTTAACCAAAGACAAAGTAATTGGGATGTTGATGCCTGAAAGCAAATCATAAATCACAAAAGAGAACACAAAACCAAAACCTGCTATTTCAATGAAGTAGCAGGTTTTTTAGGTTAAAATAAAATCTAAATTTTCTTCAAGTTCTGGGCTGATGTGCTGTTCATCAAGCAACGCATCCGAAAGCAGTTTTTTGTTTTCCTGCAAACGAATGATTTTTTCCTCTACTGTATTTTTGGTAATGAATCGGACCACATTTACTTTGTTCAATTGTCCAATGCGATGGGCACGACCGATACCTTGCTTTTCGGCAAAGGGATTCCACCAAGGGTCCAAAAACAAGACATAAGAAGCTTTGGTAATATTGAGTCCCACGCCACCGGCTTTTAAGGAAATGAAAAACAATTTTGTGCGCTCTTGCTCTTGGAATTTCTGGACTTGGTAGGCGCGTTCTTTTTGAGGGGTAGCGCCAGTGAGTTCACAATAATCAATCTTGTTTTCGAGGCTCCATTTTTTATAAAACTCCAGATTCGATACAAACGAGCTGAATACTATCGTTTTTTGATTCGACTGTACCAAGGTTTCCAAATAACGCGTCACTGCCATATATTTTCCAGAATCCATTTCGGAGGTGGCATCGACCATTTTTGGGTGATTGCTCAATTGTCTCAAACGCATCAACGTATTGATAATATTGATTTTGTCAATGCCTGAGCCATCGGTTTTTAAAAGGGCGTTTCTCGCTTTCGACTTTTCTTCTTCGTATAATTTCTCTTGTTCAGGTTCCATTTCGCAATAGAAAACTTGTTCACAGAGTTCCGGTAAGTCTTTTAAAACTTGCTCTTTGGTACGTCTTAGAATAAAAGGATTGACTAAGGTTTTGAGTTCTGCGAGACTGTTTTCGTCTTGTTTTTTCTCAATCGGAAATTTGTAATGCTCAGTAAAAAAAGCATAACTCCCCAAAATATTCGGATTGATAAATTGCATTTGAGACCACAAATCGTCTAATGAATTTTCAATAGGTGTGCCGCTCAATGAGATTTTATGAGTGGTTTGCAGTTGATTAATGGCTTTAAAGATTTTCGAATTTTTGTTTTTGATGTATTGGCTTTCATCCAAAATCAAATAGCGAAATTGGTATTTTTCTAAAATCGAAAGATCTCTGGACACTACGGCATAGCTGGTAAAGATCAAGTCGTATTTTTCTAATTTTTTAGATAGTAATTTTCGGTCCTGACCTACATACTGAATTCTTCGAAAATGTGGTGTAAATTTTCTAGCTTCATTGTACCAATTGAACACCAAAGAGGAGGGAAGCACAATCAACGCTTTTAAGTATTCTTTGGCTACAGGAATTTCATTGCCAAACAAATCGAGCTGAATGTTTTCGGCTTTTTCAACCTCTAGTTGTTCTTGTACCGCGACCAGTGTGGATAAGGTTTGTAATGTTTTTCCCAATCCCATATCATCGGCCAAGCAAGCGCCTAATCCGTTGTTGTAATGTTCCAAGAGCCATTGCACGCCTTCTATTTGATACGGTCGCAAGGTGGCTTTAACCAAAGGAGAAGGTTGGTATTGAACGGATTCCTTAACGTGTAAGGATTGTTTCAGTTGTGGGATGTCTTCAAAAACCGCAAAATTACTTTTGAGCACCGCAAGATTTCCATTTTTCATTTTAGCCAATTTTGACATCGCACTGTAGCGCGTCATCCATTCTGATGGAATCAAAAAGTAATTTCCGTTGGGTAAGGCAAACAGACGATTTTTGTTTTTTATATTCGGAATCAACTCGCTGAAATTAAACTCAAAGTCATCACAAACCACCGTCATTTTGATGTCAAACCAATCGTTTTGAATGGTGTTGGAGAATGTAATCGTTACGGCATTGCTATCGATTTTCTTCCCGTCTATTTTTAAATTTTCTAATGAAAAACCTAAGTGTTCTAGCTTTTCTTTATTTTCGATAGCCCATTGAATGGTTCCGAAAGCGTCTTGATTTGTTGTATTTTGAGTAAGTCCAAATACATTGTTTTCGTTTTTGCTTAAACCCAAATTCAATAAGGCTTGGCTGTAATTATTTTCAGCTTCGCTTCGTTTGTATTGTACCAACTGGATGTTGTTCAAATCCTTCAGGTCAATTTCTGAGTGCGTGTTTTTGGGTTTGGTGGCATCAAACACATAGCCGTCATAATCAAATAAAAGTCCAATATAATAGCTGTTTTTGAAAAAATCATAGACCAATTGTAGTGTACAATGGTGTATGGTTTCGCGAGTAATGACTTCAAATCCTGTAGCCGTAATGTCTACTTTTTTGGCTATGTCTTTGATGAATTTTTCAAAATAATCGGGCACTAATTTTGAGGGGATTTCCACCACTTTTTTGGTCAAAAAAGGCGTGATTTTTTTCGAATTGATGTCTTGTAGTTGATACAGTTTATGATGTGCCACAACCCAAGCCGGCTCGTCTAATAAAAGTGTAATTTTAGTATTCGAGGGGTAAAATGTAGTATCAGCATCTTTCAGTTGCAAGGTGTACGAAATCCCGTTGTCATGTTTGTCAAAATGCAGTTCGGTGCCCAAAGCTGGATTTTGAGTGGTGATACGGCTAATGCGAAAATCTTTTTCTTTTCCCAAGTTCAATGAAAGAGGGAAATCGTTCTCTTGTACTAACGTATAAAATTGCGCTAAGCTTATTTTTATAAACTGCTCAATACCTAATTTTAACTTTTCATCCTTCAGTAAATCTTCAATATTTTTGGCCGATTTGCTTTTGGTTCGGTATTTCTTAAACAGGGCTTCAGGTTGGAGTACTTCACAAAGCAACACTATTTTTTGTGTAGCAGTATTTAAGTTCTCAAGCGTTATCCCCATACTTTGAAGGACTTCTGGACTGGCTTTTTTTTCTAAATAGGTAATGGTATCCGTATGCCCAACTACATAGGCAGTAGGAATATAGTAATTGAGTCTCGCTTCGAAACTGATATCAAAGCAAAACTGGAAATGATTTTCGGGTTCCAAATACAATTATTTATAAGATTGTTTTTGATTTTGGTTTGTTGTAAATACAAATTTGCTTCGCCTTATCAAATCACAGATTAGCATTTGATAATTGATAAAGATTTGTTGAATCTATGTCCAAAAATTTAACCGCAAAGGCCACAAAGTTTTTTTAATGCTATCTAGCACTTATATAAATCTGTGTAAATCTGTGCAATCTGTGTCAATTATTTATTTAAAACAAACTGGGATAATTTCGCCTTTGGCCAAACAGTATTTTTCTACCAATTCAGGAGCAATTTTGCTGGTATAATCCTCTTCGATTACGGTAAAACCAATGCTTCTTAATTTGTCAAAATAGTCACGCCCATAAATGCGTACATGGTCGTATTGTCCAAATATTTTGGCACGTTCTTTTTGGTCGGTAATCGAGTCATCGGCAAAGGTCACTTCACGATTTAAGTCCTGCGGAATTTGTAAAATAGCCATTCCACCAGGTTTCAACACGCGGTACAATTCCTGCATCGCTTTGGTGTCGTCTGGGATGTGCTCCAAAACGTGGTTACACAAAATCACATCGTATTGATTGTCTTCAAACGGCAAATTACAAATGTCTGCTTTTACATCTGCCAAAGGCGAAAACAAATCGGTAGTAGTGTAGTCCAAGTTTTTTTGTTTGCGAAACAATTTGTAAAAAGCTTGTTCAGGAGCAAAATGCAAAACTTTTTTGGGTGCTGTAAAAAAGTCCGTTTGTTCGTTGAGGTACAACCACAACAAGCGGTGTCTTTCTAGCGAAAGCGTACTTGGTGAAAGCACGTTGTTGCGTTGCGTTTCGTATCCGTAAGGCAACATCGATTTAAAGCTTTTGCCATCAATTGGGTCCGTAAATTTGTCACCTTTTAAGGTAAAAGCAATGATGGGTCGCGCCACATAACTCAAACGAATTAATAAGGGACGCGGAATGGTATTGAGTATAAGTTTAAAAGCAGATTTCATTTAAAATTGATTGTTAAAACACGAATTTCACGAATTTACACTAATTGTATTTGGTGTAAAAAATGAAATCCAAAAATGAATGGATTTATTAAAGGATTATTCTTTTATATTTTAAGCTATCTTCCCCAAAATTCACTAATAATCCAAGTTTGTTTTTTGAGGCAGCAAGATAATTAAGTGTTTGTTTTATTTCGCTACTTGTAAGCTCTTGTATTGCTTTAATTTCTAATATTATTTCATCATACACCAAAAAATCAGCAAAATAATAAGTAGGTAAAATGATTTCTTTGTATTCGATATTGAACTTGGATTCTCTAGAATATGGGATTTTGTTTTTCCTAAATTCATATTCTAATGCATCTCCATATACTTTTTCACTGTGCCCCTTTCCCAGAATTTTGTGGACTTCCATACAAATACCGATAATTGAATAAGCTTCTTCTTTTAAATATAGTTGATGCATTTTTTATATTATTGGTAAAATAATAATTGAAATAATTCCTATAATTTACAAGTTTTATATTCGTGCTAATTCGTGCAATTCGTGTTTAAATAATTAAAGGCACTTTTCTAAACTCTTCTTCTTCATCGCTTTCAATGCCAAGTGCTTTGTAAATGTATTTGAAAGTCGATAAAATTTCAGGTTTTCCGTCAATGATGGCAACATCGTGTTCAAAGTGAGCACTTGGTTTTCCATCGGCAGTAGTGATGGTCCAGCCGTCTTTGTGTTGTTTGATGTTTTTGGTACCCATATTAATCATCGGTTCGATGGCCACCACCATACCTTCAACAAAAAGTTTACCGCGACCTCTTTTGCCGTAGTTTGGCATTTCGGGGTCTTCGTGCATTTTTTGCCCTAAACCGTGACCTACTAATTCACGAACCACACCATAACCGTGGGCTTCGGTATATTTCTGAATTGCATTTCCTACATCTTCCACGCGATTGCCTAATCGAAATTCACGAATTCCAACATACAACGATTCTTTGGTAACTTGTAATAATTTTTTCGTTTCAGGTGCTACTTCGCCAATTTCAAACGAGTAAGCGTGGTCACCGTGAAATCCATTTTTGAAAGCCCCACAATCCACTGAAATCACATCGCCATTTTCTAGCGGTTTGTTGTTCGGGATACCGTGCACAACCTGAGAGTTTGGGCTCATACACAACGAATTCGGAAAACCGTACAATCCCAAGAAACTTGGTACTGCACCGTGGTCGCGAATGAATTCTTCGGCCAATTTGTCTAAATATAAAGTAGTCACTCCTTCTTTAATCTCGGAGGCAATCATTCCTAACGTTTTGGAAACAATCAAAGCACTTTCGCGCATTAATTCAATTTCTTCTCTTGATTTTACAATAATCATAGCAGCTAAATTTTCAGTGGGCAAAAGTACGACTTTTAAAATAATTGTATCGCTTCTTTTTTTACAGAAGCAAAACAAATTCCATCAGAAAAATTAGGAGCGAAACAATAGGCATTTTCAGGCAACAAGGTTCCCGCTTTCCGCTACAATCTTTTTTTCTACCTAAAGGCAGGTAGAAAAAAAGGATTTCCACTGCACCCGAGCGATAGCGAACTGGCGAAGCAATCGGGGCTAAAGAGCCAGCAATAGTGCTTTTTTAAGGTTAAGCGTTAATTGTTTAATCGGTAAATTGATGTAATTGCTGCTTTAGTCTTTGCGCCCCTTGCGTAAACCCTTGCGACCTTTGCGGTTAAATTAGCCACGGATTAAACAGATTTAACGGATTTTTACTCAACCTTATATGTTCTTCAATTTCTTATATGGTTCAAAAAACACCCATAACTTTATCCCAAAACTTCAATGGCTTATATGTTTTTAAAGTAAGTTGCTATAGTCTTTGCGCCCCTTGCGTAAACCCTTGCGACCTTTGCGGTTAAATTAGCCACGGATTACACAGATTTAACGGATTTTAATCAACCTTATATGTTCTTCAATTTCTTATATGGTTCAAAAAACAACCATAGTTTTACTCCAAAACTTCTATGACTTATATGTTTTTTAACCTCAAAAAAATCAATCAGGATTTGCCATAATCTTAAACAACTCTGAATTCGAAATCAAAAAACGATTCTCTAAAGCAATCGCCGCCAGTTGAGCCGAAACCAAATTATTCTCACGCGTGTTAATCAAGAACAACGAACTTTCTCCAAACGAGAACAATCGTTCTTCAGATTGCAGCATTGTTTCATTATTTTTAACTAAGCCTTCAATCAGACTACGTTGTTTGGTAAGCGAAGTGATTTCTGTTTTTTGAGCTGTAATTTTGTTGGTCAATTGCACTCTTTCTAAACTCAAAGCATATTGTGTTTCTTGTACTTTAAATTGTGCCAATTTCAATCCTCCTCGTTCTTTTCTCAAAAACAAAGGAAAGGCAAAATTCACTCCAATTTTGTAATCATTAAATTGATAATTGTCGATATAACTGGGTTCCGATAAATACGAATAACTCAAATCGATTTTAGGTAATAAGGCATTCGCTTTGAGTTTTCGGTCTACATTGAGCATGTCTATTTTGCGTTCCAACGCATTGATTTTTGGATGGTTTGTTATCGAAAAATCTTGATTTTGTAAATCATTCGTGCGTAAGGTTTCCTGAATCGTAGTGGCCAATTTATTTTCTGGAATCAACGCATCTGAAAGTTCTAGCGGAATACTGTTGTCCAACCATAAATAGTTGGAAAGCTCCAATTTGGCTTTGGCTAATTTCAATTCAGAATCCTCCAAACTTAGTGTTCTGTTTTTTACAATGATTCCAGCTTCTACACTATCAATCGCAGGTTTGTCTCCTTGTTGGATTAAGGATTCGATACCTTTAAAACGAATTTGTGCATTTTTTTGATAGACTTTGTATAACTGAACTTCATCATAGTTTCTTTTCCAATTGAAGTACGCTACCGAAGCATCATACAAAACCGCAATGGCTTCAAGTTTTCTCTCGGCTTGGCTCAATTGTACTTGCATTTTGGCCTTGCGAACATCAGCCATTCGTTGATTAATCAAAAGTCCTTGCCCCAACGGAACACTAATCCCGAAAGAGGTTAATCCTTGATTAGGAAGCGTATTTTGTGGGTTTAAATAAATCCCTTCACTGTTGTCAAAACCCGCTTTAACCTCAATACCATACCAAGTTGGGATTTTAAAACTACTATTCAAAATAGAATAATACTCTTTATCCTTGAACTGCTTTTTGTCAAAATCGACTTCTATTTTTGGGTCAAATCCACCTCTAGCCATCATCAAATTGGCTTGAGCACGGGTGATTTCTAAATCGGCATTTTTTACTAAGGGATGGTATTTTTTTACATAGCCCAAAAACTCATTATAGCTGAATTCGTTACTTGGGCTAACAGCAGTAGTGTTCTGAGCTTGTAAAAAAGTACCATATAGTATGAAAATAAGTAGGAACTTCTTCATTATTTTTTCTCTTTGGATGATTTTTGTTTAGCGGTTGTTTTATAGTAATCAGGAGGGAATCCGTTGAGGGTTCTCCAAATTTCAAACCAAACAGGAACAGTGTTTAACAACGCAATAGTTTCTGCACCCGAGCCTACTCTTATTTGTTTAGGCCAAGGCGCTTCATTAGGGTCTGGAGCTATTAATACTCTGAATTTTCCGTTTTCACTAATGAAATTTTCGATGGCTACAATTTGTCCTCCAAATGTTCCATAAGACATATCAGGCCATCCAGAGAATACTATAGTAGGCCATCCATCAAACCAAACCCTGATTTTTTCTCCTTTTCTAATTAGTGGCAAGTCAACAGGGTTTACAAAAGTTTCTACAGCAATATCATATTTTGCTGGCATAATGGTAGCAATTGGTGTTCCTTCTTTGATGGTTTCGCCAATTCCTGCTTGAATCGCACGGTTGATGTAGCCACTTTGTACCGCTTTGATGTAATACATTCCGTTTCGGATGCTGTAGTTTACGTATTGGTTTTCTAATTTGTTTACTTGTGCTTCAGTATCAAACTGATTACTCAATGCAGTAAATTGATCGCTTTGTGCTTTGGCAATTTTTTCTCCATATTCTGCATTTATTCTACCTAACTCAACTTTGGCATTGATAAATTCATTCTTACTAGTCAGAAGTTTATTTTCTTGTGTTATGATTTTGGCTTCAACTTCTTGTAATTTCAATCTTTTTTCCTCCACATCGGTCAGTGGTTTTAAGCCTTCTTTGTTGAGTTGTACTGCACGATTAAATTGTGTGTTGGCGATTTTGAGTTGGGTTTTTACTGCTTCTAAATCAGTAGAGTCACTTTTTATTTTCAACAAACCTTGTTTGATTTTGTTTTGGGCTTGCTCTAGTTTAAGTTTTCTCTCGTTTTCTATATTTTGTATTTGAGAAGAAAGCGTGGTTACTTTTGAGCCATAGGATTGCAAAGCCTGTTTTTTGGCATTGACTTGATTTTTGGTATTGGCAACCAAATTTGGGTCCATATAATCTTCTTTGATCTCTGAAATGAACATAATTGTGTCGCCTTTCTCTACATAATCCCCTTCTTGTACGTACCATTTTTCAATTCGTCCTGAAATCACACTCTGAATAGATTGTGGTCTTTGGTTAGGTTTTAATGTGGTTACAGCTCCAGAGCCCGAAATATTTTGTGTCCAAGGTAAAAATAGTGCGATAACCGCTAAAATCGAAACTGTCCAGATGATTCTATTCAATATTTTGTAATGCGGTCTATTACTTAAATCCTTAACGGTTTTGTAGCGCTGTAATGATTCTAAGCTGGTTTTGTTGCCTTCTGAAATATTTAACATGGTTTTATTTTTTTATATCCGAAATGATTTGTCCTTTTTCCATAGTGAGGAATCTGTTGCATTTTGTCTTCCAATACGGATTTTTTGACGAAATTATTATGGTCCATTTGTTTGCATCTGATGTTATGAAATCAATGATTTCATTGGCTACTTTTTCGTCCATAGCATCCGTTGGGTCTTCATAAAACAATACTTTTGGTTTGTTAATGATACTTCTTGCCAACAGAATTTTTTGTGCGTTCGATGATGATAGTTGTTGCCCCTCTGGGAAAATTTGCGTTTCTAGTCCTTTGGGTAGTGACTTGATGTATGAGGTGAGTTGCACTCCATCCAAAGCCCACTTCAAATCCTCATCGGAACAATCTGGGTTGTTGAAGATAATGTTATCCAAGATGGTTCCTTCAAAAGGAGTTTCGCTATGGATAATGTTACCAATTTGAGAGCGATATTGCTTAAGATTAATCTTTTTGAAAGTATCATCATTAATGTACAAAGCACCCTCTGAGGATTGTAGTAACCCAGACAAAATACGGATTAGCGTTGTTTTTCCAGAGCCGTTTTTCCCTTCTATAAAAACACGCTCTCCTTGATCTATTTTCAGATTAATATTGTCTAATATTTTCTTTGATGCTCCAGGAAATTGAATACCTAAGCCTTCTGCAGTAAGACTAATGGCGTGAAAACATTTATTGGCTTCGTAATTGGTGTCTTCCTCCATATTTAGATCGGTAACTAATCCTATTTTTTCTACCGCAGTCAATACATCATAAAGCGTTTCTAATCCTAAAATAATTTTCTCTACAGAGTTGATTACTAGTAAAATAATGATTTCTGCAGCTACAAACTGACCAATATTCATTTCTTGAGAAATTACCAAATATCCTCCAATTGAAAGTAAACTAGCAGTAATAATGATTTTAAAAACAATCAAATGACTAAACTGTCTTTTGAGCACATTAAAAAGCGATTCTCTGTAATGTAGGTATTCACTAGCGAATTTGTCATTTTTTTGCAAGGCAAAATCATAGTTGCGTTCTTTTCTAAAACTATAGTTGTTGCGCGCCATTTCTTGCAACCAGCCCGCTACTTTATACTTGTATTTCGAAACTTTTAAACTGTTTTCTAGCCCAATGAAATAGGAGTATTTAAAGATTAAATAAAGCAATATTAGCAGTAAAAAGCCCAGCATAATAAAGTACGGATGATAGAACGAAAGCAAGATGATACCAAACAAGATTTGTAACAAAGCCGCCGAAAAGTCAATCAATAACTTTGAAGTCCCTTTTTGAATGGTCATCGTATCAAAGAAACGATTGGCTAACTCAGGAGGATAAGAATCGTATAATTCTTCAAATTTGATTCTAGGTAAACGTGCTGCAAACTCAAAAGAAGAACGAACAAAGATTTTTTGCTGTAAATTTTCGGTGATTCGAAGTTGCATTAATGATAAAATCCCTACCAAAGCTACTCCAATCACTACAAATACTACGAGGACTACCCAGGAAACGGTTACTCTACCCGATTGAATAAAATTGATAATAGCCTGAATACCCAAAGGAAGTGATAAACTCACTAAACCAGCAAAAATGGCGTAAAATATAATTTGGTAGACATCTTTTTTGTCTAGTAACAATAATTTGTAATAGCGTTGTAATGGTGTCATTATTTTTGTTTTAAAAGAGTCGTTATTAAATGCGTATAAAAATCAGATGGGCTTACTTCTGAGTTGCAATCGGTGATGGTTTTTAAGTGATTCATCAAAAAATGTTGATGTGAAGCTCCTTCCATTATTGATGAAATCAAGCTTTTGGCAAAAGGATATTCAGGATTGACTTCGTGAACCATTTGTACAATTCTATTAATCAAACGTTTGTAAATCAAAAAGAACCCATCTCTGTTTTCTTCATCTACATCCTTGGTGTGCAGGGTTTTTGTAAACTCTTGGATGATGATTTTGTTTAAAATGCTCTCATTGATGTGAGTTGTTGCTTGGTCGTCTTCAACTTTTTCAGTTACAATTTGTATGGCCTTTACTAATTTTTCAATAGGATTGGTAATATTATTGGTCGAAAAAACCAATCGGTACTCCATCCAGCTCCAATACCATGAAGATAAATATACTAATAATTTGTGTTTGTTTTCGAAATAGCGATAAATAGAACTTTCGTTTGAACCTATTAATTCGCCCAATTTTTTGAAGGTAAACTCTTCAAAGCCAATTTCATTGATGAGTAAAATGCTATGTTCTATGATTTTTTTTCCCAAAGCAGAAGTCTCTGGATCTTTTACATAGATTTTGCTATTTACTTGGATTTTTAGGTTATTTAAAATACTATCCATGTTGTAATTATGATTTCGATATTATTTTAGATTTGTTTTGTAAATCAAAGTTGAATATGGTGTTAATGATAAATCCGTTATTGTGTTGTATTACGTTTCGTCCGTTTAGCTCGCGACCCAATTGTAAAATTTGATTGATGTATCCCGCTTCTAGCCTAAAAGTGTTATCAAATTTGTACCCCAAAAGCAGCCCAAAACGATTCTGATCAAAGATGTTTTCATTAACATTATTGCCAAATCCAATCAGAATTTCATCGTAAATCGCTGCATAAGGCGTATGGTCACCAATGGTATTACCTTTTAGAGGAACTTGTGCTCGGAACATATATCGCAACCGGCTCGAGAATAAGTAATCGTCTTCTTTGGTATGATTGGCAGTAGAATATCTTCCTACCCAACGCTGTTCTAGCATGAATCGATGTGACAGTTCTACTATTTTTATTTTGTCGGTAAGGGTAACCATTTCATACATTCGGTGTTCCGTAAAATCTTTTCCAAAACCGTTGATTGGAATATCTCCATACGGATAGGTTTCTGCCAAGGCATAGCCTATGCGAAATTGGACTTTGGGATCTACTTGATAATTAACACCTAGGCGAAGTAAGTTTTGTTGTTTGTCTTTGATCCATTCATCTCTTCGCCATTGAAATTCTGTGTGAAGGCTTATTTTTGGATTAAGTTTGAATGTCCCCATGTAATTTAGCCATCCAATCGAATTGTTATCTGTAATTCGAGAGCTTTGAGCAAAAGTTAGCTGGCTAAAGGTTAAAAAAAGCAGGAATAATTTGTTTTTCATGCAATGGGGTTTCGTTAAAAATTAATTCTAAATCCAAAATTCATATTTTCTTGTGGACTCATCAAAATTGGGACAGCGTTGTTTTTAATATCCAATTGTTCTAAATGTTTTAATCCCCTAACTTCTTTAGGAAATTCTTTAAAACGATTCTGATTCAAATACAATTGGGCTAAGTTTTTCAATAAAGCAATTTCACTAGGTAATCGCTCCAGATTATTATTCTCTAAATGGAGCATTGTAAGGTTTGGAAGCTTTGCCAACGCTTCAATTGACTTAGGTAAATTGATGTTTTTGAATTCGTTTAAATAAACTTCTTCTAGACTTTCTATTTTGCTTATCTCATCGGGTACTTTAGTAAAATCGTTACCGCTAATTTCTAAAACCTTCAATTTCTTTAAGTTTGTGATTCCTTTAGGCAATGTTTTGAGATGATCGTTGCTCAGGTTTAGGTATTCCAAATTTTTAAATTTTGCCCAAACAGGAGAATCCAAAATCAGCGATTGATTGCTTAAATTCAAGCGATATACTTTTTCGGGATCTTTAACAGCTTGCTCCCAATTAGTATATGTCTTTTTAGTTTGAAGTGAATCCTGTTGTTGTCCCCAACTTAATTGTAATCCAAGTACAAAAACCAATACAAAATGAGCCAGTGTTTTCATAGTAACTATTTTTTTAATGAGTAATTGTATCACGAAAAAGTTATTTTATTTACAAAAATAATAGTAATACTTTTAATTATTAGAAATTTTAACTTTTTATTGTGCTTTGATTAATTCTAAAAAAGCAATTGTTTTTAGATGTTTTTTTTCAATTAAAAGATATAAAAGCTATCTTTATAAGCATAAATCACAAAAATATGGGTAAATATGTTACGGCACCTGAAGCAGTAAAAGTGGTGCAATCAAATGACAGAGTCTACATTCACGCCGCTGGAGCCACACCAAATGTCCTTACCAAAGCTTTGACAGATAGAGCTTCTGAATTGAGAAATGTAGAAATTTGTCATTTGCATACCGAAGGTCCAGCACCATATGCCAATCCTGAATTAGCAGAAAGCTTCCACGTGAATTCTTTTTTTATTGCCAAAAATGTTCGACACACACTAACAGCAGGAAATGGTTCTTACACTCCAGTCTTTTTAAGTGAATTGCCACGTTTGTTTAGAAAAAAAGTAGTTCCACTTGATGTAGTTTTTATACACGTTTCACCACCAGACAATCACGGCTATTGTTCCTTAGGAGTTTCTGTAGAAGCGACAGTTGCAGCTATAGAAAGTGCCAAAACGGTTATTGCGCAAGTAAATCCAAACATGCCAAGAACTTTTGGTGACGGAATCCTGCACGTATCCGAAATAGATTTTTTAGTCGATGTAGATTGTCCAATACACGAAAAAGAAGAAGAAGTAATATCGCCTCTCGAAGCAAAAATTGGAGCACATATCGCCTCTTTAATCGATGACAAAAGTACGCTGCAACTAGGAATTGGTTCGATTCCAAATGCCGCTCTGGCCAATTTGATGAACCATAAAGATTTAGGTCTTCACACCGAAATGTTTTCCGATGGTGTGATTGATTTAATTTTGAAAGATGTTATCAATTGCAATTACAAAGGAGTGACACGTGGACGTGTATTGTCAACTTTTATGCTAGGTTCTAAGCGACTGTATGATTTTGTAAACGACAATCCATTTATAGAATTAAGAGAATCGTCCTATGTAAATGATACCGCCAAAATACGACGAAATCCAAAAATGGTCGCGATTAATTCGGCTATAGAAGTAGATATTACCGGACAAGTTTGTGCTGATTCTATTGGCGGAAGTATGTATTCTGGTGTAGGAGGTCAAATGGATTTTGTTCGTGGTGCCTCTTTAAGCGAAGGCGGGAAAGCAATTATCGCATTGCCATCGGTAACCAAAAACGGAGCGAGTAGGATAGTACCCTTCTTAAAACAAGGTGCTGGAGTAGTTTCTACGCGTTCGCACGTGCAATACATCATCACCGAAAACGGAATCGCAGATTTGTATGGCAAAACACTAAAAGATAGAGCGATGGAAATGATAAAAATCGCACATCCCGATCATCAAGAATGGATAGATAAAGCCTATTTTGATTTGCTAAATACAGGAAGACGATTCTAGCAGTTACATAAAAGGATAGCAATTAAGGTGTATTTCAGAAAGAGGTGTTCTGACCATTGACACAGCACCTCTTTTTTATGAAATATTTAAAAAGCAACTGTATTAAAATTAATATATTTGTCGCAATAAAAAATCAACCTTATGTTTGGAATAGGAGGAGGAGAACTAATTTTTATAATGTTTATCGTTTTGATGTTGTTCGGTTCTGATAAAGTACCAGAAATTGCTCGCACTATGGGCAAAGCGATGGCGCAGCTAAAACACGCGACAAACGATATTAAAAATGAAATTCAAAAAGGAGCGGAGGCTAACGGATTGGATCAGAAAACCTTATCCGATTTAACCGGAGGAATCAATTCCGAAATAGATAAAGCCAAACAAAATCTATTGGGCGATTCCGCCAATTCTATAACAAGTTTTGCCACTAATTTCACTTCCGAAATCAACAATGCGGCAAACGCGGTAGAAGGAAAACCAACAGACACCACCACTGAAGATGTTAACGAAATCGAAGGACCCATAAAAAGACAAATGTAATGTTAGACAAGCTAGAAGCATTGGACATTCAGTTATTTGTTTTTTTAAATGGTTTAGGTTCTGAGACCTTCGATGGTTTGTGGTTATTTATCACCAAGCAAGTCAACTGGACACCCTTGTTTTTGTTGCTTTTATACATCATTTACAAAAAAGTAGGAGCCAAGCAAACCCTGTTTTTGTTGCTTTTTGTTGCAGTTTTAATCGCTTTCACAGACCAGACAACCAATTTGGTCAAAAATACGTTTCAACGTTTGCGCCCTTGCAATAATACAGACATCAATAGCCTAATTCGCGTCGTGCAATCCAGAAATTCTTTTAGTTTTTTTTCAGGTCACGCGGCCAATTCTATGGCGGTGGCTACCTTCTTGTTTTTGGTGTTGCGAAATAAGTTTCAGTATTTTGGACTTCTCTTCTTATGGCCTTTGATTTTTGCCTATAGCCGAATTTACCTTGGTTTGCACTATCCACTAGACATTCTTACAGGTTATTTTTGTGGTTTCACCTTTGGTTTTTTAACCTATAAAGGGTATCAAATCTTTCAAAAAAAGTATTTTCCAATTACCAATTAGGAGCATAATCCAGCTGTACATTACAATCTTTTGGTCCGAAACAGTTTTTTTCTAAGACCAAAAAAGAGCTTCTTCCAGTCGCTTTTTTTAGTCAAGAAAAAATACCGTTCAACCCAAAAGGATTTTCATTCCCATCTGGGCTAGGAACTGTATTTTGATAAGACGTATAGGGATTTAAAGTACTCTGCTCACCGTCAATCCATCTCGAATAGGAAGCAAAACGGTTTCCACTCTTGGGTCGTTGGCTAAGAGTTGGTTGTATTCCAATAAAACTTTGGTGCTCAAATCATTCTTTTGCAAAGGCTCAACAACTTTGCCACTCCACAAAACATTGTCTGATAAAATGATTCCGCCTTTGTTCATTTTCGGAACAATAAGTTCAAAATAGTTTAAGTAGTTTTCCTTATCGGCATCAATAAAAACTAAGTCAAATGTCAAATCAATAGTAGGGATAATATCAATTCCTTCTCCTAAATGCTGCACAATTTGATGTCCCCAAGCCGATTTGTCAAAATGTTTTCGCTGAAAATCAACCAATTCTTCTTTGATGTCTATGGTGTGAAGTTGTCCATTTTCTTGCATTCCTTCACACAAACACAAAGCCGAGTAGCCAGTGTAAGTTCCAATTTCAAGAATATTCTTTGGACGAATCAGTTTAGAAAGCATACTCAAAACTCTTCCTTGAAAATGACCGCTAAGCATTCTAGGTAATAAAATTTTCTGGTACGTTTCTTTATTCAAGGCCGCTAAATGTGCTGGCTCTTTTTCAGAATGTTGCTCAATGTAATCCTCTAAATCTTGAGATAAAAAATGCATTTGAAGTCTTTTTTGTTCTAGCCGCAAAGGTATTAATTCGCCCGCTAAGTTGATTCTTTATTTGAAAAACAAATCAAAGTTTACCTCAATCTCATTTTTAACTTTTATGATTCCGCCCATTTTTACAGGTGGACTTAAACCTAAATCAGAAAATGTAAGCGGTAATATACCAGTTGCTTGCTGAGTTGATTTGGAATAGGTCAAGACAAAATCTTTGTAAGTCAGTGTTTTATTAGTTAAAGTAAAAACCAGAGTGCATTTGTAAGTATTGTTACTATAATATTTTAAATTACCAATGGTTACATAACTATTCGGGAACGTTTTGACTTTTACAGTGCTTTGTAAATCTTTGGTCATTATCCTATTGCCACAATCTATGCTAGTCATTGGAATGGTAGCTTTGATGGTGTTCTTTTCTAATGCTTCGACATTTAGGGTATCTTTTTTGTACAAAATAGTAGCACAAGTGTATTTCCCAACGGTCGAATTTCCTTTAATTTTAATCTCAATTTTATGGATTACTCGGGGTAGTTTTTGATAAAAATAAAAAGGTTTGGCACTTACCGTTAATAAGATAAGTGCCAAACCAATTAAAAATAGGGATATTTTTTGTTGCATTTATTAGAATGTGATTACAGCTTCGAACAATATTCCGTTAAATTTTCCGCCATATAAGTCATTTGGATTGCCGCTTACGAATTGAGAGAAATCTTTATAATTTTGACTTACATACACAAATTTAGCTAAAATATTTTTAGTCATAAACCATCCTGCTGCAGTTTCAAATCGATTGATTGAAATAGCATTAGCATCTGCATTTTTTAATTTTCCATCAACCACATTGTAACGTGCACCAACATAGAATTTTTCATTACCTCCAAAACGGTACACTATATCTCCTACATATTGATTAACGGTTCTTTTTGCATCAACACCTCTTCCATCTCCTCCGGAGGCAAACTCAAGTGTACCAAAGAACTCAAACCCTTTAAACTTTACAAACGGATTAATCATATACGATGTAGCCCAGTTACCAAAACCTGGATTGAAACGTCCCGTATCTTTATTGGCTGCAGGGTCAAAGTTATTGGTTACGGCTCCCGCAGGTCCAGTATAAGCAGCATGGCTCATAACTCCATAAAAACGGCTTCCTGCTCGGTCAGATGAGTATAAGTTACCGCTAGAATTGGCAGTGTGATAATAGGAACCTGTGATACGTAGTCTTAAATCGTCATTAATTTGTTTATCATAACCCAGTTTAGCTAAAATCGTCGGACTTATGGTAGTGTTTGGGTTCGGTGCTGCTGGGGTAGGGTTAGCGGGTATTATTTCTTGAACATTTTGGTTCAATTTAGAGTTAGTTACCCCAATCATACTTACTAAGCCACCACGATTATAATAAATTTCCATCCCCATTTCTGTGATAAAAGCATCCATAATATTGTTTCCAACGAATGGATTTACCAATGAATTCCCATTGTCGGATCTTCGAAAGTGGGCATCACCATAGTTGTTTTCCATTTGTCCAATTTTGATGGTGGTATATTTCATAACATCGGCAAGGAAATCTTTTTTGATAAAGTCTAGTTTGTCAATTTGCAAATAGCCTCCTTTTACCCAAGTTTCATTATGATGTCTCGAGGCAAGGTATAAATCAAGATTTACTCGAACTCCATCGAATAATTGAGCGCCGATGGTCATATTAGCTGTTGGTAAATTAAAATTGTTTTCAAGGTTGTTTAGGCGGTAATTGGTAATTTGTCCACCAGTGCTATTCAAAAATGACCCAGTTGGATGATCATTAAAAGATTTCACTCCTTGGAATTGTAAAGAAAAAGCAGCACCAATGTCAATACTTAAGCCTTTGTATTCTACATCGTCTTTTTTTACATCAAATACGTTTATTCCATTTTTGTCTCTTGGAATTAAATTTTGTATTTGTCCAAAACGGTCCTGAGCGTTTGCCGCAATGACAAAAATTAAGGTTGCGGTTAATGTGGTTGTTAGTTTCATAGTTGGTTATTTAAAATTAAGTGTAAATTTTAATGTTAAATCTTTTCCTGTTTTGATGGTTCCTAACAAGGCTGTTGGCGCTTTCATTCCAAATTGATCAAATGTTATTTTGTTGGTTCCTTGAAGTGTAACAATTCCACCAGCAATACTCGATTTTACTTGAGTTTTTACTTCTTTGCTTACACCGTTGATAGTATAAGTACCAGTAAGGTTCCATGTTGATTCATTTACTTTGGTAGCGTCTTTCAAAACGTATTTTATTGTTTTGAATTTTTTAGCATTGAGGGTTTCATAAGCAATTTTATCCATTCCGTTTTTACCACTTTTTATAGTTTCTACAGGTAAATCAATTGTAATGGCTTTGATGTCGCTTAACTTTCCATCAGCTACACTTAGAGTAGCAGTTCCATTTTTTGCCGTTGAGCTCATTTCCCAATCATGCATTGTAGAAGTTCCTAAAACTGTGAAGTTAGTCTTGGTGTCTAACACATAGCTTTTTTGTGCTTTTGCTGTCCAAAGAGTACAGATAAATAAGCAATTGAAAATAAAGTAAGGGATTGTTTTCATGTTCATTTTTGATTAGTTACTATTTAAGTGAATAAGAATTTATGGTTTTTCTTTAATTAAATAATGTTCAAAAACTAACTTGGGGCAAAGATTGAATATGCATTGGACAAATAGAAACATGGTAATGTACTAGCTTTATTCAATAAGTTTAAAACATATACAAGTATTGTAATCTGTTTTAAATCAACTCCTTGTGTATGTGTAAATTTATAAAAATTAATTTAACTTACAATTATGAAAAGTTTTTTCTTAATAAATTACTCTTCTGTTTGATTCAAGATGATGTTGAAACCAATCATTAACATAAATAAAAAAGAGTAAGTAAATCTTTGGTAAAGACTTTACTTACTCCTTATATATTTTTTAAATTATTTGTTTAGTGCAATTGCTTTTGAAATTGGAAGTTTATTTTTAACTGTTCCTTTTCCTTTTTTTAAGGAGCTCGGATTTTCTGCAACTATTAATGAAGCACCTGTGTTATATTGCGTTATAATTTCTTCGTGAGACAATGCAGTATCGTATATTTTTAACTCATCTATGTCGGCGTTTATGCTAATCAATGAATTAATATTTCCTAGTTTAAAGAACAATCCGGTAGTGTTTCTGTTGGGTGCTAAATAGTTTTCAATTAGTACTCCATTTCTGTAAATAGCAGCATTTTTTCCATCATAAACATAGGTGTAATTGTACCAAATTCCTTTTGCCAAAGGAAGCGTCATTACAAAATCGTTTTTGTGTCCCCAAGCAGCAACATTAAGTAATGATTCTCCTGAATCAGTTCCTTGATGAATTAAGCCACAAAATTGATTGCTGGCCGCGGCTCCATATCCCCAAATATAATTGGAGTTTGTTATATCGTTGAATTTAATCCAAATAGATACAGTTCTGGGGGCATTGCTTTGTGGCAAGTTTACAATATTTGCTATCAGTCCTTCATTAGTCAATCTAATGGCTTTTTTGTCTATTCCAGAACGATCTTTACAGAATGTAGCATTTCCAAAAAATGAAGAGCTTTTGTTTGTATTCACAAGACTTCCGTCAAAATTAAATTCGTGCAATGGTGTTTGTGCAATGCTAAAAATGGTAGTGAATAGTAAAGAAAAGAGTATAGTTTTCTTCATAACAAAAGATTTAATAAAAAGATTTAGTTGAATTTTAGGCTAAACTAGATGCTTTTTTTTCAGATTTAAAACTTTTACGATGAACGGTTAGAAAACTCGTTTAACTGCTGAAGGTTTTTGTTTTCGATTTTTAAAATTAAATACAAATAAAAAAACCACCTTTTTGTAAGTGGTTACTCTTATTTATTGAATGATTTTATGGTTTATTTACAGTTTGTAAAGACTAAAATTGACAGCAATTTGATCTTTAACTTTGATTAGACCACCCATTTTTACAGGAGGAACAAGTCCAATGTCTGAGAAATTCAAAGCAATGTTTCCTTGTAGTTTGTTATTCTCTTTGGTCAAAAGAAAATCTTTGTATCTCAAAGTTTTATTGGTAATCAAAAAGTTGAGATTGCATTTGTAATGGTTGCCATAGGGTTTAATATCGGTAATGGAAACAAAGCTTGAAGGAAATTGTGTAGTTTTTACCGTAGATTGTAAATCTTTGGTCATGATTCTATTCCCGCAATCAAATTTTACCATGGGGATTTCGGCTTTAATACAGTTTTTATTGGCAACGTTGAGTACAATAGTGTCCTTTTTAAAAAAAGTTGTACTACAATTGTATTTACCCACTGTGGATAATCCTGTTATATTGATTTCAATTTTGTTGATGATAAGGGAAGAATCATAAGAATGAAAATTGGGTGCTGCACTTCCCAATGTAAAGAGAAGTACAACACCCAATAAACCTATTATTATTTTGTTATGCATTTTGTATTAGAAAGTGATAACAGCTTCAAACATTACACCGTTGAATTTTCCACCATATAAATCATTAGGTGTTCCGTTTGCATTGAATTGAGAGAAGTTTTTGTAGTTTTGATTTACATATTCTACTTTTGCAAGAATGTTTTTAGTCATAAACCAACCTGCAGCTGCTTCAAAACGGTTGATGTTAATTTTTTCTAGATCAGTGTTGGCTAATTTACCAGAAACTAAGTTATATTTTGCACCAACATAGAATTTTTCGTTAGTACCAAAACGGTATACAACATCACCTACATATTGATTTACTGTACGTTTTGTTTCGTCACCTTGTTTATTTCCACCAGAAGCAATTTCAATAGTTCCAAATACTTCAAGACCTTTGTATTTTACAAAAGGGTTAATCATATATGAAGTAGCCCAGTTTCCAAATGCAGGATTGAAACGACCTGTTGTATAGTTTGAAGTTGGGTCGAAGTTGTCAGCAATTGCTACATTATTTCCGTTTACAGGAAAGCTGCTAGCTGCATGTGTCATCACACCATAAAAACGGCTACCTGCTCTGTCTGAAGAGTATAAGTTTCCACTAGAGTTAGCAACATGGTAAAAAGATCCTGTTAAACGTACTCTTAAATCGTCATTCAATTGTTTGTCATAGCCTAGTTTAGCTAAAATAGTTGGACTAATAGTAGTATTTCTACCTGGTGCTGCTGGGACAATTTCTTTAACATTTTGGTTCAACTTAGAGTTGGTAACTCCAATCATACTCACCCAGCCATTTCTATTGTAGTAGAGTTCAGCTCCCATTTCAGTTGTAAACGCATCCATGATATTATTTCCAACAAATGGATTCATTAAAGCATTACCATTATCAGATCTTCTGAAGTGTGCATCACCATAGTTGTTCTCCATTTGACCAATTTTGATAGTAGCATATTTCATGAAATCTTTTAAGAAGTCTTTTTTGATAAAGTCTAATTTGTCAATTTGTAAATAACCTCCTTTTACCCAAGTTTCGTTGTGGTGTCTGGCAGCTAAGTACAAATCTAAGTTAACGCGAACTCCATCATACAATTGAGCACCAATAGTCATATTAGCAGTTGGTAAGTTGAAGTTGTTTTCTAGATTATTCAATCGGTATTGACCTGGTGCATAATTATGGTCGTTGAACGATTTTACCCCTTGAAATTGCAAAGCAAATGCAGCTCCTAAATCGATACTCAACCCTTTGAATTCAACAGAATCTTTTTTTACATCAAATTGATTAATACCTGTTTTGTCTCTTGGAATTAAGTTTTGTATTTGTCCAAATCGGTCTTGTGCCTGTGCAGCAGTTAAGCTAAGTAAAGCGGCTGCTAAAAAATAAATTACTCTCATTTGTTGTTAGTTTTATTTGTAATTAAGATTGAATTTTATTGTAAGATCTTTTCCTGTTTTGATTGTACCTAATAAGGCAGTTGGGGCTTTCATGCCAAATTCATCAAAAGTAATTTTGTTTGAGCCTTGAATGTTGACTACTCCATTTACAACAGCTACTTTTATTTGTGTTTTTAAGTCTTTGCTAACTCCTGCAATGGTATAGGTTCCTGTTAAATTCCATGTAGTTTCGTTAACTTTTGTAGCTGATTTCAAAACATATTTTATGGTTTTGAATTTTTTAGCATTTAGCGTCTCGTAAGCGATTTTATCCATACCGCTTTTTCCGCTTTTAATTGTTTCAACTGCTAAATCAATAGTGATGGAATTGATATCAACAACTTTTGAATCAGATACTGTAAGATTTGCACTACCTGTTTTTGATGCAGAAGTCATTTCCCAATCGTGTAATGTCGAAGTACCAAAAACTGAAAAATTAGTCTTATTGTCTAGTGTATAATTTTTTTGAGCAAAGGCAGTAGTTGTAATCAATAGTAAAGCAAATGTTAAAAAAACGGATTGAAATTTAGTTGGCCTCATCTTTTTGAATTTAATGATTATTGTTATATTCTTAATAATACAAGGTTTTTTTGTGTTTTTTTACAGCTTTATTCTTTTTGTATTATTTATATAGCAAATTTCGCAACAATGTGCGGAGTGAAATATGATAAAAGTCAGACTTATTAATTTTAAGAAAATTTTAACATTATTATATCGATTTCGTTGGATTTTTATTTAGAAATAGTTTCAATAAGAACAAAAACAAAAATAAATTATTCAGATTTTGATTATATTTTATCTGTTGTTTTTTGATTCCAATTTTTTTTTGATTCCGAAATCATTCTTTTTTTGTGGATCAAAACTTGTTTATTCAAAAAAGGTATTAGGAAATGAGTTTTTTTAATCTTTCTTTATTCTGAGAATTTGCTAGAAAGAATACTATTGAACTATTAAGGAAATAATTATTTACTTCACTTCAATGCCTAAGTCAGGTTAAGTCTTTCAATTTGTTTTGAATTTCACCAACGAGTTACTATTAATAAATGAAATTGAATTCAAAACATTAAATTTTGAATAAATTTGCAGCATGGAAATCGTAAAAAAAGATATTAGAGCATTAACTAAAGAGGAATTGCGCACCTTTTTTGTAAATAATGGTGACAAAGCTTTTCGTGGCAATCAAGTATATGAGTGGTTGTGGACGAAAGGCGCCCATAGTTTCGAGGATATGACCAATGTGTCAAAATCTACAAGAGCTATTTTAGAATCTAATTTTGTAATCAATCATATTAAAGTCGATACCATGCAACGCAGTGAAGACGGGACAGTCAAAAATGCCGTTCGTTTGCATGATGGATTGGTGGTCGAATCGGTCTTAATTCCTACCGAAACCAGAACTACTGCTTGTGTGTCAAGTCAAGTGGGCTGTAGTTTGGATTGTAATTTTTGTGCAACGGCGAGATTGAAACGCATGAGGAATTTGGAACCCGCAGAAATTTATGATCAAGTAATTGCTATTGATAAAGAGAGTAGGTTGTATTACAATCACCCTTTGTCAAATATTGTTTTTATGGGAATGGGGGAACCATTGATGAATTACAATAATGTTTTAAAAGCAATTGAAATGATCACTTCTCCAGAAGGTTTAGGCATGTCTCCCAAAAGAATTATGGTCTCTACTTCTGGAATTCCAAAAATGATTAAAAAGTTAGCCGATGATGAGGTAAAATTTAAATTGGCCGTTTCGCTTCATTCTGCAATTGATTCAGTTCGTGCTAAAATTATGCCTTTTAGTGCCAATTTCCCTCTAAAAGATTTGAGAGAGGCTTTAGAATATTGGTACAGAAAAACAAAAAGTAAGGTGTCTTATGAATATGTTGTTTGGAAAGGAATCAATGATGATAAAGTGTCAATTGATGCCCTGGTGAAATTTTGTAAATATGTACCTTGTAAAGTCAATCTTATAGAATACAATCCAATTGACGATGGCGAGTTTCAGCAAGCATCTGAAGAGGCGATAGAAGCCTATATAAAAAGTCTACAAGCTATTGGCGTCGTAGTCAAAGTGAGAAGGAGTAGAGGAAAAGATATCGATGCTGCCTGTGGTCAATTGGCAAATAAAGAAGCCTAACAATTGAAAATTAATCATATAAATTTAAACTAGTACTATTTATGTCTTTTTTTATTTTATGTGCTATATTTGAATCCTAAATGAATATCACCTCACAAATAAAGCAGCCCATCTTTGATGAAATGGAACTTTTCGAGAAAAAGTTCTATGAATCAATGTCTTCAAAAGTAGCCTTACTCAATCGAATTACTTATTATATAGTAAACAGAAAAGGAAAACAAATGCGCCCGATGTTTGTTTTTCTTACTGCAAAGATGATTTCTGGAGGAACTGTAGAAGAGCGTACTTATCGTGGTGCTTGTGTAATTGAACTGATTCATACTGCTACATTAGTTCACGATGATGTTGTAGACGATAGTAATCGTCGAAGAGGTTTTTTCTCCATCAATGCCTTATGGAAAAACAAAATTGCGGTTTTAGTTGGTGATTATTTGTTATCTAAAGGTTTGTTGTTATCCATCGATCACGGTGATTTTGATTTGTTAAGAATCATATCAGTTGCAGTTCGTGAAATGAGCGAAGGAGAATTATTGCAAATAGAAAAAGCCAGAAGACTCGATATTACAGAAGAGGTGTACTACGAAATTATCCGAAAAAAAACTGCCACACTCATTGCAGCGTGCTGTGCATTGGGTGCCAGATCTGTAAGTGATGATGAAGTTGTCGTAGAACAAATGCGCAAGTTTGGAGAGCTTATAGGTATGGCTTTTCAAATTAAAGATGATTTGTTCGATTATACCGAAGAAGCTATCGGAAAACCTACAGGAATTGATATCAAAGAGCAAAAAATGACTTTGCCTTTAATTCATGTTCTTAATACCTGCACTTCAAAAGAAAAAAGTTGGTTAATTAATTCCATCAAAAACCATAACAAAGACAAAAAGCGAGTAAAAGAAGTCATTGCTTTTGTAGTTAATAATGGTGGACTTTCTTATGCCGAACAAAAAATGATTGACTTTCAACAAGAAGCATTAGCTATTCTTGAAAATTTCCCCACTTCAGATTATAAATCGGCCTTGACCTTAATGGTTAATTATGTAATCGAAAGAAAAAAATAATTTTTTTTTGTTTGTAAAGTGCCGTCATTGTTGGTGTTTCTATTTTTTTTAATAAAATAAAACAACTGCATGCAACCTTTTTGCAGCTTGTCTCGTCTATGCTAATAGAAGTCGGTTTTACAAAAACAATAACTGCTGACTCATACGTTTTTAGTATATGAAAGTAATTCCATTACATCAAGAAGAACAAAAATTGATTCAACTTGCCATTGAAAACAATAGGCAGGCACAACAACAGCTGTATTCAAAATTTTCTTCAAAAATGTTAGGGGTTTGCAGACAGTATATCAAAGACATTCATCAAGCCGAAGATGTAATGATTACTGCATTTATGAAGGTTTTTGTGAATCTAGGAAATTTTGAACACAAAGGAAGTTTTGAAGGTTGGATCCGCAGAATTATGGTCAATGAATGTATTTCTTTTTTGAGAGTTAATAAAAAAATGAAATACACCGAAGACGAGTTTTTTGTAGAAGAAAGTTTTGATGCCATAGGACATCAATTCTCCGTAGAAGAAATTCAAACCTTAATTGATACACTTCCAGAAGGCTATAAAATGGTGTTTAATTTATATGCGATAGAAGGATACAAACATCAGGAAATTGCTCAATTGCTTGGTATTTCAGAAGGTACTTCAAAATCACAATTGTCGCACGCTAGAAAAATGTTACAACAGCAGATCAACTGCTTAAAAAATAAGCAAAATGGAACGAAATAATTTTGAACAACAAGCCAAAGAGAAGCTTTCCAATCGAGAAATTGCTCCCTCAGCTCAAGCTTGGGACCGATTAGACGCGATGTTGTCTATCCAAGAAAAACCAAAGAAAAAAATCAATTGGTGGTATGTGGCAGCAAGTTTTATGGGATTTTTATTGGTAGGAACGCTTTTTTTTAATCAATCTAAAGAAAATAGTACGATAGTGCCATCTCAAGAAACCGTGGTGACTTCTGCTGAGGATAAAGATTCGGTTACGACACAACCTTCTATTAAAACAGTAAACGAAATAAGTGTTCAGCCTAAATCCGCTGTAGAAACGAATGTCTCTAAGGTTACCAATAATCCAATAAAAACTACAAAAACAAATCAACAGGAGCTTTCAATCAACAATCCAATCACAACCATCAACAATCAAATTACTACTATCACCGAGAATAATACAACGCATCAAGCAATTGTCGCAATAGATGAAAGTGTTCAAGTAGTACCCACAGTAATCCAAAAAAAGCAAAAAATTCAAGTCGATCCTTCTGCTTTATTATCGCAAGTAGACGGAGAATTAGAACTCTCTTTTAGAGAAAAAGTAATTGCCAAAGTGAATAAAAATTATCAAACCGTAAAAGTGGCTTTGGCCAACAGAAACAATCAAGAATAAAAACAATCAATCATCAATCAAATTTTTTAAAAACTAGTAATCATGAGAAATTTTACCATTTATCTAGCCGCCCTATTTTGTCTTTTAGCCAGTAAAATGATTGGGCAAGAATCCTTCGAGAAACGCGCTAAAGAAATCGCCACGCGAATTGAAAAAATTACCAAAGAGGAAAAAGCAGCACTAAAAGAGGAAATTGAGGCCGTAAATCTTCAGCTCCAAGCCGGTAAAATCACCAAAGAACAAGCCGACGAGAAAAAGAAAGTACTCGCAGAAGCCAGAGCTATCAATATAGAAGCCCGAGTAGCCAAAGAACAAGAACAATTGAACGAATTGGTACAGCTAAAAGTAGACGGAAAAATCAAAGAAAGCGATTCTTCTCGTACGATAGTCATTAGTTGGAAAGATGATTTTGATAATAGAATGAAAAAGAAAGAAAAGAAATTCGGTGAAAAAAGAACCACAAGTCAATTCGTTTTTGCTACCGGTTTGAACAACCTTATGGTTGATGGCAAATTACAAGACAAAGATTTTAAATTCATGGGTTCACATTTTTATGAGTGGGGAACTACCTACAACACCAGAATCCTAAAAGAGAATAACTTATTGCATTTCAAATACGGTATGTCTGTTATGTATAATAATTTACGTCCAACCAATAACCGTACTTTTGTGGTTAACGGAGACCAAACTAACTTGGAAGTGTATTCCAAAGACTTGAAAGAATCCCGTTTTAGAAACGTCTATTTGGTAGTTCCTATGCATTTAGAATTTGATTTTTCTGGCAGTACAATGAACGACGACAAGCGTCAATTTAGAACACACAAATCCCTACGATTTGGAGTAGGAGGCTATGCAGGAATCAATTTAAAATCCAAACAAAAATTAGAATTCCGTGAAAACGGCGAGAAATATTACGTAAAAAACAAATCCGATTTCAATACCAGTAATTTCATTTATGGTCTAAGCTCATACATCGGGTACAAAGAAACTAGTTTCTATGTAAAATATGATTTGAATCCATTGTTTACAAGCAATGCAGTAGATCAAAACAATATTTCAATGGGAATCCGTTTCGATTTCAATTAAAATTAGGAGCGAATCATCTGGCTTTTTCAGGCAACATCGTTCCCGCCATCATTCCTAAACCTCGTGAGCTGAACCCCAGCTCACGAGGTTTTTCCCTTCTGTCGGGGCTAAAGGATTAGCAAGGTTTTTTCCTTGGAAGTAATTTTGTAGTAACGTGTGAATGATAAATAATGTTTTGTAACTATTCAGGTATTTTTTTGGATGTTATTTGCCTCAAACTATAGTTGGAGAGGTGAAATTGGATAGTTTTAAAGACTTTATCCAAAATTAGCTGCTTTTTTTTGACTAAAGGCAATGCAATCAATTCCCATAACTCGAGCTAAAGCTGGAGCCAATTCAAAGCAAGACTAAGTTTAATAATCCAAAATTAACTTTGTATCTTTGACCTTTGCCAACTTTATTCCCTTATAAATTGATTTCAAAAGCAACCATAGATACCGTTTTCGAAACCGCTCGTGTAGAGGAGGTTATTGGCGATTTTGTACAATTAAAACGAGCAGGAAGTAATTTTAAAGGGTTGAGTCCCTTCTCAGACGAACGTTCACCTTCCTTTATGGTGTCGCCAGTAAAACAAATTTGGAAAGATTTTAGTTCTGGAAAAGGGGGGAATGTTGTGGCTTTTTTAATGGAGCACGAGCATTTTACCTATCCCGAAGCCATTCGATATTTAGCCAAAAAATACAATATCGAAATAGAAGAAACAGAACAAACCGATGCCGAAAAAGCCAATACTGATGTTCGTGAAAGTATGTTTTTGGTGTCTGAATTCGCTAAGAATTATTTTCATTCCACACTATTAAATAGCGAAGAAGGCAAGGCGATTGGTTATTCGTATTTCAAGGAAAGAGGCTTCACCAACGAAACCATAAAAAAATTCGGTTTGGGCTATTCCCCCGAAACTTGGGACGCTTTTACCAAAGAAGCTTTGGGTAAAGGATACCAGTTGCAGTATTTAGAAAGCACAGGTTTAACCATTCCAAAAGACGACCGTCCTTTTGATCGATTCAAAGGAAGGGTGATGTTCCCTATCCAAAGTATGTCGGGTAGAACCTTAGGTTTTGGTGGACGTATCCTAACAAATGATAAAAAAGCGGCAAAATATTTAAACTCTCCCGAGAGCGAAATTTATCATAAGAGCAAAGTCTTGTACGGAATTTTTCAAGCCAAACAAGCCATTGCCAAACAAAATAATTGTTATCTAGTTGAAGGGTATACCGATGTAATTCAATTTCATCAAGCCGGAATCGAAAATGTGGTGGCTTCTTCAGGTACGGCTTTAACACCCGACCAAATTCGATTAATCAATAGGTTGACCAAAAACATTACCGTACTTTTTGATGGTGATGCAGCGGGACTTCGAGCTTCTATTCGAGGAATTGATTTGATTTTGGAAGAAGGGATGAACGTAAAAGTGTGTACTTTTCCTGATGGCGATGATCCAGACAGTTTTGCCAAAAAAACCTCCTATGATGATTTGGTAGCTTATTTGGAGAATAATGCGAAAGACTTTATTCAGTTCAAAGCTTCTCTTTTAATGAATGAGGCTAAGAATGATCCCATCAAAAAAGCCGATTTGATTCGAGATATGGTCACGAGTATTTCCAAAATTCCAGACCGTATTCAACGAGAGATTTATTTGCAAGAATGCTCCAGAATTATGGACATCTCAGAGCAAGTTTTGGTGAGTACCTTGGCTCAGTTAGTCCAAAAAGACATTGCAGAGACTGGTAAAAAACAAAAACAAGAGCAAAAAGCTTTTGAAGTTGTTAAAAATGAGAATCTAGTTCAAGCAGAGAAAGTAGATGTACTGTATCGTTTAGAAAGGAAGATCATAGAAATCTTATTACTCTACGGGAATAAAACCGAAATTTTTGAAGATGTACTTTTAAAAGCGAATCCCGATGGTGATATCGTTCACGTGGTTGAAAAAAAGGAGTACAAAGTTTTTCAGAGAATTTATTTGAGCTTACAAGAAGATGAGGTTGAGCTTGCTCATCCGCTTTTTAGGGCGATTTTTAATGATCTGATTTCGTATTATCTTCAAAATGAAACGGATGGAATCGATAATTATCTAAAAAATTTAAATCCTGATTTTGCACAAGAAGTTACCGATATTTTAATGGAAGAAGAACAAATTGTGCTTCATAATTGGGAAGGGCAAAACATTTTTGTGAAGCGAAAAACAGAAACAGTAAGTCAGCACACTTCGGAAACTATCATATCCATTCGTGAATATTTAATCAATAAACTAATTCTGGATTTGATGAATGAATTCTCTTCAAATCCCGAGGCAGATATTGAAGAGTTGAAGGTAATGATTAACGATTACAACAAACTCAAGGTTAATTTGACAGGAGCTATAGGGAGAATTCGTTCTACATATATATAAAAAAAGGAAGCCATTGGCTTCCTTTTTTATCTTGTGTCTCTCAGTTAAGAGGTTTAGAAACTATACAATTTCTAATGTTTTAGCTTTATTAACTAAATCAACCAAGTTGGTTACATTTAATTTGGTCAATAATCGCAATTTGTAAGTACTAATTGTTTTTTCGTTTAGAGTAAGTATGTCGGCTATTTCGTGGTTTTTCTTACCATCGCTCAAATAGCGTAATACTTCAATTTCTCGGTTAGATAATTTACGATACAAACGTTCGCTTTTACTTTGTTTGGCAATAAGAGCCATGTTTTTACGAACATTTTCGTTCACAATAATTTTGCCTTGATGCACCTTTACAATAGATTGACCTAATGTTTCAAGTTTCTCGGATTTGTGAACATAGCCAGAAACTCCTGCTTTAATTGCATTGGGAGCATAAATTTGTTCCGAAAGACTACTAAAAATAATAATCTTCGTTTTAGGGAAGTTTTTCAACATCGCCTTAATTTCAAAAATACTCGCCAATCCTTCTAGTTCTAAGTCGATTACCAATACATCGATTTCCTTGTTTTGGAGGATGTCTCGAACCATCGAAAAATTACCAACATTGGCTACAATAGAGATTTCATCGTGGTCTTTAAAGTACGATTTAACTCCAAAATGGGTTACAGGATAGTTATCTGCTAAACAAACTTTAATCATGGTATTTATTTTTTAAGAGTTGTCTATCAAAATGATAGCATAAATGTAGTAAAAAATATACAATAAATACCAGTTGTGTTAATTTTTTTTTTACTTTTTATCAATAATGCATACTGGTATTGGGTTCATTTTGTGTTGGTTAGCAGTATTTAGGCGTTTGTAAGTGGCAAAAACCTCTTTTTCTCTTCCTTCAAATTCCGAAATCGTTTTCCCTAATTCGTCTTGAAGCATGGCCCATTCCAATTCGTCATAGCTAGCGCCCAATTGATCTTCGTCTGACCTATCGTCACCGAATAATCCATCAGTTGGAGCTGCAACTAAGATGGAGTTGGGGACTTTCAAAAAATGACCAAGAGCATATACATCGGATTTCAATAAGTCGGCAATTGGACTCAAATCGACACCACCGTCTCCGTATTTAGTATAAAAACCAACTCCAAAATCTTCAACTTTGTTTCCAGTACCCGCAACTAATAGTCCATGAATTCCGGCATAGTAATATAATGTACTCATTCGTAATCGGGCTCTCGTATTGGCTAATGATAAGTTCATTTTAGCACTATCTGCATGCTCAGGAACTACTTTTTTGAACGCCTCAAAAACTGAAGTCAAATCTGAAGTGGCACTTTTTACATTTGGGAATCGTTCTTTTAATTGTTTGATATGTTCTTCCGCACGGCTAACATGAGAAGGAGCTTGATGTATTGGCATTGTTATACAAAGCACCTCTAAGCCTGTTTGCGCACATAGTGTAGAAGTTACGGCTGAATCAATACCGCCAGAAATTCCAATAACGAATCCATTCGACTTGGCACTTTTGGCATAATCAGTAAGCCATTTTACTATTTGGGTGTTTACTTTTTCTGGAGACAAAGACGTTTTTTTAATCATAATAGTTTACGTTTTAAAAAGCAGGGATGTATATTTGCAAAATGTTTTCAAAATAGATTTTTGTTTCAAAAACATTGAAAAGCTAAATTAAATAATAAATATGAAAGAGCCATGATTCCCATACATAAACTGTATGATTTAAAGGCCTTCCAAATAAAGCATAAAATAATTTTATATACATGAAAATCTATCTAGTCCCATTACTTACTTGTTTCTTTTTTCTTTCTTGTGATAAAAAAAATAAAGTTGAAAAAGCTGTGGAAGAAATTCCAGTTGAAATAAAAATAGATCGATTTGACAAAGCTTTTTTTGAGACAAAACCTGAAGATTTGAATCAATTGAAGCAAAAATATCCTTATTTCTTTCCTTTGGGTACAGATGATGCTGTTTGGATTGAGAAAATGCAACATCCTCAGTGGAGAGAATTGTATAGCGAAGTGCAAAAAAAATATGCTGATTTTGAACCGGTGCATCAGGAAATAGAAACCTTATTTAAACACATTAAGTTTTATTTTCCAAAGACTAAGACTCCGAAAGTGATTACTTTGATTTCTGAAATGGATTATAATACAAAGACCATTTATGCAGATAGTCTGGTTATAGTTTCTCTGGAGTTATATTTGGGAAAAAATCACAAGTTTTACCAGTTTCCTGAGTACATCAAACAAAATTTCGAATCGTCACAGATTGTTCCTGATATTGCTTCTAGTTTTATCCAAAGTAAAGTGATACCTGATGCAGATAAGACTTTTTTATCACAGATGATTTACTTGGGTAAAGAGTTGTACATAAAAGAGTTGTTGCTTCCTGAATATTCAGATGCAGTTAGAATGGGATATACGCCTGAACAAATAACTTGGTGTTCTGAAAACGAAGGTTATATTTGGCGCTATTTTATTGATAAAGAAATGCTGTACAGCGTTGATGCTAAGTTAGTTCCTCGTTTTTTGAGCCCTGCTCCTTTTTCTAAATTTTATTTAGAAATAGATAATGAATCACCTGGTCAAGTTGGAGCATGGATAGGATGGCAAATTGTACGATCTTATATGAAAAATAATGATGTCTCTGTTAATGAATTGTTGACCAAGAAATCAAAAGAAATTTTTGAACAATCAAAATATAAACCTAAAAAATAATGGCAAGTACACATACCTCAGAAATTAAGTTTCAAGTTGAATTAGATGAGAATAGAGTGCCAGAGAAGCTTCTTTGGACTGCTGAAGATGGTGGAGTAACGGGCGAAGAGGCAAAAGCAATCATGCTCTCTATCTGGGATAGTAAACACAAAGAAAGTATGCGAATTGATTTGTGGACCAAGGACATGCCAGTCGATGAAATGAAGATTTTCTTTCATCAAACTTTGGTAGCAATGTCAGAAACCTTCAAGAGAGCTACCAATGACGAAAAAATGGCAGATACCATGATGGACTTTTGTGAATATTTTGCCGAAAAGTTAGAATTGAAAAAGTAAACTTTTAAAAGATAAAATCCCAAATCTCATTTTTTATTAATTGAGATTTGGGATTCTTATTTTATAGTTTAAAACATATTATTGTTTTTGAAGACTTCTTGATTGACTTCGTCAATATATTGTAATAATTCTTCTTTGCCAGTTGATTCTGTGGAAGAAGTGACAAAGTACTGGGGCATTTCGGCCCAGTTGTTTGCTAGCATTTTTTTCTTGTAGGCAGCAATATGAGAATCAATCTTTACGCGACTTATTTTGTCTGCTTTGGTAAAAATAATACAAAATGGAATTTCGCTTTCTCCCATATACGACATGAATTCAATATCTATAGTTTGGGCTTCATGGCGAATATCAATAAGTACAAAAGCACATACTAATTGTTCTCTTAATTCAAAATAATCTGTAATGAATTCTTGAAATATAGATTTTGTTTTCTTTGATACTTTAGCATAGCCATAACCAGGTAAATCGACTAAGAACCAATTGTTATTGATTAAAAAATGATTGATAAGCTGTGTTTTTCCGGGTCTTGCCGAAGTTTTTGCTAATTTTTTATGATTAGTCAGCATGTTAATCAGCGAGGATTTTCCCACGTTTGATCGGCCAATAAAAGCATATTCTGGCAAGAAATCTTTTGGACATTTGCTAACATCAGAATTACTAATAACAAACTCAGCGGATGTGATTTTCATTTTTTATTGTTCTACGCGTACTTGATTAATGTGCTGCTAAATGTGTATGAGTTAACCAATCTTCTAAAATTCGATTAAACTCCTCTGGATGCTCCATCATAGCTGCATGACCGCATTTGTCGATCCAATACAAACTTGAGTTTGGCATTAGTTTATGGAATTCTTCTGCAACTTCAGGAGGGGTTACTTTATCATTTTTCCCCCAAATAATACAAGTTTGCACATGCATTTTTGGTAAATCTTTGGCCATATTGTGACGTATGGCGCTTTTGGCTATTGTTAAGGTTTTGATTAATTTGATTCGGTCATTTACAGTAGCAAATACTTCGTCTATTAATTCTGGTGTAGCAATTTCTGGGTCATAAAAAACATCTTGTGCTTTTTTCTTGATGTATTCGTAGTCTCCTCTTTTTGGATAACTATCTCCCATGGCACTTTCATAAAGTCCTGAGCTGCCTGTAATCACAAGTCCAGCTACTTTTTCAGGATACATTTTGGTGTGGTACAAAGCGATATGTCCTCCTAAGGAGTTTCCTAAAAGAATCACACGATCTAAACCTTTGTAAGTAATAAAATTTTTGACGTAAACTGCAAAGCTTTTAACGTTAGTCTTTAAAATGTTTTGTGTATAGATAGGTAAATCGGGAATAATAATTTTATATCCTCTTTCAGAAAAATAACTTGCTACAGCATCAAAGTTACTTAATCCTCCCATAAGCCCGTGAAGGATTACGATTGGAGTTCCTTTCCCAGCTTCATAATAGCTATACTTGCCATCTATTTTATAGTATTTTTCCATGTAATTTGTAACTCAATTTCAATTTCGACAAATATAGGGTTTATTAAATTAAAATAAATTGTTGGGGTCTCTTTTTACTGATTTTATTCTTTTTCATTTGTTTACTTGTCTAATAACGAGTGTTTTTCAATGTTTAAAATTTGATTTTTTTGCTTTGTACCTTTTTCTTTTTTTATAAGAATTATTTGGTGTTTTTTTTATCGCTATTAACTTTCTTACAAAAAAAATATGCAGAGCTAATTCATTGATAGTCCATAAATTAAGGCTTTTTGGCTTAAGGTGGGTAAACTTATCAACAAAGTGGTATAAAGTGGTAAATTGTGGTAATATTTTATATATTTTTGCTTTATACAATCTTATGCAAAATAGGTGGACGCAATTATTGGTACATATGAGTGTAAAGTCGATGCTAAAGGACGGGTGATGTTGCCTTCTCCTTTGAAAAAGCAATTGGCTGTTTCTCTTCAAGACGGATTTGTTTTGAAGCGCTCGGTGTTTCAGCCATGTTTAGAATTGTATCCGATGGCAGAATGGAATGTGATGATGCAAAAAGTAAATGGTTTGAATCGTTTTGTGAAAAAAAATAATGATTTCATTCGTCGTTTTACAGCTGGTGTTAAAGTGGTAGAGATTGATGCTTTGGGAAGGATGTTGATTCCGAAGGATTTAGTAGGCTTTGCAAGTATTGCTAAAGATGTGGTTTTTTCATCTGCTGTAACTATAGTAGAGATATGGGATAAAGAGTTGTATGAGAAATCGATAAGTGGGGAGGATCTTGATTTTGCTGATTTAGCAGAAGAAGTTATGGGTAACCTTAATAATAATGACAATGGAGTATCATAATCCTGTATTGCTAAAAGAAACGGTAGACGGTTTGAATATCAAGCCTGATGGGGTGTATGTAGATGTTACTTTTGGTGGCGGAGGACATTCGGCCGAAATATTAAGAAGGCTTGGTCCTGATGGGAAATTGTTTGCTTTTGACCAAGATGAAGATGCCTTAGCGAATGCTTTGCAAGACGAACGATTTACTTTAATTAATGAGAACTTCAGATTTATCAAGCGTTTTCTTCGTTTCTATGGTATAAAAGGAGTAGATGGAATTCTAGCCGATTTAGGTGTTTCTTCTCATCAATTTGATGTAGCAGAAAGAGGTTTTTCTACGCGTTTTGATGCAGAATTGGATATGCGAATGAGCCAAAAGAATGATTTGAGTGCCTATCGTGTGGTTAATGAATATGATGATGCGAACTTGAGAAGAGTTTTTTGGGATTATGGAGAATTAAAAAATGCTCCTGCTTTGTCTAGAACTATTATTGAAGCTAGAGAAAAGCATCCTATTAAAACAACCGAAGAGTTGAAACTGATTTTGGCGAAATATTTACCTGAAAAAGTTCGAAATAAAGTTTTGGCTCAAATCTATCAAGCCATTCGTATCGAAGTGAATCAAGAAATGGATGTTTTAAAAGAATTTTTAGAACAATCTTTAGAGATTTTGAATCCTGAAGGTAGATTAAGCGTAATCTCTTATCACTCCCTAGAGGACAGATTAGTAAAACGATTTGTGAAAAATGGCATGTTTGAAGGGGAACCTGAACGTGATTTTTTTGGTAATTATTCAGTGCCTTTCAAAACCATCGGAAAATTGGTTATTCCATCTGATGAAGAAATAAAAAGTAATAATAGAGCACGAAGTGCCAAATTGCGTATTGCAGAAAAGAAATAATGGTCATGAAACAAGGAGTTTACGCCATATTGAAAGCAAAATATCTGATTCATGATGACGCCATCAAGAATTGGCGTTTTATCGTTTTCTTGATATTGCTTGCTATTCTTATGATTGCAAATACCCAACGATTTGAGCAAAAGGTTTTTGAAATCAATGAGTTAAATAATGAGGTAAAAGAACTTCGTTCTGAATTTGTAGATAAAAGATCGGAATTGATGAAGTTAAAGATGGAGTCTACTGTTTCTAGAAAAATGGAAGCGAAACAAATTTATCCGTCAACAGTTCCTCCAGTAAAAATTAAGGTAAAAAAAGAAGAAGACCCGAGTATATTCGAAAAATTATGGCAGTAGAAGATAAAAACATATCATATCGTATTTATCTAGTGGCGTTTTTTCTCTTCATCATGGCCGCGGCTATAGCTGTGAAGCTAACGAATATTCAATGGGTAGAAGGGGACTATTATAGAAAATTAGCCAAAGAAAGAACGGTTAAGAATTTTGTTATTCCAGCCAATAAAGGAAATATTTATTCGGCTGATGGAAGCCTTTTGGCAACGTCAATACCTAATTATGAAATTCGATTTGATGCGGTTGCACCTAAAACTGATGATTTCGAGAAAAATGTAAAGCAATTATCAGATTCTTTGGGTAAACTTTTGAATAAATCTTCGGATACTTTTGAGCGAGATTTACGAAGAGCTAGAGTAAACAAAAGCAGGTACTTTTTAGTAGCTCGAGACTTGAGTTATACCGAATATATGGCCATAAAGAGCTTTCCATTATTCAAACTCGGGCCTTATAAAGGAGGTATTATAGTAGAACAAGAAACAGTTCGTGAGCATCCTATAGGTAAAATTGCCGAAAGAACAATTGGTTATATAGGAAGAGATGTAAATGGACACATCAATCCAGTTGGAGTAGAAGGAGCATATAGTAAATATTTGAATGGTAAAGATGGTCGTATTCTCAAACAAAAAATTGCCAAAGGACAATGGAAGCCAATTAGTGATGTTAATCAAGTTGAACCACAAGACGGCTATGATGTGATTTCTACTATTGATGTTTTTATTCAAGATATTGCACATCACGCTTTGTTGAAGCAATTAGAAGAATATCAAGCAGACCATGGATGTGTAGTGGTTATGGAAACGCAAACAGGTTATGTAAAAGCGATTTCTAATTTAGGTAGAAATGAAAAAACAGGCATGTATTCTGAGCGTTTGAACTATGCTGTCAGAGAATCTCATGAGCCAGGCTCTACCTTTAAGTTAGTAGATTTAATGGCTTTGTTAGAAGATAAACTTATAGATACTAGTGCCGTTTTTGACAGCAAAGGTGGAGAGATAAAATACTTCGGACGAACAGTTCGTGATTCACACAAAGGAGGCTATGGGAAAATTTCATTAGCGAGAGGATTTGAAGTTTCTTCTAATACCGTATTGGTTCAAGCAGTTTACAATAATTATAAATCTAACCCAACACAGTTTGTAAATCATATTAATTCGTATGGCCTGAATAAAAAATTAGGATTAGGGTTTAATGGCGAAGGTAAGCCTTATATTCCACAACCTACGGATGCTAAATGGTCAAGAGTAACATTGCCTTGGATGGCTTTTGGATATGGTGTTTCGGTAACTCCTTTGCAAACCTTAGCGTATTACAATGCTGTGGCTAATAATGGTGAAATGGTAAAACCTTTGTTTGTTTCTGAAATTAAAGAATGGAACAAAACCATTAAAAAATACGATAAAGTGGTATTGAATCCTAGAATTTGCTCACAAGAAACTATTAAAAAACTTAAAGCAGTTCTGGAAAATGTGGTTAAAAGAGGAACCGGATCTAAGTTGTATTCCAAAGATTTTTCTATGGCAGGAAAAACGGGTACGGCTCAAGTTAATTATGCAAAATCTGGCGGAGCGGAGAAGTATTATGCTTCTTCTTTTGTAGGTTACTTTCCTGCAGATCATCCAAAATATTCTTGTATTGTAGTGGTGCACAAACCCAATACAACCAATAATAATTATTACGGAGCCGATGTTGCTGGACCAGTTTTTAAGCGTATTGCACAAAAAATATTTACTGATTCGCCAACAACCAATGAGATTAAAAATTTGAATCGAAAAATTCAAAAACAAGAGAATGACTATAATTCTTATTATGTCAGAGCGCAAAAAAAATTAAAATCAATTCCTAATGTTCGAGGAATGGCTGGTATGGATGCTGTTGCTTTATTAGAAAATTTAGGATTAAAAGTGAAAGCTATTGGAATTGGAAAAGTTAAAAAGCAATCACTTCAAGCGGGACAAAGTATAGCAAAAAATGCAACAATAGTATTAGAATTATCATGAAAACACTAAAAGACATACTCTATAAAGTAGCTATTGACGCACTTAATGGTGCTACCGATAAAGCGGTTCGTCAATTGCATTTTGATTCTAGAAAAATAGAGCCAAATGATGTATTTGTGGCTATCAGAGGGACTGTTTCTGACGGGCATGATTATATTGAGAAAGCAATAGGATTAGGTGCAACAGCTATTGTATGTGATATTTTTCCTGAAGTTTTGCATCAAAATGTGACGTATGTTAGAGTAAAAGATACTAATGCAGCTTTAGCATACATGGCAGCTAATTTTTACAATAATCCATCTCAAAAAATAAAATTAGTTGGAATAACCGGAACCAATGGTAAGACTACTATTGCCTCTCTATTATACCAATTGTTCAAAAAAGCGGGGTTCAAAGTAGGATTGATTTCAACGGTTAGAATTTTAGTTGATGATACTGAGTTTAAAGCTACACACACTACTCCTGATTCTTTAACTATCAATTATTATTTGGAGGCAATGCATACTGCAGGTGTTGAATACTGCTTTATGGAAGTAAGCTCGCATGGAATTCATCAAAAAAGAACCGAAGGATTACATTTCGTTGGAGGTGTGTTTACCAATCTTTCTCATGATCATTTGGACTACCATCCTACTTTTGCTGAGTACCGTGATGTGAAAAAGTCATTTTTTGATTTTTTACCCAAAACAGCCTTTGCGTTGTCTAATGCAGATGATAAAAATGGGACTGTGATGTTGCAAAATACTCAAGCAATCAAACGTACTTATGCTCTTAAAACGTATGCAGATTACAAAGCTTTGATTCTTGAAAATCAATTATCGGGCTTATTGCTAAAAATCAATGATAATGAAGTTTGGGTGAAGTTAATAGGTACATTTAATGCTTATAATTTATTAGCTATTTACGGAACAGCAGTTGAATTAGGTCTAGAAAGTCTTGAAGTACTTCGGTTGTTGTCTGAATTAGAAAGTGTTTCTGGTAGGTTTCAATTTATAGTTTCATCTCAAAATATAACGGCTATTGTTGATTATGCTCATACGCCAGATGCATTAGAGAATGTTTTGAACACCATCAGCGATGTTCGCACTCAAAATGAACAATTGATTACTGTGGTAGGTTGTGGTGGAAATAGAGACAAAGCCAAACGTCCTATCATGGGGGGAATTGCTTCTGAGAAAAGTGACAAAGCCATACTCACTTCGGATAACCCAAGAGATGAAGAGCCAGAAACAATTATAGCCGAAATGGAAACTGGAGTGGCGCCACAAAACTTCAAAAAAGTTTTAGTTATCACAGATCGAAAACAAGCTATTAAAACCGCTTGTCAATTGGCACAACCCAATGATATTATTCTCATTGCTGGAAAAGGACACGAAACCTATCAAGAAATCAAAGGAGTTCGTCATGATTTTGATGATATGAAAATTGTAAAAGAAACATTAGAACAATTAGAGAAATAACTAAGATTAAATTTTATTCTTCAATTTTTTTTAACTGAGATTAAAATTTGAATTTAAATTTTTAAAACAGAAAATATGCTGTACTACTTATTTGAATATTTAAACAAAACAATGGATATTCCTGGAACGGGAGTTTTTCAGTATATCACCTTTAGATCAGCATTGGCATTCATGTTGTCTTTGTTGCTTTCTACTATTTATGGTAAACGAATCATTGGTTTCTTAAGAAGGCAACAAGTGGGAGAAACGGTTCGTGAACTTGGACTAGCTGGTCAAAATGAAAAAGCGGGTACACCTACGATGGGTGGTCTTATCATTATTTTTGCCACTTTGGTACCAGTGTTTTTGTTTGCAAGGCTTCAAAATATTTATATCGTTTTGTTAATCGTCACCACTTTATGGATGGGAACCATTGGTTTTGTAGACGATTATATCAAGATTTTCAAAAAAGACAAACAAGGTTTAAAAGGTATTTTTAAAGTATTTGGTCAAGTAGGTTTGGGCTTAATTGTGGGGTCAGTTCTTTATTTTAGTCCAGCAGTAACGGTTAGAACGGATACTGGCAAAATAGATGTTTTTAAATCATCTACACAAACCGTTATTCTTCCCGCTCCAATTGAGGAAAAATCTACGGCTACTACCATTCCTTTTTTCAAAAATAATGAGTTTGATTATGCTGAGTTATTAGCATGGACAGGTGAAGGTTACGAAAAATGGGCTTGGTTAATTTTTATTCCAGTTGTGATTTTTATTATTACAGCTGTTTCAAATGGTGCCAATTTAACAGATGGAATTGATGGCTTAGCAGCAGGAACATCGGCAGTGTCTGTTTTTGCTCTCGGCATTTTTACATTCGTATCTGGGAATATTATTTTTTCAAATTATCTCAATATTATGTATATCCCGCATTCTGGAGAAATGACAGTTTTTATTTTCTCTTTTGTAGGAGCACTTATTGGTTTTCTTTGGTATAATTCTTATCCAGCATCTGTTTTCATGGGTGATACAGGAAGTTTAACCATTGGCGGAATCATTGCGGTTTTGGCTATTGCTGTACGAAAAGAATTATTGATTCCGTTATTGTGTGGGATTTTCTTAGTCGAAAACTTTTCGGTGGTATTACAAGTCAGTTATTTTAAGTATACCAAAAAACGATTTGGTGAAGGGCGACGAATTTTCTTGATGTCACCTTTACATCATCATTATCAAAAGAAAGGCTATCATGAGAGTAAGATTGTTACTCGTTTTTGGATTGTAGCTATCATGTTGGCAATTTTATCTATCGTAACCCTAAAATTAAGATAAGATGAGATTAGTTGTTTTAGGTGGAGGCGAAAGTGGAGTAGGAACCGCTATTTTAGGACAAAAGCAAGGTTATGAAGTATTTGTTTCTGATTTTGGTAAAATAAAGCAAAATTATAAGGACGTTCTTACGAAATATGGAATTCCTTGGGAAGAGGAACAACATACTGAGGAGTTGATTCTAAATGCTTCTGTGGTTATGAAAAGCCCTGGTATTCCTGACAAAGCGCCCATAGTAAAGAAATTAATCGAGAAAGGAATTTCGGTTATTTCGGAAATCGAATTTACCGCACCTTTCACTAATGCAATAACTATTGGTATTACTGGGAGTAATGGGAAAACAACTACCACTATGCTTACTTATCATCTACTAAAAACAGCGGGTTTAAATGTGGCTTTAGGTGGTAATATTGGAAAGAGTTTTGCATGGCAAGTGGCAGAGCAGGATTATGATGTGTACGTTTTAGAATTAAGCAGTTTTCAATTAGATGGCATAATCAATTACAAACCTCATATTGCTATTCTCACCAATATTAGTCCGGATCATTTAGATCGATACGAATATAAATATGAAAATTATATTGCTTCGAAGTTTCGAATTACCATGAATCAAACAGCATCAGATTATTTGATTTATGATGCAGACGACGAAGCAACTCAAGAATGGTTAAAAAACAATACAACAAAAGCACAATTAATACCTTTTTCTATTTCTCAAACACTGGATTTAGGAGCATTTTTAAAAGACAACAATATGGAAGTTAAAATGAATCAAGAAGAATTTTCAATGGAGACCGAATACATTGCATTAGAAGGAAAACACAATATGAAAAACGCAATGGCAGCAACATCTGTAGCAAAATTGATGCAAATTCGAAATGCTACAATTCGTGAAAGTTTATCCAATTTTCAAGGTGTAGAACATCGGTTAGAGAAAGTTCTAAAAATTCAAAATGTACAATACATCAATGATTCAAAAGCAACTAATGTAAATGCAACCTATTTTGCTTTGGATAGTATGAATGTACCAACAGTATGGATTGTTGGAGGTGTTGATAAAGGAAATGATTATAATGAATTAATGTCTTTGGTACGTGAAAAAGTAAAAGCAATTATTTGTTTGGGAATTGATAATTCTAAAATTATTGCTGCCTTTGGTAATGTTGTAGACGATTTGATTGAGGTTAACACTATGAATGATGCTGTAAGAATGGCACAACGTTACACAGAGAAAGGGGATGCTGTTTTATTATCCCCAGCTTGTGCTAGTTTCGATTTATTCGAAAACTATGAAGACCGTGGTCGTCAATTTAAACAAGCAGTTTACAATCTATAAATTAATTTAAATCAGCTAAAAATATAAAAAACAATGAAGGAACTAGTAAACAAGTTAAAAGGAGATAGGGTAATATGGTCATTCGTGGCCTTATTGGCTTTGTTTTCGTTTATGCCTGTTTTTAGTGCGAGTAGTAATCTAGCTTATATTGGTTTAGGTAAAGGCAATACATTAGGGTATTTGCTGAAACATCTTGCTCATATTGGTATTGGGTTTTTAATTATCTACTGGGTTCACAAAGTTCCTTATCTGTATTTTAGAGCAATCTCAAAAGCGGCTTTACCAGTTGTTTGGGTGATGCTGGCTTATGCATTAGTCAAAGGTACTGTTATAGCGGGGGCGAATGCGAGTAGATGGATTCAGATTCCTTTTATCAAAATTACCTTTCAGCCTTCAACAATGGCGGCTATTGTGTTATTTGTGTTTGTTGCTCGTTATTTGTCCAAAAAAAGAGAAGCACCAATAGATTTTAAATCGTCTTTGCTCGAATTATGGTTGCCTGTTTTTATAACCTTAATCTTTATTTTACCTTCAAACTTTTCTACTACCGCTTTGATTTTTTCGATGGTATTGATGTTGGTTTTTATAGGTAGATATCCAATAAAATACATTGGTTTCATAGTTGGCTCCGGAATAGTAATGCTTATGTTCTTTGTGTTAATTGCAAAAGCATTTCCAGATTCTAGATTTTTTAGTAGAGTTGGAACTTGGGAAAGCCGTATTGAACGATTTACCTCGGATAAAGCAGACGAAGATAATTATCAAATCGAAAAAGCTAAAACAGCTATTGCCTCAGGTGGACTTTATGGTTTAGGTCCAGGCAAAAGTGTTCAGAAAAATTTTCTACCTCAATCCTCCTCTGATTTTATCTTTGCCATTATAGTTGAAGAGTGGGGATTGATTGGTGGTTTGTCTGTATTGGGATTATATTTATTATTGATGTTTCGTTTTGTAATCGCATCCCATAAAGCCAACACTTTGTTTGGAAAATTAATCGTGATTGCTCTAGGATTTCCAATGATTTTTCAGGCTATGATTAATATGGCAGTAGCAGTAGAGCTATTACCAGTTACAGGTCAAACATTGCCATTAATTAGTAGTGGAGGGAGCTCCATTTGGATGACCTGTTTTTCTCTTGGTGTTATTTTGAGTGTGACTAAAAAAGAAGAGGAAATTGCTCAAGAATTGAAAGAAAAACAAATTCGAGAAGAAGTTTTGCAAAAATTGATTGATGCACAACTCGAATCTGATGCTCAAGAAATGGAAGAAGAATATTCTATAGAAGATCATGCGAACCCAATGAATGCTGTACTTAATCGATAGTATCTGATAGTAGTAAATTGTTTATTTGTTCTAAAATTTTTAAGATGTCAAAATTAAGATTCATATTGAGTGGTGGCGGAACTGGTGGTCATATCTATCCAGCAATTGCTATTGCAAATGAGCTAAAGAAGCGATTTCCTGAAGCAGAGTTTCTTTTTGTAGGTGCCAAAGACAAAATGGAAATGCAAAAAGTGCCTCAAGCTGGTTATGCTATAAAAGGACTTTGGATAGCAGGATTGCAAAGAAAATTGACGCTTCAAAATGCATTATTTCCATTGAAATTGTTAAGCAGTTTGTGGGAGTCAAGAAAAATACTTAAAAGCTTCAAGCCTGACGTAGTTATTGGTACAGGTGGATTTGCAAGTGGTCCACTATTGAATGTAGCCAATAGTTTGAACATACCTACTTTAATTCAGGAACAAAATTCCTATCCTGGAATAACTAATAAATTGTTAAGTAAAAAAGCCTCAACAATTTGTGTGGCCTATGAAAATTTAGAGCGTTTTTTTCCAAAAGAGAAAATGATTTTAACGGGTAATCCTGTTCGTCAAGATTTGATTGATGTATCTTCAAAACGAGACGAAGCAATTACTTATTTTAGGCTAAATCCAAATAAGAAAACAATATTGGTTTTAGGAGGGAGTTTAGGGGCAAGACGTATCAATCAGTTGATAGAGAAAGAATTGGATCACCTTTTGGCACAGCAGGTGCAAATTATTTGGCAATGCGGGAAATTATATTTAGATGATTATTCCAAATACAATACTACCCAAGTACAAGTAGTAGCTTTTATCGAACGTATGGATTTAGTTTATGCCGCTGCAGATGTTGTTATTTCTAGAGCAGGCGCTTCCTCAGTGTCAGAGTTGTGTATTGTTGGGAAACCAGTCATTTTTATTCCATCACCCAATGTGGCAGAAGACCATCAAACCAAAAATGCACAAGCCATTGTTGATAAAAAAGGAGCCATAATGATTAAAGAATCAGCTCTAGAAGATGAATTTGGTTTAGTGGTAGAGGCTTTGTTGAAAGATGAAGGCAAACAACAACTCTTGGGGGATAATTTAAAAAAATTAGCCTTGCCTCAAGCAACGGTCCAAATCGTTGATGAAATTGAAAAGTTATTGAAAAAATAGAATACTATTTTGTTAATTTTTAAAATCGAAAAATGAACTTAAATCAAATACATAACGTCTATTTTGTTGGTATCGGAGGCATCGGAATGAGTGCTTTGGCTCGATATTTCAAAAATATTGGAAAACAAGTTTGCGGTTATGATAAAACACCGTCGATGTTGACAAACGAACTTATCGAAAGTGGAATTGATATTCATTTTGAAGATAATGTAGACCTTATACCTTCAAGCTTTAAACCAGAGAATACGTTGGTAATTATTACGCCAGCCGTTCCAAAATCGCATTTGGAATGGAATTATTTCTTAGCTCAAAACTATGAAGTAAAAAAACGAGCAGAGGTATTAGGAATTATTACAAAAGACACTTTTAGTTTTGCTGTAGCGGGAACACACGGGAAAACAACTACCTCTAGTATTTTAGGGCATATCTTGTTTGAAAGCGGAGCCGATGTTACAGCATTTATTGGAGGAATTGTCGAGAATTATAATTCTAATTTAATCGGCATGGGCAAAACAGTTACTGTAGTCGAGGCTGATGAATTTGATAGATCTTTTTTGCATTTGCATCCTAATATTGCTTGTGTGACTTCAATGGATGCAGACCATTTAGATATTTATGGAACCAGTGAGGCTATTGAGGCATCGTTTGTCGAATTTGCTGAAAAAGTTGAAGATAAAAACAAGTTGTTTGTAGCTCATGGACTTCCATTAGAAGGATTGGTTTGTGCTATTGATCAAGACGCACAATTCAAAGCGTATAATGTAAGAGTGGAAGAGGCAAGTTATGTGTTTGATGTACAAACTCCTACAGAAACAATTACTAATTTGCGTTTTGGTTTACCAGGAAGGCATAATTTAATGAATGCGTTGATGGCATTGGCAATGGCTAAAACTTACGGCACCCCAACTGAAGCTATTGCTAGTGCTTTATCGACATTTAGAGGAATCAGAAGGCGTTTTTCTTATCAAATAAAGCGATCGGATTTGGTGTATATTGATGATTATGCACATCATCCAACGGAAATTAATGCAGTACATCAAGCAGTTAGAGAATTGTATCCCAAACAAAAAGTCTTAGCGGTTTTTCAACCACATTTATTCAGTAGAACCAAAGATTTTGCCGATGATTTTGCAGCAAGTTTGTCTAATTTTGACGACGTTTTGTTGTTGGATATTTATCCCGCTCGTGAATTACCAATGGAAGGAATTACCTCTCAATGGTTGATGGATAAAATGACGAATGCTAATAAAAAATTAGTTTCGAAAGAAGAATTAATAGCTTCAATTCAATCTTCTGACGCCAAAGTTATTGTCACTATTGGAGCTGGAGATTTAGGAGAAATGGTCCCATCAATAAAACAAGCACTAAATGAAACGGTTTAATTGGACATCCATTCGTTTATTTTTAATGTTTGGCATTGTGATTTTTTTATATTCTTTTACAGGAAAAAGAAATTTGAATCGAAAAATTACAAAAGCTGAAGTTGTTTTTGTTGGAGAAAATCAGCTTTTTGTTAAACAAAAAGCGGTTAATAAATTGTTAATAGAAAATAGAACCGACCCCAAAACTATTGGTAGAGATGCCTTAGATTTGAATAAACTCGAGAAAACCATCGATTCACACCCCATGATTGATAAGTCGGAAGTGTCTGTGAGTGTTGATGGTGTTCTAAAAGCTGTAGTAAAACAAAAGACACCAATTGCAAGAATTAGTGATGGCGGTGTGTCTTTTTATATTGATTATAAAGGAAATAAAATGCCTTTGTCAAGCAATTATTCAGCGCGAGTTCTTCTTGTTTCGGGGGAAATAAACTATAAAAATAAGGAAAAATTTGCCAAGCTATTTCGTGTGATTTACGACGATGTTTTTTTGAAAAAAAACATCATTGGAATGCAAGTTATGCCAAATGGTAGCGTTTTACTGCTGAATAGAAACTACAATTTTAAAATTGATTTTGGTCAGTTGATAAATGTAGAACAGAAATTCAAGAATTATAAAGCGTTTTTTCAAAAAGTAGTTTTAGATAGTTCAATCACAAAATACAAAAAGATTGATCTTCGATTTGCGGAACAAGTAGTGTGTACTAAATAATAGAAAATGGAAAAAGAGAATATTGCGGTAGGTCTAGATATTGGAACAACCAAGATAGTTGCCATGATTGGCAAAAAAAATGAATACGGGAAATTAGAAATTTTGGGTGTTGGAAAATCCAAAAGTTTAGGTGTGGCTAGGGGTGTTGTAAACAACATTACTCAAACCATCCAATCTATTCAACAAGCTATTTTTGAAGCAGAGAATAATTCAGGATATAAAATTAAGGATGTGGTAGTTGGTATAGCCGGCCAACACATTCGAAGCATTCAACATAGTGATTATATCAGTCGAAATAATCCAGAAGAAGTAATTGGTGATTGTGATATTGATTTATTGATTAGTCAAGTTCATAAATTAGCCATGTTACCAGGAGAAGAGATTATACATGTTCTTCCACAAGAGTTTAAAATTGATGGTCAATCTGATATCAAAGAACCTGTTGGAATGTATGGAGGAAGATTGGAAAGTAGTTTTCATATTGTAGTGGGGCAAGCTTCATCTATTCGAAATGTGGGAAGGTGTATTCAAAGTTCAGGAATTGAGTTGTCTGGTTTGACTCTAGAACCTTTAGCTTCATCTGATGCGGTATTGAGTCAAGAAGAAAAAGAAGCTGGAGTCGCTTTGATTGACATAGGTGGTGGAACTACAGATTTGGCAATTTTTAAAGATGGAATTATTAGACATACAGCTGTAATCCCATTTGGAGGTAATGTTATCACTGATGACATCAAAGAAGGATGTTCTATTGTTGAAAAACAAGCGGAATTGTTGAAAGTAAAATTTGGTTCTGCTTGGCCAGGGGAAAACAAGGACAATGAAATTGTTTCTATTCCAGGAATCAGAGGTAGAGAGCCTAAAGAGATTTCTTTGAAAAATTTATCTAAAATTATCCACGCAAGAGTTGTGGAAATTATTGAACAAGTTTTTGCAGAAATCAAATTATATGGTCACGAAGACCCACGTAAGAAATTGATAGCGGGAATTGTATTAACAGGTGGTGGTGCTCAATTAAAACATATCAAGCAATTAGTTGAATACATTACCGGAATAGATACCAGAATTGGTTATCCAAATGAGCATTTAGCAGGTAATTCGGATGAGGAAATTTCAAGTCCATTATATGCTACTGCTGTAGGATTAGTAATGAATAGTATCGAGAAAAAAACTCAAAGCGCTGTCAAAATTGACAAAAGTCCTGTTCTAGAAAGAACACCTTATTATAGAGAACGTGTGGTCGAAACAGTACCACTACCTGAAATCGAAAAACCTGTGGTCGTAGATTTAGAGGTGAAAGAAGAAAGACATGTGCCAAGTGCAGAGTCAACAGAAACTAAAATAAGACGATCTTTTTTAGATAAATATGTAGATAAGATCAAAGAATTTTTAGATAACGCAGAATAAACAAGATAATAAAAGCCCTTTTTGTCCCAACCGAAAGAGCAAATAATATAAATAAGAATTTCAAAAACCCAATAAGATGACAAGCAACTCAGAATTTGGAAGCATTTCATTTGATTTACCAAAAAACCAATCAAATGTTATTAAAGTTATTGGAGTAGGTGGTGGAGGTAGTAATGCTATAAACCACATGTTTAAGCAAGGAATTAATGGTGTTGACTTTATAGTTTGTAACACTGATTCACAAGCTTTACAAAATAGTTCAGTACCCAACAAAATTCAATTGGGAGTAAACTTAACCGAAGGACTTGGCGCAGGTGCTAATCCTGATGTTGGCCATCAATCCGCGATAGAAAGTATCGGTGAGATTGAAAAAATGTTGGACAGTAATACCAAAATGGTTTTCATTACTGCAGGAATGGGTGGTGGAACAGGAACAGGTGCTGCACCAGTGATTGCTCAATTAGCCAAAGAAAGAGATATTTTAACGGTTGGTATCGTTACTTTACCTTTCTTGTTTGAAGGAAAAGTTCGTCAAGAACAAGCTATTATTGGTATTGAAAAATTACGTAAGCAAGTAGATTCTTTAATTGTTATCAATAATAATAAATTAAGAGAAGTATATGGTAATTTAGGTTTCAAAGCTGGTTTTTCTAAAGCCGATGAAGTTTTGGCAACCGCTTCTAGAGGAATTGCTGAAGTAATTACGCATCACTATACTCAAAATATCGACTTAAGAGATGCTAAAACAGTATTGTATAATAGTGGAACAGCTATTATGGGTTCTGCAACGGCAGTTGGTGAAAATAGAGCTAAAGAGGCAATTATTGCTGCTTTGGATTCTCCTCTTTTGAACGATAATAAAATTACAGGTGCCAAAAACGTATTGTTGCTTATCGTTTCTGGAACTAACGAAATAACTATTGATGAGATAGGTGAAATTAATGACCATATCCAAAATGAAGCAGGTAATAATGCTAATATCATTATGGGAGTCGGCGAAGATGAATCTTTAGGTGATGCTATTTCGGTAACAATTATTGCAACTGGTTTCGACGTAGAGCAGCAAAATGAAATTGTAAATACAGAGCCAAAGAAAATCATTCATACCCTAGAAGAAGAACAAAGAAGTGTTCACAATTTGATTAATACACCTGTGACAACTTTTAATTTGAATGAATCTCCTTCAGATGTTACTGCTGAACGAGTAGTGTTTGAACTAGAAGAGGAAATTGAAGAAGAAGCGCCTGTTGTTTTGGAAGTGAAAAAACCTGTAATGAACAACGATGAACTGATTGTAATGTCTGAATTTATCAAAAATCTAGACGTGACTTTTGAAATCGTTTCTCCAATCGAAGATTTTGATTTTAACATTTCATTACCTTCAAAAGAAGAAGTTCAAATTCCACAAGCTAATATCATTGAGGAGCAAAAACAAACAGCTTTCTCTTTTGATTTGCCTGTAACTCCTAAGCCAAGTTTTGTAGCTCCAACAGCACCAGTTTCAGAAGAAAAGGTGGTTTATGAATTGTCAAATGAGGCGCATGATATCAATGTAGTTCAACCAATTCAGTTCGTACCTGTAACAGAGTTAACAGATAATGGAATTATTAAATATTCTTTAGAAGAGTATATGGAAGTGGAGAATGATTTTATACAATCTAAACCACAAACGAAGCAAGAGGAAATTCCGGCAGAGTTGAATATAACCATGAAACAAGTGGCTCCTATTGAAACTAATGAAGTGGTTCCTGAGTCTGTGTCGCCAATGGACATGACCATCGAAGAAACCCTTCGTTTTAGAGCAGAGGAGAGAAGAAAAAAACTAAAAGAATTCAACTACAAGTTTCATAATAATGTGACTAGAATTGACGAATTAGAGCGCGAGCCTGCATACAAACGTCTTGGAGTAGATTTGACTAATGCACAAGCTGGACATCAGAATTCAAGGATTTCAGTAAGTACAGATAGCAATAATGATTTGCAATTTCGTTCTAATAATTCTTATTTGCATGACAATGTAGATTAGTTTTGAAATAAAAGAAAGAATAGCCTGAAACCTATTTCAGGCTTTTTTTTTGATTATTTATTCAATTTTAGAAACTTTTGAGGAGTTGTTAATACCAGTTAAATATTCTAAATTTGCATTGCTTTTATTGCTTGTGGATTTGAAATAAAAAGCAAGCAAGTGGTATTATTTAAAAAGAAAAATAAATTAAACAAACTATATAATGAGTTTATCAGTACGTATCATGGACGAAATAAAAAACGCCATGAAAGCAAAAGATACTTTGGCTCTTGAGGCCTTAAGAGCAGTAAAATCGGCTATTCTTTTAGCGCAGACAGAAAGTGGAGCAAAAGAAGAAATTGCTGAAGAAGAAGAAATCAAATTATTACAGCGTTTGGTGAAACAAAGAAAAGATAGTGCAGCTATTTACACACAACAAGGAAGAGCTGATTTGGCTGAACCAGAGTTGTTGCAGGCAGCTGTTATTGAGAAGTTTTTACCAGCTCAATTGAGTGAAGAAGAAGTAGAAGCAGTAGTAGCAAAAATTATTGCGGATAATGATGCTTCTGGAATGGCAGCTATGGGAAAAGTAATGGGATTGGCATCTGCTGAGTTAGCTGGAAAAGCTGATGGTAAGACGATTTCAACCATAGTTAAAAAATTATTATCTTAATTTTTTGATTCCAAATTCCATTTTTCTTGGAGTTTGGAATTTTAAAATTTCTAGATATTGACTGCGTAGTTCAACTGGATAGAATATCAGATTTCGACTCTGAGGGTTGCAGGTTCGAACCCTGCCGTGGTCACGTGAAAGGATGAGGAATGTTGTGTTTCTCGTCCTTTTTTTATGTGATAATCACTATAAGTATTGTATAAATGGAGTTATTTTTATTGCAATTTTTATTGGTATTATTAGGATTGGGGTTTATTTTCTTCAATATAATTGAGCCGATTTACGTGTTTTTCTATAACAAGTCTATAGTGGTTCACTGGCATTTGTTTCCAATTCGTATTTCTGATGAGCAGAGAAATATTTTGACGCAAAACTTTCCCTTTTACAATAAATTGTCTCCTAGTAAGAAGCGTTATTTTGAACACAGGATAAATAAGTTTATCGATAAATATGAATTTATAGGCCATGAAATTGAGATTACGGACGAAATACTTGTGCTTATCTCAGGGACTTATGTTATGTTGACTTTTGGCATGAGGAACTATTTAAGCGACTTGTTTCAAAAAATTTTGATTTATCCAACGGTGTATTATTCAACTCTGAACGAGCTGTATCAAAAGGGAGAATTTAATCCAAGGATGAAGACTGTTGTTTTTTCTTGGGAAGATTTTTTGTCTGGTCATGGAATAGCTATAGATAATATTAATTTGGGGTTACATGAATTTACCCATGTTATGCATTTTCATTGTTTGAAAAGTAGAGATGTAAATGCTGCAATTTTTCAGGATGAATATGCAGAAATAGTAGCAATTTATACTTCTCCTGAATTGATTCAGCAAATTAACGATAAAGCTTATTTTCGTTTATATGCTTATGAAAATCAATTTGAATTTATTTCGGTTTTGTTAGAACATTTTTTTGAAAGCCGAATGACTTTAAGACGATACATCCTCAATTGTATGCTCATGTGAAGCGAATGATTAATTTTAACGAGAACTATTTTACCTAATATCTAAAAAAATCGAAATTAACAAGTTGTTATAAAATAACACTAATAATTGTTTTTCTAACTGATAATCATCAGGTTTCTTGCTTTTTTTTTGCTTTAAATTTGGGTATATTTAAAAGTTAGGGTTATGAAAAGTAATGTCCCCGTTTCAAAAATAATGTCCAAACATTTGGTGAAATTGCATTTAAATGACGATTTGACCAAAGCTGAAAGTTTGTTTAAACATCATAAAATTAGACATATTCCAGTTGTTAATGGAAATAAGATTTTAGGTATTTTGAGCTATACTGATTTGTTGCGTATTTCGTTTGCAGATGCAATAGATGACGATGAAGAAGTGATTGATACTACAGTGTATAATATGTTTTCTGTAGAGCAAGTTATGGTTAAAAAAGTAACCACGGTTTCGCCAGATACAAGCATAAAGGCGGCTGCTGAGATTTTGACTCATAATGATTTTCATGCCTTGCCAGTTTGCGAAGGAGATTTGCTTGTCGGTATAATTACTACAACCGATTTAATTCAATATTTAATTGATCAGTATTAAAAAAGAAAGAGGCTCTATCTTTTAAAATGATATAGCCTCTTTTATGTTTTTAGATAGTAGTGATTTGTTTCAAATCTTCGATAGTAGCTGTTGGGTTTTCAGCTTTGAAAACGAAGCTTCCTGCAACTAAAACATCGGCTCCGGCCTCTACTAATGCTCTTGCATTTTTATTCGTAACCCCACCATCAATTTCAATTATGGTGTTGGCTCCTTTTTGAATGATTAAATCTTTTAATTTGGTCACTTTATTATATGTGTTCTCAATAAATGATTGTCCGCCAAATCCAGGATTTACACTCATAATACAAACCAAATCGATATCATTGATTACATCTTCTAATAAGTCAATAGAAGTGTGCGGGTTGATGGCTACACCAGCAAGCATTCCTTCTGCTTTTATAGCTTGTAAGGTACGATGAAGGTGATTGCACGCTTCATAATGAACGGTTAGTACATTGGCACCCAAATCAGCAAACGTTTTGATATAGCGGTCAGGATCTACAATCATTAAATGTACATCAATTGTTTTGGTAGCATGTTTTGCAATTGCTTCAAGTACGGGCATGCCAAACGAAATGTTAGGTACAAATACGCCATCCATAATGTCAATATGAAACCAATCAGCTTGGCTATTATTAATCATCTCTACATCGCGCTGTAAATTAGCAAAATCGGCTGCAAGAACAGAAGGTGCTATAATTGTGTTTTTACTCATCGTTGTGTTGTGTTATTTTTTCGCAAAGATAATTTTTTTAATCGCAAAGTTTGCAAAGAATTTATAGAGATTAAAATATGTGATAAAGTGGATTTTTTTAGCTTTGTTTGCCCTGCAAAAAAAAAACAAAACTCTGGAAACCCGAGCGAAGCGAACTGACTGGAGTTTTGTTTGCCCTGCAAAAAACAAAACTCTGGAAACCCGAGCGAAGCGAACTGACCGGTGTTTTGTTTGCCCTGCAAAAAACAAAACTCCGGTAATCAGCCGGAGTTTTCAATCATCAATCAAAAAACGAACAGTTAATCAGACTGTTGTTTGTGGTAAAATTCCAAACTTAAAATGACCAAATTCCAAGTGTTTGATTGGAATTTGGAATTTAAAAATTGAAATTTATATTAGTTATCCTAAATAGGTTTTTAAGATTTTACTTCTAGAAGTGTGTTTTAATCTACGGATAGCTTTTTCTTTAATTTGACGTACACGCTCACGAGTTAAGTCAAATGTTTCACCAATTTCTTCTAAAGTCATTGGGTGTTGATCACCTAAACCAAAATACAAACGAACTACATCTGCTTCTCTTGGAGTAAGCGTTTCTAAAGAACGCTCAATTTCTGTACGCAATGATTCGTGAATCAATTCTCTGTCTGGATTTGGAGATTCTCCTGAACGTAAAACGTCATAAAGGTTAGAATCTTCTCCTTCAACTAGTGGAGCATCCATTGATAAGTGACGACCAGAGTTCTTCATAGACTCTTTAACGTCATTTACTGTCATGTCTAACTCTTTTGCAATTTCTTCAGCAGAAGGTGGACGCTCATTAGATTGCTCTAATAAGGCGTACATTTTGTTGATTTTATTGATAGAGCCAATTTTGTTTAATGGCAAACGAACGATTCGAGATTGTTCTGCTAAGGCTTGAAGAATCGATTGACGAATCCACCATACCGCATACGAAATGAATTTGAAACCACGAGTTTCATCAAAACGTTGTGCTGCTTTAATCAATCCTAAGTTTCCTTCATTGATCAAATCGGGCAGGGTTAATCCTTGGTTTTGATATTGTTTAGCAACAGATACTACGAAACGTAAATTGGCTTTGGTAAGTTTTTCTAAAGCTCTTTGATCACCTGCTTTTATACGTTGTGCTAATTCTACTTCTTCATCGGCAGTAATTAAATCTACCTTTCCAATTTCTTGTAAGTACTTGTCTAATGATGCAGTTTCACGATTGGTTACCTGCTTGGTGATTTTAAGTTGTCTCATGGTATTTGTCTCCTTATTGTTTAAGTGTACAACTATTTATACGAGTAGTGTTTCAAAAAAGTTACATAATTATCATTTTTTTTCGATAAAAAATAAAATACCCCAACTTTACCATGAAAGAAGGGGTTGGTTATAGATGAAATGAAAATTTTTTATGGTTTTAATTCTTTGATTTATAGGTCATCAGGAGTTTTTAGCATCTCGTCAAAAAGATTTTTCAAAGATTTGACATACAAAGGAAATCCTACAGCTAAAAAAAGATATTCTTTTCTTAAAACAGTTACATCATCTAGAATTTGATACAAACTTGGGACTATTATCAGTAACGAAACCAAAATCCCAATCCACGGATTTAGTTTGGCAGTTAAAAGTTGTTTCAAAAGTTTCATCTCAAATTGGTTTTTTGCTGCTATACTCATTTTAGTTGCTTTGTTAATTATGCTGTAAAAATACCTTTGATATAAAGATTTAGTAAAGGCATTGTTATGAGTCTCCCTTTTTTTGTTATAAAAGCATCTTTTTGAGTTGACATCAAAAAAAAATCTCCGCTTGGGAGACTTGTTTATTTGCAGTGTATTTTTTTAGGAGAGAATATTCATTTTCTTAATGAAGTCTTTATATGTATCGCTTAGGTTGACTTTGTGTCCGCCTTGTACGATGATTAAATTGTCGGCGAGGATGATTTCTTCTATTTTGTTTACATTGACCAAGTAATTGCGATGGGTTTTGATGAATTCATTGGGGTTGAGTAAACCACTAATTTTGGTAAGCGAAATCATAATCACAAATTTTTCTTTTTCGGTAATGATGTTGCAATACCGTTCCTCTACTTCGATGTAGAGAATGTCTTTTAGGGCTACTTTTTTTAAGGCATTTTTTTTCTTGATGAACAAATACTCATGGCTTACTACAGTATCTTGTTCTTCGCTTTGAAAGACTTGGTTTTGAGCGTAAAATTTTTCTACCGCCATTTCAATAGCATATAAAATTTCTAATGGATTGAAAGGTTTCATTAAGAAACTAAACGGTTTAGTAAGTTTGGCTCTTTCGAAGATTTGACGGTCTTGTGAACTGGTCAAAAACACAAAAGGCTTTACGGCATTGGGCACTATGCTAATCGCTTCAGCAAAAGCGATGCCGTCGGGTTTTCCATCCAAAAAAACATCTATAATGGCAATATCTACTTTTTCGCTATAAAACAGTGTTAAGGCTTCTTTGAATGTTCTTGCTACCCCAACGATGTTGTAGTTGTTTTCCAAAAGTACTTTGCTCAAGGCGTTGCTTTCTTCTGGCGTATCTTCTATGATTAGAATGTTGATGGTATCCATACTATACGGTTTTTGGGAATGATAAAATCATCTTAGTGCCTTTGTTGAGTTCGCTTTCTATGGCCAATGTGCCGCCATTTTTCTTAATCATTTGTTTGCATAATTGCATTCCAAGTCCTGTTCCTATGATTTCTGAATTGCTTTTCTTGGCTAATAGTTCGTTGTCTTGCAATAACTCGGCTATGGTTTCTGGACGCATCCCGATGCCTTGATCTTCAATAATCAATTGATGGAACTCGGATGGGGTGTCTAGGTTGTAAAAACGAATGCTGCTGTGCTCTGGAGAGAATTTAATAGCATTGTCTAACAAGTTGCGCAATATTATTTTTAACGAATCGAGATCTACGAAGATAAAACAGTTTTTGGATACTTCGTTTTCAAAGGCAATTGTTTTTTCTAACAGTAAGGGTTTGTAGCTGTATTCTATTTGCTGTACAATGGAGAACAAATGTACCGAATCTTTATGAAAATATAATTGTTGGGTTTGGAGTAACGCCCAATGCAACAAATTGTCTAATAGGCTATAGGCGCCATTGGCAATCGCACTGTTTTGATGCAGGAGCTTGTCGAGTTCGTCGTAGTTTTTGGATTCTAGGGAACTAGTGAGTTTGGTGTTGCTGGTTTTGAGCGCATTGACGGACGAACGCAAATCGTGACTAACAATAGAAAACAGTTGGTCTTTGGTCGCGTTGAGTTCGTCTAGTTTTTCTTTTTGACTTAAAATGATTTTAGCATTTTTTACCTTTTGTCCATAAACATACACACCGCCAGTTAAAAGGAGTAGCAAACCTATGGTAGAAAAAAACATAGTATTACGTTGTGTATTTTTTAATTCATTTTCTACTTTGAGTACCGAGATTTGTTTTTGTTTTTGAGCCACCGCATATTTTTTTTCAAAATCTGCAACCGCCCATATTTTGTTTTGGTTGTTAAGAGAATCTTTCCATTTTTCAGATTCTTTACGGTAGGCTAGGGCTTGTTTGAAATTGCCTCTGTTTTCTTCAACAACGGCCATGTTTTTGGAAGCTACTCTTTTCGTGTCAATATCTCTTATTTTTGTCGACAAACTATATGCTTTTTCAAAGTAAGGGATGGCTTGTTTGTCTTTGTATTGAATATAGTATAAATTAGCAATATCCATATATAATCTAATGATTGAAGCACTGTCTTTTTCTTTTTTTTGAGCTTCAAGACTTTTAAAAAAGTATTCCTCAGCTTTTTTAAATTGATTGAGGAGCAAATAGCAACTTCCTAGGTTTTCATAAATAACACTTATTTTATAACCTTGTTTGCTTGAAATCGGTATTTTTTCTGCTTCTTTAAAATAATAGATCGCTTTGTTAAGTTCTTTTAATTCTAATGAAATTTGTCCTAAGTTTTTAATTACTAATGGGTAAAGTTCAAATTTTTTTGAAATTAAATGGAGTTCTAGTTTAGCCTGTTGTAATATGTTCTTTTCTCTAAAACTATAACCTCTGAAAAAATGACAAAAATCTGCTATTTCTTTATTTTGGCTGATAGTTAGTTGTTTCATTGAGTAGACTAAAGTAGAATCCCAATTGTTTTTAATAAAAAACAATTGAGCTTTATTGAAGTTAGTTTCTTCTTTGAATTCTTCTGCTTTTTTAAGTAGTAGTAGTTTTAAAGAGGTTGTAGAGGACTGTGTCGGTGTTTGACAAAAAAGAAAAGTAGAAGAAAATAACAATACAGTAACAAATAACAATTTAATTTTTGGCATTTTGGAAATTTATTAGTTGTAATACAAAACACTAACATCGTTTAATCATTTTTAGATTAAACGATGTCATATATATTAATTAGTTTCCTACTTTTATTTCAGTCCCTCTAGAAGTCTCTGGATCTAAGTCTACCATATAAGACATAATCGTAGTTATATCGCCTACAGTGTCCGAAGTATAATCTACTTCTATATAATACACATCACAAGTTTCAGGCGTTTCTTCCGAGAAATTATAATCGTAATTCATAGTTAGTACGTTTCCATTTTCTGTTGGCGTTTGTACTGTTGGGGCTACGGTATCTTCAGAGTTCATATACAAAGTAGCTCTAATTTTTAGGGTTAAGGGACCACCTTCAGGGGTGTAGAATTTTGCCGAAACTAAAGGAGCAACAGGATAGTTTACGGTTGCAGGGCTCGAAAAAGTAAAAGGTGTTGTGTTAATTTTTGTGTTTTGAATAACTGTAAATGCCATGTCTAATATTGGTTTATAAGGTTAATAAGGTTAAAGATATTTTTTTTATATGAATTAAATGTAAAGTTGTTTAACTTTTTTTGATTTTTATTGTGAAATTCATAAATAACTTTGGATTTAGACTCGATTTTTTGTCCAAAGAAAAACCCCTTACTCAAAATGAATAAGGGGCTTTTGAATCTAACCTTTATTTGAATTGTTATTCTTTTTTCTCTTCGCGTGGAGGTCTAGGTACTAATGCTTTTTTAGAAACCTTCTCTTTACGAGTTTTAGGATCAATACCTAAGTATTTCACTTGGAAAATATCGCCCATTTTTACTACATCGGCTACATTTTCTGTTCTTTCCCAAGCTAATTCGGAAACGTGTAATAATACTTCGTTTCCTGGAGCAGCAGTATATTCTACCACAGCACCAAAGTCAAGCATTTTGATTACTTTCACTTCATAGGCTTCTCCCACTTGTGGTTTGAAAGTAATAGAAGCAATTTTTGCTAATACAGCTTCGATTCCAGCAGGATCTGTTCCTAAAATTTCGATAACTCCTTGCTCGTCTACTTCGTTGATTACGATGGTAGTTCCTGTAGCTTTTTGTAATTCTTGAATTACTTTTCCACCAGGTCCGATTAAGGCGCCAATGTAAGTACCAGGAATAGTTCTAGTAATGATTTTTGGAGCGTGTGCTTTTACATCAGCTCTAGGTGCAGCAATAGTTTCAGTCAATTTGCCTAAAATATGCAAACGTCCATCACGTGCTTGCGCTAAGGCTTGCTCCATAATATCGTAACGTAAACCTTCTATTTTAATATCCATTTGGCAAGCTGTGATTCCGTCAGCAGTTCCAGTTACTTTAAAGTCCATATCTCCTAAGTGATCTTCGTCACCTAAAATATCAGACAATACAGCAAATTTTTCTCCGTCAGTAATCAATCCCATAGCAATTCCAGAAACTGGTTTTACCATTTGAACTCCAGCATCCATTAAGGCCATTGTACCAGCGCAAACGGTTGCCATAGAAGAAGAACCGTTAGATTCTAATACTTCAGAAACCACACGGATAGTGTAAGGACAGTCAGCAGGAATCATGTTTTTCAACGCACGTTGTGCTAAGTTTCCGTGACCTACTTCTCTTCTTGAAGTTCCTCTTAGTGGTTTTGCTTCACCAGTAGAGAAAGGAGGGAAGTTGTAGTGTAAATAAAATTTCTCTTCACCTTGTTCTGATGGAGAGTCGATTTGGTTCGCTTCTCTAGAAGTTCCTAAAGTTACTGTAGCCAAAGCTTGGGTTTCTCCACGAGTAAAGATAGAGGATCCGTGAACAGAAGGTAAATAATCTGTTTCACACCAAATAGGTCTGATTTCAGTAGTTTTTCTTCCGTCAAGACGCAATCCTTTTTCTAGGATTACATTACGAACCGCTTCTTTGTTTGTTTTATAAAAATATTTACCAACTAAATCGCCGTTTTCGGCTAATTCTTCTTCGGTAAACAATGATTTTACTTCTTCTTTTACAGCTGCAAATTTTTCGCCTCTTTCGCTTTTTCCAGAAGCTTCTTGAGCGATAGCGTAGCATTTGTCATACGCAGCTGCTTTTACTTTTGCATAAATAGCTTCATCTTCTTTTTCGCCTTCGTAAGTTCTGTAGGCTGGAGAACCAACCGCAGCTCTTAAACGTTCTTGTGCTTCAATTTGGATTTTGATGGCTTCGTGAGCAAATTTGATGGCTTCTACCATTTCGGCTTCTGAAATTTCTTTCATTTCGCCTTCCACCATAGCAACAGAATCTTTAGAGGCACCAATCATCATATCGATGTCAGAGTTTGCTAATTCTTCTCTACTTGGGTTGATTACTAATTTTCCGTTTACACGAGCTACGCGTACTTCAGAAATCAAGTTGTAAAATGGAATATCAGAAACGGCTAATGCTGCAGAGGCGGCTAAACCTGCTAAAGCGTCTGGCATTACTTTTTCGTCATGAGACATCAACTGAATCATCACCTGTGTTTCTGCGTGGTAATCGTCTGGGAAAAGTGGACGCAATACACGGTCTACTAATCTCATAGTTAGTACTTCGCTGTCGCTTGGACGTGCTTCTCTTTTGAAAAAACCTCCAGGGAAACGGCCAGCTGCAGCAAATTTTTCGCGGTAATCAACTGTTAGGGGCAAAAAATCTACACCTGGATTTGAAGTTCTTGCTGATACGGCTGTAGCCAATAACATGGCATCACCCATTCTAACTACTACTGAACCGTCAGCTTGTTTTGCTAATTTTCCGGTTTCGATTGAGATGCTTCTGCCATCTCCTAAATCGATAATTTCTTTTGAAACTTGTGGAATCATACTTATTTTTTTGTGATTAAACAATGGGTTTTAGTTGTGTTGTAGTTGTTGTGTGTAGTTATTGCCTAAAACCCAATGAAAAACCAAACTTTTTTACCTATTGCAAATATAGCAAAAGACGCTATACATTTATAGAAATTAGACTACTTATTCTGATGATTATCAGTTGTTTTTGTTTAATTTGTTCAATGTATGTTTTGAATAAAAAAAGAGGCACTTTCGCACCTCTTTTTTGTATATTGATTATTTTCTAATATTCAATACTTTGATAATCTCACGGTATCTGTTGATATCTTTCTTTTTCAAGTAATCCAACAAAGCTCTTCTTTTACCTACTAATAGTACCAAAGAACGCTCAGTGTTATAATCGTGACGATTTTTTTTCAAGTGCTCAGTAAGGTGGCTAATTCTGTGTGTGAATAAAGCGATTTGTCCTTCTGCAGATCCAGTATTTTCTGCTTTTCCTCCGTGTTTAGCGAAAATTTCCGCTTTAACTTCTTTAGTTAAATACATGCTAATATTATTTAAATGATTTTTATGTATGACTTACAACTCTTGTAAGACGGGTGCAAAAGTATAAAATAATTATCAATTATAAATACAAATTACTAAAATCGTTAAAATAACTTCGCAATTTCCTGATTTACAAACTCTAAGAATCGTTCGTCGGCTTCTGTGAATGGGTCGATAACGTGGCTGTCAATATCAATTTGACCAATGTTTACGCCGTTTACAAATAGTGGTACCACAATTTCTGATTTTACAGTAAAGCTGCAGGCAATGTAGTTATCTTGTGCTGACACATCAGGAACTACAAAGTTGGCATTCGATTCTGCTACTTGTCCGCAAATTCCTTTTCCGAAAGGAATAACGGTGTGGTCTGTTTCGGCTCCTACATAAGGTCCTAAGTGCAAGGTTTTGGTATCGTGGTTGGCGAAGTAAAATCCCACCCAATTGTAGTATTCAATCGATTCGTTCAAAAGTTGGCAAATGGCCAGTAATTTCTCGTCTCTAGTAATAGTATCGTTGCTTGTAATGGCAATTACCTTTGGTTGTAATTCTTGAAATGTCATTTTATAATTGTTTTTATACAAAAGTATCTAATGCGAGTCTTAAAAATTACATAAATTTGAAAAAAATCAATTTTGAAAAACTATTGGATACAATACAAGCCTTTTTTGAAATTCATTGGGGCTTTTTTATTTTCATTTATCCTACTCACTTTTTTATATCAGTGGTATTTGTCAGGATATGAAAATAATCAATTGGATGGCATCACTAGGCTTGTGGCTAGTCACGTTGAAAAAGTGTTGCAGGTTTTTGATTCCAATTCGGCTGTTGTGTATCATCAAAATATCAAAATCAGTATTTTGATGCATCAAAAAGAAGTGGCTACCGTAATTGAAGGATGTAATGCAATTAGTGTTGTGATACTTTTTGTTTCTTTTGTAATTGCTTTTGCAGGAAGGGTTAGGACTACTTTGTTGTTTTTGATTGGTGGTAGTGTATTGATTTATCTGCTCAACGTGATTAGAATTGCTGTTTTGAGCCTACTCTTGTATCGTTTTCCAGCCTATGAGCACCTTTTACACGGCGTTATTTTTCCTCTTTTTATTTATAGTGTTGTTTTTATCTTATGGTTTATCTGGGTTAACTACTTTTCTATTTATGCTACAAAATCTACTTCAAAATAAAGGCAAAATTATTCTTGGATTGTTGCTTGTTTTTCTTTTTGCAGTAATCCGTGAATTTGAAACACAATTGTTTTATGATCCTTTTTTGGCTTTTTTTAAAAGCGATTATGCTGGTCAACCTTTGCCAAAATATGAACCTATTCAATTGTTTTTTGGTTTACTGCTCAGATACGGATTGAATTCACTGCTATCCTTGATTTTGTTGTATGTTATTTTTGAAGACTGGGATATGTTTCAGTTTTCGAGTGTGCTATTTGTAGTTTTTTTTGTTTTGTTCATAGTTACCTTGTTTTGTCTTCTTTCCTTTCAGAATCAAAATTATTTGCTTCTTTTTTATGTACGAAGGTTTTTGATTCAGCCTATTTTTATATTGCTCTTTATCCCCGGATTTTATTATCAAAAGCGCCTTAAATAGCTAATTTATACGTACCTTTAGTGTGATTTCTGCATATAGAATATACAAACTAAAGCGATGAAAGTAGTCAAATATTCAGGAGATATAGTTGATTTTAATTCCAATAAATTATTGAAATCACTTTTAAAGGCTGGAGCTAGTCCTGAGCAAGCTCAACAAATCATTTCTACCATAAGCACGCAGCTTTTTGACGGGATGGCGACCAAGCAAATTTACAAAATGGCTTTTGCGTTGCTAAAGAAAAATTCAAATGCATACGCAGCGCGTTATAACTTGCGTGAAGCCATACGAATGTTAGGTCCAGCTGGTTTTTATTTTGAAAAATATATTGCCCGCCTTTTTGAATCGGAAGGCTATCTAACGAAGACCAATTTAGTTTTACAAGGCAAATGTGTCACGCACGAAATAGATGTTTTGATTCAAAAAGACTCGGAAATGGGAATGGTGGAATGTAAGTTTCACGCGGGTAGAGAAGTGGCTTCGGATGTAAAAGTACCGATGTACATTTTGTCAAGATTCAATGATTTAAAAACAAAATCGCATCCTTTTTTTGATTCCAAAAGTCCTCTGACTTCGTGTTGGATAGTAACCAATAATCGATTTACGGCAGATGCTATCACTTTTGCAAATTGTTCAGGATTGCAACTTTTGAGTTGGAATTATCCCGAAAATAATTGTTTGAAGTCCAAAACGGACCAGAATAAATTATATCCGATTACCTGTTTGACTACGTTGTCTTTTGCCGAAAAGGAACATTTATTACAAGAAGATTTGTTGTTGGTCAAAGATATTTTAATTCATTCATCGGTATTGAATACGATTGGTTTGAGTTCAAATAGAATACAAAATGTGCTCAAAGAAGCAAGAGAATTGTGTGGTAGTTAGCATTTAATTTAAAAAACATTCCTCATGAAAATTACATGTATTGGAGGGGCAGGAACTGTTACCGGTTCGAAAACCCTCGTAGAAAGTAACGGAATTCGGATTTTGATTGATTGTGGACAGTTTCAAGGCATCAAGCCCTTGCGAGAATTGAATTGGGAGCCTTTGCCTGTTTTGCCAGCAACCATTGATTTTGTTTTGCTGACTCACGGACATTTGGATCATTGTGGCTGGTTGCCAAGATTAGTCAATCAAGGTTTTAAGGGAAAAATTTATTGCACGAGTCCCACTGCAGCTATAGCCAAATTAATTTTACTAGATAGCGCCAAAATTCAAGAGGAAGAAGCAAACAAAGCGAATGAAGGCCAGTATTCGAAACATCAAGTCGCTGAACCACTTTATACTGTGGCTCAAGCCGAAGAAGTGTTTTCCCATTTTAGAGTGATTCAGCCCAAAACAGTTATTCCTTTGGATGCCGAAATTCAAGCTGTTTTTAGTAATGCAGGACATATCCTAGGTGCTTGTAGTATCGAATTGCATTTAGAAAATCAGTATTTGGTTTTCTCGGGAGATATTGGACGCGACAATGATGTGTTGCTATTTCCACCTACCTTACCAACACGAGGGGATTATTTGTTTTTGGAAAGTACGTATGGAAACAGATTGCACCCCGACACCGACCCTAAACTTGAGTTGGAAATGTATATCAATAACACTATTGCCAAAGGTGAAACGGTGATTTTGCCAAGTTTTGCAGTCGAAAGAGCTCAGAGTGTGATGTTTTTATTGTGGCAATTGAAAGAAGAAGGACGAATTCCTTCGATTCCCTATGTTATTGATACGCCTATGGGAATTAGTATGCTAGATCTTTTTGAGCACAATACGAAATGGCATAAATTAACGCAAGAAGAGTATGTTGGAATGTGTAAAATGTTTACAATGGTTTCAGATTATAAAGAAACTATCGAAATAATTTACAACAAACAGCCAAAAGTAGTTATTGCTGCGAGTGGAATGATAACTGGAGGAAGGGTTTTAAGTTATTTAGAGCGCTATATTGGTTTGCCAGAAACAACAGTAATTATAATTGGGTATCAGGCCGAAGGAACTCGTGGAAGAAAATTATTAGAAGGGGCTCAAGAAATTAAGATTCGCGGGAGATATTATGAAGTCAAAGCCAATATTGTGGAGATTGAAGGCTTGTCTGCCCACGGTGATCAAAAGGATTTGTTATATTGGTTATCGGCTTTAGAAAACAAACCTAAGAAAGTGTTTTTGGTACACGGTGAGAATCAAGCGGCTGATGAATTGCGCATTAAGATACAAGAACTTTATGGTTTTGAATGTGTAGTTCCAATGATGGGACAAACGTTTGATTTGTAATTTTAACAAATATTTTGATTGTTACAATAATCCAATGAGTAATTTCGCAGTATGAATGTAAAGAAGAGCACTAGTTTATTTTTGGCACTCCTATTATTGGTTTCCAATATAGGAATGGCTTTTAATGTGCATTATTGTGGCGACTCTATTGCTGCGATAAGTTTGCATTCTGAACTTTTATCTTTGACAGAGCCTGATGGTTGTTGTGAGAAAACAGCAGTTGTCGAAAAAGATTCTTGCTGTAAAGATAAAGTGGTGCATTTTGAAAAAAAGTCGGATAATGCGACTGTGAAAATTGTACTGTTTGACATTTCGGCTCCTTTCTTAGTGCCTGTGCAACATGTTCCAGTTTTTGCTAGAACACTTCATTTTCAAAAAGCGGTAGTCAACGATTTTTATGTCGCTATCAATGCGCCTCCGCTTTACCAATTATACCATCAATACATTTTTTACGCCTGATTTTTGTTTATTTAATTTCTTGAAAATTTTATAAACAGTTGTCGTTTGAACCTATTTTTCCTTGTGCACAGGTTTGCGTAAGGGATAGCAGCTGGCTACCGAAGTAGCGCGTATAGCCCGACCGCATTTAGGCAAGGGGGCGAATAGCACGTTACTTTTATTGCCCCCTTGACTAAATGGGGTTACGCCCAAAATATGTTGGAACGACGGCATAAATCAGATTAAACAATGTATAAAAAAATAGTGCTTTTGGCTGCCATTTTACTCGCTTTTCCAGTTTTTTCACAAGAAAATCTAGACGAAGTAAAGGTGACCAAAAAGCGAAAAGGATTGCAAAAATCCTTCACGGTTACCACCAACACTACCTTGGTAACCAGCAAAGAGTTGCTTAAAGCGGCTTGCTGTAATTTGGCCGAAAGTTTCGAGACCAATCCGTCTATCGATGTGAATTTTTCGGATGCTTTGACGGGCACGAAGCAAATCAAAATGTTAGGTTTGACGAGTCCGTACTTGATGATTACGGAAGAAAATGTGCCCTCTGTTCGTGGTGCATCCCAAGCGTATGGACTGTCGTTTACTCCGGGAACTTGGGTCGAAAGTATTCAAATTACCAAAGGCGCGGGAAGCGTAGTGAATGGGTATGAGAGCATTTCGGGTCAAATAAACACCGAATTGATCAAGCCGATCAACGATATTCCTTTCTTTTTGAATGCCTACGGTTCTACCGATTCTCGATTTGAGTTGAACACGCATTTTAACACACAATTGTCTCAAAAATGGAGTAGTAGTTTGTTTGTACACGGTAACACTCGTGTGTCTAAAATGGATCAGAATAACGATGGTTTTATGGATAATCCGTTGGCAAAGCAAATCAATGTTATGAATCGCTACCAATATTATGATGCCGAAAAAGGTCTTGTGAGTTTTATCAATTTCAGGTATATGAATGATAAAAAACAATCGGGCGAGGTTGATTTTAATCCAGATAGAGACCGAGGTACTACTAATCGTTGGGGTTCTGAAATCAATACGCAACGATTGGATTTGGCTACGAAAGTGGGCTATGTCTTCAAAGATATGCCGTTTCAAAGTATAGGTTTTCAAAATGCTTTTACGTTACACGATCAAAATTCGTATTATGGATTGAATGTTTACGATATTAAGCAAAGTAGCTTTTATTCGAATTTGATTTTCAACTCTATCATTAACAACACCAAACATAAGTTTGCAACAGGAATCAACTTTGCGTACGATAATTACAATGAGTTTGTGGGGTTGACAGATTATGGAAGAGTAGATAATTCGGTAGGTGCTTTTTTTGAATACACGTATGATAACGACGATAATTTTAGTTTGGTTTTAGGAGGAAGAGTCGATAATCACAATCGATTGGGGACTTTTGTAACCCCTCGTTTGCATCTTCGTTACAATCCTTGGGAGAAATCGGTGCTTCGTTTTTCGGCAGGAAGAGGAAAACGCGCGGCGAATATTTTTGCTGAAAATCAATCGTTGTTTGCTAGTTCTAGAACCTTTTCTATTTTGGATACCGATGGAAAAATCTATGGTTTGAATCCAGAAATTGCTTGGAATTATGGTTTGAGTTTTAATCAAAAATTTCAATTGTTTGGCCGAAACGGTGATGCAGGATTTGATCTGTACAGAACCGATTTTCAAAATCAAGCGGTTGTGGATGTAATGCAATCGCCACAGCAGGTTTTGTTTTATAATCTAAAAGGGAAATCTTATGCGACGAGTTTGCAAATCGAATTCAATTATGAACTAGCGAATCGTTTTAGTTTGCGTTCTGCTTATAAGTATTATGATATTCAGACACAATATTTGTCAGGTGTTTACCAAAGACCCTTGCAAGCGAAGCATCGTTTTTTTGGGAATCTAGAATATGAAACAGGGCGAAGTGAATCAGGAAGACAATGGCGTTTTGATGCAACTTATAACTGGTTAGGCAAACAGCAATTGCCAGTAACAGCCTCGAATCCTGCTCAAGATCGTTTGCCTGATTTTTCTCCATCTTATAACTTGATTAATGCTCAAGTTACGCATGTGTTTTCTTCTAATTTTGAAATATATGTGGGAGGAGAAAACATTGGTAATTACAAGCAAAGTAAAGCCATACTTGGAGAGGAAACTCCATTTGGACCTACTTTTGATGCCTCAATTGTATATGCGCCAATCTTTGGCCAAATGTATTATGCAGGACTACGTTTTAAAATAAAATAAACTTTAAATAAATAGAAATCATGAAAAAAATAGTTTTAGTTGTATTAGTTGCTTTAGTAGGTTTTGTTGCTCAAGCACAAGAAAAAAAGAATAAAAATGCTAAACATGTAACCGAGGTAAACGGGAATTGTGGGCTGTGTCAAAAACGCATTCAAAAAGCTGCTCTTTCTGTAGAAGGAGTGAAGTCAGCTACTTGGGATATTCCTTCGCATCAATTATCTTTAATTCTCAATGAAGAAAAGTGTTCCCTTCTTGATGTTAAAAAGGCAATTGCAAAAGTGGGTCATGATACTGATGAGGTAAAAGCAACCAAAGAAGATTACGACAAGTTGCATTCATGTTGTTTGTATGAGAGAAAAGAATAATTTTTTAGAACACCCAAGACTCTTGTTTTGGGTGTTTTTTTAAACCGTTAATAAAACTTTAAAATAAGGGTTTGTTTTGCGCCTTTGTTAAAAAATGCCTATTTTCACCAACTAATAAATCCAAATTTAAGCCCGAATATGAATAATTTTGAATGGACCCAATTATTAAATCCTGAGTTTTATATCACATTAAGTATCGGTGGCGTTCAAATTGGGTTATATGTAGTTCTGTTTATTGTTTTTGCCGAAACAGGACTTTTCGCAGGTTTTTTTCTTCCAGGTGATAGTTTGCTTTTTCTTTCAGGAATTTACAGTCGTAGTTTAGTTGAAAATCTTTTCGTGGTTGAAAGTGATTTTATCAACGTAACGTTCTTGTCTGTTATGGTTGCTATTGCTGGAGTATTAGGGAATATGGTAGGCTACTGGTTTGGTGCCAAAAGTGGTTATTACTTATTCAAAAAGGAAGATACTTTTTGGTTTAAGAAAAAGTATTTATTGCAATCGAAAGATTTCTTTGAAAAGTATGGAGGAAAAGCCATTATCTATGCTAGATTTTTACCTATTTTCAGAACGTTTGCGCCTATAGTGGCGGGCATTGTTTCTATGGATAAAAAGAAATTTATGTTCTTCAATATTTTAAGTTCGTTTATGTGGGCATTTCTTTTGATTTTTGCCGGGCATTATTTGTACGGGGTTTTTCTTGAATATGGTATCGACTTGAAAAAGCACATTGAATATATTGTAATTGGGATTATTTTGGTTTCTACTTTTCCAGTATTTATGAAAATGTTGAAAAAGCGACCAGAATAATTTAGTCCATAGTAAAGATTAGTCCTTAATTGATTTATACAAACAAAAAATCCGAAGCTTAAAGCTTCGGTTTTTTTAGTAAATATAAAGGCTTTTTTGGCTTTTGTATTCTTTTTATAGTTATTCATACTTGTATTAATGCAATTTAGAAGTAGTCAAATATATTTAATTTAAGTTCACTATTTTGGAAGTAGATATTAACTGCCCATCATTACTTATTCCCTCAATAATAAGTTTCACTTTTTTGGATGCTGTATTCGGAATGTCAAAATTTACTATTCCATTAGCGCTGCTTTCTATATAATCTTGCCAGAAGATGCAATTAAGATTTTTATAGTTGATGTCATCAATAACTAAAGTATCTTCGGGAGTAAATGCTCTTGAGTGGTTATATCCATTGGCAATGATCACTGAGTTTATGCTTTTTCTATTATCTTGGGGGACTTTTGAATACAGTTTGATTACACCAAGGCTACCTTCAATAATATTAGGTCTATTGTCAGTATAAATTTCATCGAGGTCTTCCATGAAAAAATTAAAAAGCCTGTCTAAGTCCATTAAGGGGAGGTTGTCTAAGTATACAGGTGTTCTATTTGTTAAAACGGATCCTGTGGGTCTATCTGATGGGTTTATTTGCATTAGCATTGGATCATAAAGTTTTCTTGCTTGTCTATTGGCTGTAATCATTACGGGAATTGTGTTACTTGTAACAAAGCCATTTGAATTCAAATAGGAAAGAACCGTACGGCCTAAATCAGAAGGTTTTACTTTGTATGCTTTGCGCATGTTTTGATTATAAGTTAATCCACCAAATTCATATTGGTGTTTTAAACTGCTTTTTTGGGCAAGTACTTCTTTTAATTTTACCGCTCTTTTTTCTGTTAATAAAGGTGGTAAACTGTTGGCAATTATTATAACCGGAGCGTCATTTTGATTTGGTGCAAAGCTATGGCGGAATGGCCTAGTTTCTGTTTTGATTTTGATGTTGTATTTTAAATTAATTTCTTCAAGATTCTTTTTTTTGTAAAAAGTGAAATGTACTGGAATCGAATCAGGTAAAAATAAATTATTGAATTCAAAGTGGCCATTTTTATTGATGTCAGCGAATTCCATTAAAAGGTTATTAATGGAATAGATGCGTACTTTATAATCTTCGTAATTTTTTAATGATTCATTTATATTTCCAACTATAGTTAATCCATTTTCATTGGCATACATTTTTTTAGGAGGATTTGCCACTATGTTTTTCCATTCGTATTTATGTTTGTTTTGATTTAGTAATAATAAATCAAGGCTGTGTTTCTCCTTGAGCGTAGCTTGATTAGAAATGGATTGCGTTTCGAATGTTATAGGCTTTGTTAAATATGGGTTTAATAACAAGTCACCGATTATATTTCTTGCAGGGACCTCAGGGCTATTATATTCTGGTTGGACAGCTATGCTTAGATTGTAGTTGTTTTGTGTCGTTTGAGCGGTTAAAGTTGTTATGCTTTTATCTTGAGTAATCTCCTTAAATTCAAAAGTATTCATTATGGTCTGCATATTATTGTAGACCATACGTTCGGCATATTGTTTTCCAGTACCGTCAATAATTCGAAAATAGTTTACACCATTAAACAGTATATTGTTAGGGATTTCAAAAGTATCCTCGATTTTGCTTTTGGATAATTTGAGGTCAAGTATGTTCGATTTATCGTCTTTGTGAATGACTAAATAGAGCGTTTGGTTTTGAAGTTTTTCGATAGTTTCACTATTGGTCATTGCTGAAACAATAGTTTTCTTATCATAAAAATAGTTGTTGACTGTAAGTGCTATTCCAGTAGTACTGGCTTGAGGTAATTGTTTCTCAACTACTTTGTTTCCACTTTCTACTAAAATAAAAAAATCTTCTGTTGTAGGAACAAAATCAAAACGACCATTTCCAGACCCATTTAAGGAAAGTAACATTAGTTTTTCTTTTTTGGAGTTGACTAACCAAGCTTTGGTGTCGGGTAATGCTTTTCCGTTTTCATTACTTACATTTATACCAACGGAGTTTTTCGTGTTGGCAACTAGCATTCCCCCCTCTGGAAAAATAGTAGTATTTATACTATTTGGTTTAGTAGCAGCAATTAATTTAGTGTTTTCTTCAATGTTTGTGATGATAATAGGGTAGGTGGAGGATTCATCTTCCGTGAAATTATTCATCCAATTGGTATACACTTGTAGGTAGTATTTTCCAGTAGGATATTTTGTAGTCAAATTAATATTTCCTGAAAAGCTATTGTTATTGGCGTAAAATAGATACTCTTGTATTTTTTCTCCTTTTTCATTCAATAAAGCTACTCGTATATTAGTAGTCTTTATAGTCGCATTAGTTTGTTTTCTATTGGCGATATAGCCTTTAAACCAAATGTTTTCTGAGGTTAAGAATTCATTTTTGTTTAGATGTAGGTGGATGTTTTCTCTATCTAAGTTAAAATAATTCTCGAGCGATTTTTTAATATAGTCTTTGTCAATTGATGATGGAGTATTGGATTGGGACCGAGCATTTTGAAAAACCAGAATGTAGATAAGTGCGATAATTGTAGTGTAATTTTTCATAATTTTTGGCTTTTAGGTTGTAGATTTTACAATTATCAAAGTATATGCCAATTTTTTATTTTTTACATCAGGTTCTTCTGTTATGTGCTTGGTTTTTAGTTGTATTTGTTGTTTAAAATTAGATATATCTTATTGTTTGCTAGGATTTTCAATGAAAAATATTTTTTAAAAAAATTAACAAGAATTATTTTCTTTTGAATACAAACAAAAAATCCGAAGCGTTTAAACTTCGGATCTTTTTATTTTGAACTTCGTACTTCGTATATCGTACTTCGTTTTTGAAATTACATCATTCCTGGCATTCCGCCTCCCATTGGCATTCCGCCTCCAGCATTTTCTTCTTTAATATCGATTAAAGCACATTCTGTGGTTAAGATCATTCCAGAAACAGAAGCTGCGTTTTCTAAAGCTACACGAGTTACTTTTTTAGGATCGATAATACCTGCTTTTAGCATATCTGTATATTCGTCGGTTTTGGCATTGTAACCAAAATCTCCAGTTGCTTCAGCTACTTTTGCTACTACTACAGAACCCTCTAATCCAGCGTTTTCTACAATAGTTCTCAATGGAGCTTCTACTGCGCGAGAAACGATTTGGATACCAGTAGCTTCATCAGCGTTGTCTGCTTTTAGTGTGCTTAGAACGGTTTTTGCTCTTAATAAAGCTACACCACCACCAGCAACAATACCTTCTTCTACAGCAGCACGAGTAGCGTGTAAAGCATCGTCAACTCTGTCTTTTTTCTCTTTCATTTCTACTTCAGAAGCAGCACCTACATAAAGAACAGCAACACCACCAGCTAGTTTAGCCAAACGCTCTTGTAATTTTTCTTTATCATAATCAGAAGTCGTAGTTTCCATTTGACCTTTGATTTGATTTACACGGTTTTTAATCAATTCCGTATCCCCAGCACCGTTTACAATAGTAGTATTGTCTTTGTCGATAGTTACTCTGTTAGCAGTTCCCAACATATCGATAGTAGTATTTTCTAGCGTATAGCCTCTTTCTTCAGAGATTACAGTTCCTCCTGTTAAGATAGCGATATCCTCCAACATAGCTTTTCTTCTATCTCCAAAACCAGGAGCTTTTACAGCAGCAATTTTCAAGGCACCACGTAATTTGTTTACTACCAATGTTGATAAAGCTTCACCATCAACATCTTCTGCAATAATCAATAAAGGTTTTCCTGATTGTGCTACCGGTTCTAAAACTGGTAATAATTCTTTTAATGAAGAAACTTTTTTGTCGTATAAAAGGATGAATGGATTCTCTAATTCAGCTTCCATTTTCTCTGGATTCGTTACGAAGTAAGGAGATAAATAGCCTCTGTCGAATTGCATCCCTTCTACTACATCTACAAAAGTTTCGGTTCCTTTGGCTTCCTCAACAGTGATTACGCCTTCTTTTCCAACTTTTGCGAAGGCAGTAGCGATTAATTCACCAATAACTTCGTCATTGTTAGCAGAAATAGAAGCAATTTGTTTGATTTTCTCAGAATCGCTTCCCACAACTTTAGCTTGTTTGGCTAAGTCGTCAACGATAGCTTCAACGGCTTTATCGATACCTCTTTTCAAATCCATTGGATTAGCTCCAGCGGCAACGTTTTTTAAGCCTTCTTTTACGATGGCTTGCGCTAAAACAGTTGCAGTTGTAGTTCCATCACCAGCTAAGTCGTTAGTTTTTGAAGCTACTTCTTTTACCATTTGAGCTCCCATATTTTCTAATGGGTCTTTCAATTCGATTTCTTTAGCTACCGTTACACCGTCTTTCGTTACATTTGGTCCTCCAAAAGCTTTTCCAATAATAACATTACGTCCTTTTGGGCCAAGTGTTACTTTTACTGCATTAGCTAATGCGTCTACCCCACGTTTTAAACCGTCACGTGCTTCAATATCAAATTTAATATCTTTTGCCATTTTTTTATTTTTTTAGAATAATTAATAAATTGAAGGGACAAGTCGCGACTTGTCCATACCTAATTGAATTTGTTCGTGTTTTTAGATTATTGCAAGAATGTCGTCCTCGCGCATAATCAAATAATCGGTTCCTTCTAATTTTAATTCTGTACCCGCATATTTACCATAAAGTACGGTATCGCCTACTTTTACTGTCATTGCGTGGTCTTTGGTTCCATTACCAACAGCAATTACAGTTCCTTTTTGAGGCTTCTCTTTTGCGGTATCAGGAATAAAAATCCCTGAAGCTGTTTTTGTTTCAGCGGCAACAGGTTCGATAAGAACTCTATCCGATAGGGGTTTAATGTTTAATGCCATGGTTTTTATTTTTTGTTAAGAATTAATTTTTAATTGGTTTCTTGGATTTCAGAAATTGTGCCAAGCCCAATAAACTGACAATTTTTCCTAAAAAAAATGCCAGCTTTGACAGGCTGGCATTTTTATAATATAGTTGTTTCTATTATTTTGTTGCAGGGGCAGCAGGAGTTGCAGGTGCATTTTGAACTGGTGCTGTTTGTGGAGCAGCAGTTTCAGTTTTTTCGATGATTTTAGAATCGGTATCACTCATAGAACCAGTGAAACTTAAGCTTGAAAGTAAAATCAAAGCAATCAAAATTGTTGCTAAAGTCCAAGTGCTTTTGTCTAAGAAGTCAGTTGTTTTTTGTACACCACCCAACATTTGTGAACCTCCTATTGATGATGAAAGTCCTCCTCCTTTAGGGTTTTGAACCATAATTACTACGATTAGTAAAAAACAAACTATAGTTATTAAAACTAAAAAAATTGAAAATGTGCTCATTGTTTAATTATTGTTATTTTGTAAAATCCTTATTTCTGATATATGGTCTGCAAAGAAACTACTTTTTTCTGGATATTTCAAAATTAATATTTCATAGGCTTGAATTGCTTTTTGATATTTTTTCTGTTCCAAGTAAACTCTTGCCAAAGTCTCTGTCATTAAGTGGGTATTGTCAGAAGTATTGAGTTCAAATTGTGGTGCTGGAGCTGAGCCTGGTTTGATTGGTGAAATTTTAGGATTGGTTTCAATGAATTTGTCAATCAATGCTGCTTTTTTCTTTCTTTCTTCCTCAAGATTGTCTTCCATGATTTTTGCTGAATTTTCTTTACTTCTGTCCACAGGTTGTACTCTGGACAACTGAAGCCATTCTTGAAAGGAATGTTTTTCATTGGGTGTGAAATCGATAGGTTTGCCAAGATCGATTACCGATGTAGTTGTAAGTTCGCTTTCAGAATTCTTATCGTTATTGTTAGTTGCTTCTTTTATAGACGTGAGTATTGATAATTCTAGTGCTTTTTGTTGCTGTTCCAAAATAGTTTTTGGATGTACGATTTCACTATCTACCACTTCCATATTCATGAGCTCTAGATTTTTTTTGTCATAGAAGTCATTTTGAAGTGTTTCAAAATTTTCTGAAGTAATGAAATCAAATAAAACAGAACGATCAGTGGTGTGTGCGGCGGTAACCTTTAAGGCAAAATTGTATTTGAAACTATTCTGGTTGAAAAGACCTTTTAAACGTAAAGCTCTTGCACTTTGAAAGTATGGGAACTCATTCAGAATATTGCCAAGCGCATCCGTATAAGCACTATTAATAGTGTCGGGTTTATTTATCAAAAAGGTATAATCAGTAACGTTCATTTTATAGTCAAGATAGGATTAATTGGTTTACCACTTAGCAAGTGATTCATTAAAAATGTCTTGTGAAATTCTATCAAAAATTTCTTTTAGACCAGCACTTAATGTTGAACCCGTTAATTGTTGATCGGCAGGATAATCATAGAAAAACTCAAATGATTTTTCAAAGTTATCGGTTTCTTTGTTTTTATTAGTAAAACGAACATTAATTCTGATTTTCAAACGATTTTGTGCAGCACGCTGATCGGCCGTTGCTGTCATTGGGCTGATTCTATAATCGGTAATTTCTCCATCGTAAACTAAATCACCTCCGTTTTTTACCAAGTTCAAATTGGTTTGATTCTGAATTAAATCTTGTAATTGTAAGGTGAATGTTCTGTCTATTCCCGGTTCGATCAATTCGGCATTGTTTTGGAAAAAATTCACTTGAAATGTTTTTGCATCTATTTTACCAGAACCAGTAAAGTTGTATACGCCACAGCTATTCAGTGTGAAAAGGTAAATGATTGCAAATAAAAAAAATAATTTTCTCATAAAGTTGTGGTGAAAGGAACACCATTTTAAGTTTTTAATTCCAAATTTATTCAAATATAGTAATTTGGAATTGTATTCATTTTTATAAATCGAATTGTTTGATTTTTCGATACAAAGTACGTTCTGAAATTCCCAATTCATCGGCAGCAGCTTTTCTTTTTCCTTTGTTTTTTTCTAGCGACTTTTTAATCAACTCAATTTCTTTTTGTTCTAGTTTGAGGATTTCTTCTTCTTCAATGGTTTCGGCAAAAAGATAGTTTTCCTCAGGTTCTTGATAATTGGTGTCAATATTTTGAGTGGTGATTACTGCTGTTCTCGGTTCTTCTTCGAATTCAATTTCACTATCAGATTTTGAACCATATAGTTTTTGAATTAGGTTTTGATTGGTCTCTTGCACTTTTGAACTTCCGTTTTGCATTAATTCTAACGTCAGTTTTTTTAAATCATGCAAGTCGCTTTTCATATCAAAAAGAACTTTGTATAAAATTTCTCTTTCGGTATTAAAATCGCTTTCGCTTTTCTTGTCTTTGATGACAGAAGGCAAGTTACTGCTCTCCATTGGGAGATACGATTGTAAAGTAGTCGCATTAATATCGCGATTGGTTTCTAAAACGGAAATTTGCTCTGCAACGTTTCTTAGCTGTCTGATGTTTCCACTCCAACGGAATTTTTGTAAAACATGAACGGCATTGTCGTCGAGTTTTAGTGGTGGCATTTTATATTTATGAGCAAAATCGGCAGCAAATTTTCTAAACAATAAATGAATGTCGTCTTTTCGATCACGGAGTGGCGGCAAAGTAATGTCTACCGTACTTAAACGATAGTATAAATCTTCTCTGAATTTTCCTTTTTCAATGGCATCAAAAAGATTGACATTGGTGGCTGCTACAATTCGAACGTTTGTTTTTTGCACTTGAGATGAACCTACTTTTAGAAATTCACCATTTTCAAGAATACGTAACAAACGCACCTGAGTTGTTAATGGCAATTCTCCCACTTCATCTAGAAATATGGTTCCGCCATCGGCAACTTCAAAATAGCCCTCTCTGGTATTCGTTGCTCCAGTAAAAGCGCCTTTCTCGTGACCAAAAAGCTCGCTATCAATAGTTCCTTCAGGGATGGCACCACAGTTTACAGCAATGTATTTGCCGTGTTTTCTATGGGAAAGAGAATGAATAATTCTTGGAATATTTTCTTTACCCACACCGCTTTCACCAGAAACCAGCACCGAAATATCTGTTGGAGCCACTTGAATGGCTTTTTCGATGGCGCGATTGAGTTTGGGATCATTCCCAATAATTTCAAAACGTTGTTTTATTGCTTGAACTGTTTCCATAATTGTTTTGTTTAAAGGTTTAAGTGTTTAATGGTTTGAAGTTGTTTTGGGGACGGACTTTAAACCATTTTAAACTATTAAACTTTTTCTTAATTCATCTCGCTAAGCCCAATTGCTTTACCAATAAGTGTTGCGCCAGTAGTTCGTTCTACTAGTACATTTACAAAATCACCAATTTTATAATTTTCCTTAGGGAAAACAACAGTGATGCTTTGTGAGTTTCTTCCGGAGAATTCGTTTGGTGATTTTTTAGAAACTTTTTCAACTAAGACCTCTACAGTTTGACCGATGTATTGTTCTGTTCTGTATCGAGCATGGCTTTGTTGTAAATCAACAATTTCTTGTAGTCTTCTTGCTTTTGTTTCTTCCGGAACGTCATCTTCCATTTTTCTTCCAGCTAAAGTACCTGGTCGTTCGGAGTAGCTGTACATATAACCGAAACTGTATTTTACGTATTCCATCAAGCTCAAGGTGTCTTGATGATCTTGCTCTGTTTCGGTTGGGAATCCCGCAATCATGTCCTGTGAAATAGCACAATTTGGTATAATTGCATTGATTTTGTCGATAAGTGCCATGTATTCTTCTCGAGTGTGTAAACGATTCATTTCTTTTAGAATTCGGTTGCTTCCAGATTGAACAGGTAAATGAATATGTTTACAAATATTTGGGTATTTTGCTATTACGTGCAAAATGCTTTCGTGCATGTCTTGTGGGTTGGAAGTTGAAAAACGAATTCTCATTTTTGGAAATCCTACAGCTACCATTTCGAGTAATTGGTCAAAATCTACCGCTGTTGCTTTTTGCATTTCAGAAGCATTGACAAAATCCTTTTTCAATCCACCACCATACCATAAATAGCTGTCTACATTTTGTCCTAAAAGCGTTACTTCTTTGTAGCCATTATTCCATAAATCTTTAATTTCGTTCAGAATGCTCTGCGGGTCACGACTACGTTCGCGACCACGAGTAAATGGGACTACACAAAACGTACACATATTATCACAACCTCTAGTGATAGAAACAAAGGCAGTAATTCCGTTGGTCATTAAACGAACGGGAGAAATGTCGCCATACGTTTCCTCTTTGGATAGGATTACATTAATAGCATCACGACCTTCCTCAACTTCGTTTAATAAATTGGGTAAATCTTTATAGGCATCAGGGCCTACCACTAAGTCAACAATTTTTTCTTCTTCTAAAAATTGACTTTTTAAACGTTCCGCCATGCATCCTAAAACACCAACTTTCATTTTAGGGTTGAGGCGTCGTTTAACGGCATTGTATTTTTCTAATCGTTTACGAATAGTTTGTTCGGCTTTGTCTCTAATTGAACAGGTGTTTACTAAAACTAAATCAGCTTCTTCTAGTTTTTGAGTGGTGTTGTATCCATTAGTAGATAATATCGAGGCAACAACTTCACTATCAGAAAAGTTCATAGCGCAGCCATAACTTTCTATAAAGAGTTTTTTTGAGTTTTCTGGTTTATTTTCTAAAACAAGACTTTCGCCTTGTTTACTTTCTTCAATAATCTTTTCCATGGGTATTTTAAAACCGCAAATATAAGCGAAATTTGACAAAGATGACAAGATGTCAGATTAAGAATTAACATTGTTTTTAGAGTTTTTTTAATATTATAAATGAAGATACGTATAGCATATGGAGTAGCGGAATGACAGTGTTTTATGTTTCTTTAATTTTGGCTAAAAAGTTTTTTTTGTTTTTTTGAATATTCACGAAACTGCACTTTTGATAGTTTGAAGAACATGTAATTCAACTATAAAATTTACTTTTAAAGTGTAATAATCTTAAAATTTAAAAAAATCATATACTTTTGCCGACACAAACAAACGGGATATGGCAAAGAATTTAGTAATAGTGGAGTCACCTGCAAAGGCCAAAACAATCGAAAAATTTCTAGGAAGTGATTTTCAAGTAGAGTCAAGTTACGGTCATATTGCCGACTTGCCTTCAAAAGAAATAGGAGTAGATGTAGCAAATGGATTTAAACCCAAGTACGAAGTGTCTTCGGATAAAAAAGCCTTGGTGAGTAAATTGAGAACACTTTCTAAAAATGCAGAAACGGTTTGGTTAGCGAGCGATGAGGACCGTGAGGGAGAGGCTATTTCATGGCATTTGGCAGAGGAACTAAAATTAGATGCAAAAAAAACCAAACGTATCGTTTTTCACGAAATCACCAAGAATGCAATAGTAAAAGCTATTGAAAATCCTCGTGAGATTGATTATAATTTAGTGAATGCTCAGCAGGCTCGTCGTGTTTTAGATCGATTAGTAGGGTATGAGTTGTCTCCAGTACTTTGGAGAAAAATCAAAGGAGGACTTTCTGCGGGACGCGTACAATCTGTTTCAGTTCGTTTGATTGTTGAGCGTGAAAGAGAGATTCAAAATTTTGTTCCTACAGCTAGTTATTCCGTTGTTGCTGAGTTTACGAATGAAGCAGGAAAAATAGTAAAAGCTAAATTGCCTAAAAATTTTGCCACGAAACAAGAAGCACAAGATTTTTTAAATAAAAATACCAACTCCCAATATAAGGTTTCAGATTTAGAAACGAAACCAACTAAAAAATCACCTACTGCACCATTTACTACTTCAACTTTACAACAAGAAGCGGCTCGTAAATTGTATTTACCAGTTGGAATCACGATGCAGTTAGCACAACGTTTATATGAGGCGGGATTGATTACTTATATGAGAACGGATAGTGTTAATTTGTCTAAAGAAGCGATGGAAGCGGCTCAAGCCGAAATTATAAAATCATACGGGAAGGAATTTTCTAAGCCAAGAACTTTTGCAAATAAAAGCAAAGGAGCACAAGAAGCACACGAGGCGATTCGTCCAACAGACATGTCTTTGCATACCGTAAATGTAGATAGAGACCAAGCGCGTTTGTACGATTTGATTTGGAAACGAACTTTGGCTTCTCAAATGAGTGATGCCGAATTAGAACGTACCAACGTAAAAATTGAAGCGAATAATCACAGTGAAGTTTTTGTGGCTTCTGGCGAAGTGTTGCTTTTTGAAGGTTTTCTAAAAGTTTACTTAGAAGGACATGATGATGATGAGGAAGAGCAAGAAGGGATGTTGCCTGCTTTAAAAGTAAATGAGCCATTAGCGAACTCATTCATTACGGCAACAGAACGTTATTCTCGACCTGCTGCAAGATATACGGAAGCTTCTTTGGTGAAGAAATTAGAGGAACTTGGTATTGGTCGTCCTTCTACTTATGCTCCAACAATTTCTACGATTATTAATAGAAATTATGTCGAAAAAGGAACGCTAGAAGGGCAAGAGCGTAATTATACACAACTTACGCTTCAAGCAGGAAAAATAGCTGAAAAAGTATTAAAAGAAAATACAGGTTCTGATAAAGGAAAATTAGTACCTACGGATATTGGAACCATAGTAACCGATTTCTTGGTGAAAAATTTTGGCTCTATTTTGGATTATAATTTTACTGCAAAAGTGGAGCAAGATTTCGATGAGATTGCTGAGGGTAACATCGAATGGGCTACAATGATGCAAGAGTTCTACGATAAATTCCATCCTAATGTAAAAGATGTTGAGGAAAATGCGGATAGAGAAAGTGGAGAACGTATTTTAGGAATTGATCCAGTCTCAGGAAAACCTGTTTCGGTTCGTTTAGGTAAGTTTGGTCCAATGGCTCAAATAGGAGATGCTGAAGATGAAGACAAAAAGTTTGCTAGTTTGCGTAACGAGCAAAACATTGGAAGCATTACCTTAGAAGAAGCATTAAATTTATTTTTATTACCTAAAAATTTAGGTACATATAAAGGAGAAGAAGTTGAGGTAAGTAATGGTCGTTTCGGACCTTATGTGCGTCACGGAGCGGTATTTATTTCTTTGCCCCGAGGTGAGGATCCATTAGATGTATCATTGGAACGAGCTCAGGAACTTATTGATCAAAAGGCATTGGCCGATGCTCCAATTGCTGTTTATAAAGGTGAAAGTGTTCAAAAAGGAACAGGAAGGTTTGGTCCTTTTATTAAATGGAATGGCATTTTTATCAATGTTTCTAAAAAATTTGATTTTGATAATTTATCTCAAGCAGATATTGAGTTTTTAATTGAGGATAAATTACAAAAGAATATTGATAAAGTCATTCACAATTGGGAAGAGGAAGGTATTTTGGTTGAAAAAGCACGCTGGGGACGTTCGGTTATTACTAAAGGTAAAATAAAAATTGAATTAGGAAAAGAGGTTGATGCATCCAAACTCACTCTAGCCGAGGTTCAGGAGATGATTGCAAAGAAAACACCAGCTAAAAAAACACCAGCTAAAAAAGCTCCAGCCAAAAAAGCAGCAACAAAGAAAACCGCCACAACCAAAAAAACGGTCGCTAAAAAAAAGTAAACCATGGAGTTTGATTTTCTTGTACCCATTGATAACGAAATTGTAGATTTTAGAAACGAATTATCCGCTCAACATATTGGTGGAAGTATTTCATTGCATACCGATGACTCATTTCCGGATTTAAATGAGGTTAAAATTGCACTGATTGGAGTGCTTGAGAATAGAGGGGATGATAATGTAAAATCCGTAGTTGATTTGAGAGCAGTTCGTAAATCGTTTTATGGATTGTTCATAGGAAACTGGAAAATGGGAATTACGGATTTAGGTGATATCTTGCCAGGTAATTCGGCTATGGACACTTATTTTGCTGTCAAAAAAGTAGTAGCAAGTTTGATTAAAAAAGGAATTGTTCCAATAGTAATTGGAGGTTCACAAGATCTTACTTATGCATTATATCGAGCTTACGATGAGTTAGAGCAAATGGTAAATTTAGTAGCAATAGATAACAGATTTGATTTTGGTAAGGAAACGGATCGCTTGTCTAATAGTTCCTACTTGACTAAAATGGTAATAGATACTCCTAATAATCTTTTTAACTATTGTAATATTGGTTATCAAACGTATTATAATTCTCAGGAAGAGATTGATATAATAGAAAAATTATATTTTGATGCCTACAGATTAGGAGAGATTTCTAATAATATTGCACTCGCAGAGCCTGTTTTTAGAGATGCTGATGTAGTAAGTTTAGATTTAACTGCTGTAAAGTCTTCGGATTCGGGAAATTTTAATATTTTCGCGCCGAATGGTTTTAATGGAAAGGAGATTTGTTCTTTGTCTCGCTATGCAGGAATAAGTGATAAGGTGTCTTTGTTTGGTATTTTTAATCATTACAATACAGCTCAGGAAGCCGTTTTGATTGCGCAAATAATTTGGTATTTTATTGAAGGATATCAATTTCGCTCTGGAGAATATCCATTTGGAACAAAAGACAACTATATCAAATACATTGTTCCACTAGAAGAAGAGGAGTTGGTTTTTTATAAAAGCAACAAAACGGACAGATGGTGGATAGAGATTCCTTTTTTGACCAATGGCAACAATAAATTAAAAAGAAATACGTTGTTACCCTGTTCTTATGAAGAGTATTTGGCAGCTTGTAACCAAGAATTGCCAGAGCGATGGTGGAAAGCACAGCGTAAAAACAGTGTTTAAAAGTAATTAAAAAAAATATCGATTTGTTTCTTGTAAAAATTGTTTATTTAAAAAATAATAAATAGGTTTACAAACTTTAAATAATGAATAGTTAACCCCCAAATTTATATGAAGAAAATCATTGTGTTTACGGCATTTTTAACTTTGTTAATAAGCTGTGGTAAATCAAGCGATAAAGGAGAATTAGTAGGTGTTAAAGGAGGTAAGTGGCACCCAGAAAAACCTTACGGAATGACATTGGTTCCAGGAGGTTCTTTTATTATGGGTAAATCAGAGCATGATATAGCTGCTATTGACGATGCACCAACTAAAACCGTTACCGTGCGTTCATTCTATATGGACGAAACCGAAATTACGAATAGTGAATACCGTTCTTTTGTAGAATGGGTAAAAGATTCAACAATTAGAATGCGTTTAGCAATTCTAGCGGAAGACAGTGGGCAAAAAGCTGCTGCTGGCAAAGGAAAAAATGCAGGAAGTATTGGAGATTTTGCATTTAATGATTCAGATCCTGCTAAAATGACCGCTTACGATAAATACATGTATGATAATTATTATAGTGTAGGTAGCGAGAAAGATCCTTATGCTTTCAAAAAATTGAATCGCAAAGTGAAATTGATTAAAGATACTAAAAAATATCCTGATGAGTACTACGCTGAAGTAATGGATTCAATGTATTTGCCAATAGACCAATCCTACAACGGTCTTAGAACAATTGATGTCAATAAATTGAAATACAAATACACTTGGATGGATATCCAAGCAGCAGCAAAAGCTAAAAAGGGTTCGAGAAAAGACTTCGTTAGAACAGAAGAAATCAACGTATATCCTGATACTACAGTTTGGATTAAAGATTATTCGTATTCATATAATGAGCCAATGCATAATGATTATTTCTGGCACAAAGCTTATGGTGAATATCCTGTAGTGGGTGTGAAATGGACCCAAGCCAAAGCATTCTGTGCTTGGAGAACACAAAATAAAAACACCTATATCAAGTCAAAACAAAAAGGGCGTGACTTAGTAAACTCTTTCCGTTTACCTACTGAAGCGGAATGGGAATACTCTGCAAGAGGTGGCTTAGAATCTGCTACTTACCCATGGGGAGGACCTTACACTAAAAACGACAGAGGATGTTTCTTAGCCAACTTTAAGCCAAGTCGTGGAGATTATGCAGCAGATAATGCTTTATATACAGTTGAAGCGAAATCATATGAGCCAAACGGATACAACTTATATAACATGGCAGGTAACGTGGCAGAATGGACTAATGATGCCTACGATCCAAACGGATTTGAATATGTTTCGACTATGAATCCTAATGTATCAGACGCTTCAAACAAACGTAAAGTAGTTCGCGGAGGTTCATGGAAAGATGTTGCCTACTTCTTGCAAGTGAGCACAAGAGATTTTGAATACGCAGACTCAGCAAGAAGTTTTATCGGTTTCAGAACCGTTCAAGATTATATGGGTACTCAAGTTACAGGTACCACCAAAGGAAGAAAATAAATTAAACCAAATCTAAATATTTTTAATTAACCTAAAATCAAATTATCATGGCATTATTAAGCAAAAAAACAATGAATTTCGCTTACGGTATGGGAGCGGCAGTAGTAATTATCGGAGCATTATTCAAAATTACTCACTTTGAAATTGGACCACTTACAGGAACTTTGATGTTATCTATCGGTCTAGTAACTGAGGCTTTAATTTTTGCTTTATCTGCATTCGAACCAGTTGAAGACGAATTGGACTGGACGTTAGTTTATCCTGAATTAGCCAATGGTCAAGCTAAACCAAAAGCTAAAAAAGAAGAGCCAGTTGATGCTCAAGGAATTTTATCTCAAAAATTAGATGCAATGTTGAAAGAAGCTAGAATTGACTCTGAATTGATGTCAAGTTTAGGAAATAGTATCAAAAACTTTGAAGGAGCGGCTAAAGCTATTTCTCCAACAGTTGATTCTATTGCATCTACAAAAAAATACAGCGAAGAGTTATCTATGGCTGCTGCACAAATGGAATCATTAAATAGTTTATATAAAGTTCAATTAGAAAGTGCTTCAAGAAACGCTGAGGCTAACAAAGAAATAGCAGAAAACGCTAGTAAATTGAAAGAACAAATGGCTTCAATGACTGCAAATATTGCTTCTTTAAACAATGTTTATGGAGGAATGCTTTCTGCAATGAACAACAAAGGATAATTAGTTTTAAACTACAATTATTAAATTATTAAACTAATTATTTAGAAAAAATGGCAGGAGGAAAATTGACCCCTAGACAGAAGATGATTAACCTAATGTACTTGGTTTTCATCGCAATGTTAGCAATGAATATGTCCAAAGAAGTTTTATCTGCTTTTGGATTAATGAATGAAAAATTTGAGAGTGCAAACACAGCCTCTACTCAGTCTAACCAATCTTTATTATTGTCTCTTGATACCAAAGCGGCTGAGGCAAAAGGTGATTTCGTTGCTGCTGCAGCAACTGCACATAAAGTAGAAAGCATAACTAAAGAGTTTGATGCTTATGTTGCTACCTTGAAAACTGATGTTTTAAAAGGATTTACAGTTGATTCTGAAACAGGTAAACTTCCTTATGAAAATATGGACAAAGGTGACAATATTGACAATTGGTTTATTGGTGAAGGATATACCAAAAAAGGGAACGATATTATAGCTAAGATCGAAAAGTATAAAGCAGATATGAAAGCCGCTTTAGGAACAGATAAAAAATATGCTTCTATCGTTCGTGAAGTTGAAAATAAATTCAATGTAGAAGATGTTAAAGATAAAGAGGGTGTTAAAATTAAATACTTAAATTATCATTTTAAAGGTTTTCCTGCTGTTGCTTCTTTAGCAAAATTATCGGCTTGGCAAAATGATGTTAAGAAAGTTGAGACTGATGTTTATAACTCAGCATTAGGGAAGGCAGCTGTTGAAGCAGCTTCATATAGCAACTATCAAGCGATTGTAGTATTAGAAAAGAATGCTTATTTTCAAGGAGAAAATGTAAAAGGGAAAGTAGTTTTGGGACGTTATGACGAAAATACTAAACCTACTTCTTTTCAAGGACCTGGTAAATTAGAAAACGGTCAAGCTGTTATCTCTCTTACTGCAGGAGGTGTTGGTGAACAAAACATTAATGGTCAATTTACATTCTTAGAAGATGGTAAAACTATTCCATTGAAGTTTGAGGGTAAATATGTTGTAGTTCCAAGACCAAATTCTGCTACTATCTCTGCTGATAAAATGAACGTTGTATACCGTGGAGTTGTAAATCCAATGTCGATTTCTTTTGCTGGTATTTCTGACAAAGATGTTGTAGCTTCTGCACCAGGTTTGACAAAAGTGGGTAACGGTAAATACAACATGAGTCCAGGTACAGGTACTGAGGTTGTTATTAATGTTACTGGTAAAATGTCTGATGGTAAAATTGCATCAGATAAGAAAGTATATAGAATTAAAGGTATTCCTGGTCCAGCTGGTACTATTAGAGGGGAAATGGGTGTTGTAAAAGGACCTAAATCAAACCTTCAAGTGGCAACAATTGGAGCTAAATTAGTAGATTTTGATTTTGAAGTAGGATTAGATGTTGTAGGATTCAACTTTAAGATTGCTGGTCAACCAACTGTTGTAGTTTCAGGAAACCGTTTGAATTCGCAATGTATCACTGCTTTATCTAAAGCTGGAAGAGGAGATCAAGTTACGATTTCTGAAATCAAAACTAAATTAGTGGGTGCTGGTAGTTATTTGTTACCAAGAACAGCTCCAGTAATTTACGAAATACAATAATAGTACGTTTGTAATAAACTACTCAATATTTATAAGGACACCATGATGAATGTAAGATTTTTTTTAATAGCTATTGTCACTGTATTAGGTAGTGTGACTGGATTTTCTCAATCCAATCTTTTGAATGCTAAAAAACCTAGTGAAATTGGACTAAAGACTAAAGCACAACTTATTTCTGATAACGACAGACCATTAGCTTACGGTTATGTTCATGATAGAGATATTTTGATGGGGAAAACTACATGGGAAATTATTGATTTAAGTGAAAAAATCAATTTTCCTTTATACTTTCCGATAGATACTGCTAACATTGGACCAGACAGACGTTCTTTATACGATGTATTAACAAAAGCAATGAAGTCAGGTAAGATTACCGAAGTATATACAGATAGTTATTTTAATACCAAAAAATCGCTAAAAGATATACAAGGTTCTTTATCTCGTATTGATACTACTGATGCAGGTAGAGAATTGATAAATCAAGATCCTGATGCTTATAGAAGTAGAGTGGTTAAGAAAAAAGTTGTAACTGGAACAGGTAAGAAGAAAACCGTTACTTATGTTGACGAAACCGTTGGTCCAACTAAATCAATTCCTGCTGAATATATCTTGAAACAAGATCTTACAGCACAGGATGTTAGTCAATACAAGATTAAAGGTTTTTGGTATTTTGATAAGCGTCAGAGTGAATTGAAATATCGTTTGCTTGGAATTTGTCCTGTGACACCTGATGTTTACACGATGAACAGTGAAGAAAAAGATTATATTGAATTGTTTTGGATCTTTTTCCCAGCAGCGAGAGAGGTATTGCATGAAGCTAAAACTTTTAATGAGAAAAATTCATCCATGCCAATTTCTTATGATCAGATTTTGAATTCAAGAAGATTTAATGCCGTTGTTTACAAAGAAGAAAATATCTACGGTGATCGAGCTATTGAAGATTACATGAAAGATAACTCTCAAAATCAACTTTTAGAATCTGAAAGAATTAAAGAGAAGATTCGTAATTTCGAACAAGATATGTGGAATTACTAATACAATTAGTCTATTCTCCAAAAAACTCTTACTATATGGTAAGAGTTTTTTGTTTTTAACCTTATGTATATTGATATGATTGATTTTTTAATAGTGGGTGCTGGTTTAGCAGGGATTTCTTTTGCAGAATTAGCCTTGAACAATAATAAAAAAATTATTGTTTTTGACAATGATTCACAAAATTCTTCTCGTATTGCCGGAGGTTTGTATAATCCTGTTATTCTTAAACGCTTCTCCGAAGTGTGGGGAGCTGAGAATCAATTGAAAGATATGGCTGAATTTTATAGTAGCTTAAAAGATAAATTTTCTATTACATTTGATCATAAAATGCCTATATATAGAAAATTCTTTTCTGTTGAAGAGCAAAATAATTGGTTCATAGCTTCTGATAAAAAAGCCCTTTCTCCCTTTTTATCTAATACTTTACAATTTTCTAATTTTAATGGGATTCATGCTCCTTATGGATATGGGGAAGTATTACAAACGGGTTACGTTGATACTTCGCTTCTTTTACAACATTATCGTAATTTTCTTCATGAGGCAGGAGTCTATTATAAAGAAGATTTTAAGTATTCTGAAATTTTTTTTAATGAAGATGGAATCGAGTATAATGGAATTAAAGCGAAGCATTTAATTTTTGCAGAAGGCTTTGGTTTACAGTACAATCCTTTTTTTAATTTTTTACCGCTTGATGGTACTAAAGGGGAGTTGTTTATTATAAAAGCACCTGAACTGAATATAGATGTTATAGTAAATACTAGTGTTTTTATTTTGCCTCTTGGAGGCGATTTGTTTAAAGTTGGTGCGACTTATAATTGGAAAGATAAAACAGATTTGCCAACTGAATCAGGACGAATGGAGTTATTGGAGCGTATTCAAGAAATTATTAATTGTGATTTTGAGATAATTGAACATTTTGCAGGTGTCAGACCTACTGTACGTGATCGTAAGCCACTTATTGGTACTCATGATCTTCATCCTCAATTACATATTTTAAATGGACTTGGAACAAGGGGAGTGATGCTTGGTCCATCTATGGCAAAGGCATTGTATAATCATATAGAAAATAAAATGCCTTTGGATTCAGAAATTAATTGGGTTAGATTTTTAAAGAAGTATCGAAAATAATCTACTTTTTTGTACTTGTTGGGTCATAACTGATAAACAAGTTGATATAGATATTCCTTGACCATCTTAAAATCCATGGAAATAAAAGAAGTAAAGTCCCCAGTATCACGAAAAATGAATTTTTTATTGAAGTTCCCAAAAAAACATAGGAAATAATAAAGGCAGCAATGCCAACAGCAACATTTAAGGCATAACTCACATACATAGAACCGTAAAAGAAAGAAGGTTCTATTTGATATCTCAACCCGCAATGACTGCAGGTTTCATTCATTTTTAGTACTTTACTTAGATTAAGAGGGTTTAAATCCTCGTACATGCTTTCATTCTGGCATTTCGGACAAGTTCCTGTTAAAATGCTATTTAGTTTGGATCCTTTTTTTAACATTTGCAAAAAATTTTATCAAAGGTACAATTTTAGATTGCTACCGATGTAACATTAGTCACATTCTATGCTTAATATACACAATTTATCCGTTTCTTTTGGTGGTTCGTATTTGTTTGAAGAAGTTACTTTTCGTCTGGGAGCTGGCGATAGAGTTGGACTTGTAGGCAAAAATGGAGCAGGGAAATCTACTATGCTAAAAATTTTAGCTCGTGATTTTGCTCCCGATTCAGGAAGTATTGCTCAAGAAAAAGAAGTGCGAATGGGTTTTCTTCGTCAGGATATTGATTTTGAAGCTGGGCGTACGGTTCTAGAAGAGGCTTATGAAGCCTTTACTGAAATCAAAATTGTTGAAAAAAAACTTGAAGAAATTAATCATCAATTGGTTACTAGAACTGATTATGAGAGTGAAGAGTATGGTCAAATCATTGAAGATTTAGCTGATTACACTCATCGTTTTGAGCTTCTTGGTGGTTATAATTATGTAGGTGATACAGAAAAAATACTTTTAGGCTTAGGTTTTAAAAGAGAAGTTTTTGACAATCAGACGGACACGTTCTCAGGAGGTTGGAGAATGCGAATTGAATTAGCTAAGTTATTATTACAATCTAATGATATCCTTCTGCTAGATGAGCCCACAAATCACTTAGACATTGAAAGTATTATTTGGTTAGAAGGTTTTTTAAGAAACTTTCCTGGGGTAGTGGTCATTGTTTCTCACGATAAAATGTTTTTAGATAATGTAACCAATAGAACTATTGAGATTTCATTAGGTAAGGCTTATGATTTTAATAAACCCTATTCTCAATATTTAGAATTGCGTCATGAAATTAGAGAAAAACAGTTAGCAACTCAAAAGAATCAAGCTAAGAAAATTGAAGAAACAGAGAAACTAATTGAAAAGTTCAGGGCCAAAGCTTCCAAAGCTTCGATGGCTCAATCACTCATCAAAAAGCTTGATAAAGTGGAACGAATTGAAGTAGATGAAGATGATAACTCTGTAATGAGTATCTCTTTTCCTGTTTCAAAAGAACCCGGTAAAGTAGTTATTGAAGCTGTAAATGTTACTAAATCCTATGGTGATAAGACTATATTAAAAGATATCAATCTTTTGGTCGAACGAGGTAGTAAAATTGCGTTTGTTGGACAAAATGGACAAGGGAAATCAACATTTATTAAAGCAATAGTAAATGAGTTTAAATATGAAGGATCTATAAAGTTAGGTCATAACGTTCAATTGGGCTATTTTGCTCAGAATCAAGCAGAATATCTAGATGGTGAGTTAACTCTTTTACAAACAATGGAAAATGCGGCTACTGATACGAATAGAATGAAAGTTCGTGATATGTTAGGTGCTTTTTTATTCAGAGGAGATGATGTTGAGAAGAAGGTTAAAGTACTGTCTGGAGGAGAACGTAATCGTTTAGCGCTCTGTAAGCTTTTATTACAACCCATAAATGTTCTTTTGATGGATGAGCCTACGAATCACCTTGATATTAAATCTAAGAATGTTTTGAAAGCCGCTCTGCAAAAATTTGGAGGCACTTTGTTATTAGTATCTCATGATCGTGATTTTTTGCAAGGAATGTCAAACATAGTGTATGAATTCAAAGATCAAAAAATTAAAGAATACCTTGGCGATATTAATTTTTTCTTGGAGCAACGCAATTTAGAGAATATGCGAGAAGTTGAGAAAAAAGATGTTGAAAAGCAAGTTGCTCCCAAAGACAATGCTAAATCAAAATCTTCCTATGAGGATCAAAAAAAGAATAAAGCATTACATAATAAGTTGAGCAAAATAGAAAATCAAATAAAACAATTGGAACAAGATATTCAGCATGATGACAAAATGTTAGCTTCTAATTATGACAAACATATTGAAGATGCCAATTTTTTTATCGCTTACAACAAAAAGAAGGAAGAGTTAGATCAGTTGCTTATCGATTGGGAGATTATTCAAGAGGAAATAGATAAGTTGTAGTATCCAAAAATACAATCTTATTTCATTTATTTACCACTTTAGACTTGGTGTTTATTCCATAGTCTTTAGTGGTTTTTTATTTGTATCATGTAAATGTTGCTTGTATTCTATTTTTTCCATTTTTTGGAAGCACTTCCAATAAATAAAAAGCTACTTGTTTTTTTGTTGTATTGTGAAAAAAAAAATAAAAAAAGTTTCATGCTTTTGAAATGAAATCTTGGAGTTTGTTTTTTTTTTACCTTTTACTTCTTCTTTCCTTGTTTTATAAGGGTTCCAGTGTCTTTGCTTTTGTATTGTCGAGTTGTTAATTTCTTTCTTAACTCGTATTGATACAGGTATGTTTCGTTTTTAGTTGTCTTCTTCTTTTTTATTGGATGGTTTTTTGTAACAGATTTATAATCATTACGATGGGCTAATTGGATAAACACGTATTTATACCTATAACTGTCTTTTTTGATGAGTTTTATTAAATGTTATTAACAAGAAAAGAAATATATTTTTATAAAAAACATTCATTTTGTCGATTTTTTTTGCTCTTGAAAAGTGAAAATAATTGAAGGATTATAAACAAAAGATGCATTTCGTCGATTTAATCATGCATTTAATCGATTTTTTGCTTAAAACACTAATAATTATTATGTTATGATTAAAATACTGTTAATTTTGCCAATTAAACGAGTTGTTTTTTGTAGTACTAATTCTACGTACAAATTCTTAATTGGAGTAAAGTCTTTTGTTAGTTTTTTCTCCTATTTTTTTTTAGAAAAGGCGATTAGAATTACTTGTAAAAAGAACTTATCAACAAATTTGAATCACTGTTTATTTATGATAAAAAACTCTACTCTACATTGCTTTAATGCTTTTGGTTTATTCAACTTTAGTGTAAATAAACTTTTCTTGTTCTTTTTTTTATTTTTTTGTACTCAATCGATTTTTTCTCAGTACTCAACCAAACATTATATTGCAGCTGCACCTTGGGATTATTCTTCAAATGCGAACGAGTTTATTGTGTCCTCTGCTTCAGGGACAGCTAGTGTTACTGTTACCAAGAGTGATGGTACTGCTATAACGACTTTAAGTGTAACTTCTGGAACACCAGTTTCTTTTCGACCAACTGGAGCTCCTGCTACTAGACCAGCCAATGCTATCAACACTATATACAATGATAGAGGTTTGATTTTTACTAGCACTTCACCCATAGCAGTATCTGTTAGGAATGTAGAGAGTGATGCAATAAATGGTGGGCGTCCTACTGAAATAAAAGGGAATTCTTCTTTGTCTAGTTATGGTAATGAGGCAATTGGGTCTTCTTTTAGAGTAGGATATTACCGTTCTAATTTTACAGGTTTATTTGCCTATGCCCCAAGTGGTTTTCCTGCGGCTTCAGCGGCTCCAGTATACTCTGTTATGGCAATCGATAACAATACAGTAGTTTCGGTTAACGGATCCGCTTTGGTTACCCTAAATGCTGGCCAATCGTATCTTTTTCAATCAGCTATTGGTTCATTGGTAACTGCTACAAAACCAGTTGTGATGAATTCTGGCCAATGGAGGGATCAAGCACCTGGTTGTGGAGATGCTGTATTAAATCAAATTCCTCCAATTCGCGTTTTAGGTACAAATTATTTAGTTGTAAGGGGTAATGGAACTTCAAGAGGTACTAGTACCAACCTTAATTTTCCTGAACAAACTATATTCATTGCTACCGAAGACAATACCACGGTTGTAGTAAATACTGTAGATACTTCTGGAGCTATTACTGCTACTAACACCTATACTTTATCGACAGCGGGTAGCTTTCAAAGCATTTTTCATGGAATAGACGGTGTTCGATATTCAGCGTCTGTTATTTCATCGGATAAGAAAATTATGGTATACTCTGGAACTGCTGAAGGTTGTGAGGTAGATATGGCTTGTGTAGCTCCGGTTAGTTCTTGTACTGGATCATTTAGAGTTGAGACCAAAAAATTCACACATTACAATAACAACGATTTACCTTATTTTGGTTATGTATTGATAAATAGTGCAACAGAAAAGGTTTTCATGAATGGTACTGATCTTGAAACTATTGCTGGGACAAGAAGACAAATTGGGACTTCTGGTTTTTATTTAATTGATTTTACCAATATCCAATTATCAAATCCTACAGATCTTGTATTTACTTCTGCGGTTCGAATGAGTATTAGTATGGTACAACAAGGAGGTGGTTTTTCAATGGCTTCTTATTTATCCTCATATAATGATAATTCTACACAGCAAGGCCCTCCAACACTCAATGGCGCGGGTTGTGTAACGGCATTAACTGCTGAACCTGGTTTGGCGCCTTATCAATGGTATTTGAATGATGTTTTAATACCTGGAGCTACTAGTCAAACTTATGTTCCTACTGAAACAGGTTCTTATTCGGTAGCAGGAACAAAAGCTTGTGGTTTATCGGTTGCTTCAACTCCTTATCAAGTAAATTGTATTCCAATCGATGCAGTTAATGATGGTAGTTTAACCTCACCATTTGCAACAGTAATTTCGGGATCTACTTTAACAACTTCTGTTAAAGCTAATGATCTCTTGGACGGAATTGCAGTGACAAGCTCAAATACAACTGTTACACCTAAAACACAAGGTCCACTAAAAATTAATGCTGCAGGTATTATTACTGTTGAATCTGGGACAGTTAATGGAGTTTATTCAATAGAATATGAATTATGTTCAACTGGTATAACTCCAACAATTTGTGATAAAGCGACGGCTTATGTAAGGGTTACTGTCTTGCCTGGTTCGATTGCAGCAAATCAAACTATTTGTAGTGGAGGTAATCCAACCGCATTTACAAGTACAGCATCTGCGACAGGTGTCGGAACTATAACCTATAGATGGGAAAGTGCAGTTAGTCCATTTAGTACTTGGACTGCAATATCTGGAGCGACTTCGGAAACCTACGATGTCCCAGCGGGTTTAAATGTAACTACTAGATACCGTAGGATTGCAATCACAACATTAGGAGAGTCAGATCCAACTGCTTTTGTCACAGTAACTGTTACGCCTTTGAATACTATTGCAGTAGGATCAAATCAAACAGTTTGTATTAATAGTCCAATTACTAATATAACCTTAGCCACGACAGGAGCAACAGGAGCAACTTTTTCTGGTTTGCCAACTGGTGTTTCTGGAGCTTGGTCTGGAAATGTAGTTACTATTAGCGGTATTCCCTCGGTTGCTGGAACCTTCAATTATACAGTAAACACTACTGGTGGTTGTACTCCAGCCTCTACTTCTGGCATAATTACAGTTAATCCTAGACCCGCTCAACCTACGGTTACAGTAACCGCAGCCACTTGCGCATCAGCGGCTAGCAATGTACTGAGTGTTTACGATGCTAACTTGACCTATACGTCTACACCATCAGGATTGATAATTGGCGCATCAGGTGTTATCACAGGCGGTATCGATGGAACCTCATATACAATCACAGCAACAAATGCTTCTAATTGTTCGGCTACTACAGCTAGTTTCACTTATAATGGAGGTGGAATATTGGCTACACCATCAGTTCCTACGGTTACAGTAACCGCAGCTACTTGCGCATCAGCGGCTAGCAATGTACTGAGTGTTTACGATGCTAACTTGACCTATACGTCTACACCATCAGGATTGATAGTTGGTGCATCAGGTGTTATCACAGGCGGTATTGATGGAACCTCGTATACAATCACAGCAACAAATGCTTCTAATTGTTCGGCTACTACAGCTAGTTTCACTTATAATGGAGGTGGACTATTGGCTACACCATCAGTTCCTACGGTTACAGTAACCGCAGCTACTTGCGCATCAGCGGCTAGTAATGTACTGAGTGTTTACGATGCTAACTTGACCTATACGTCAACACCATCAGGATTGATAGTTGGCGCATCAGGCGTTATCACAGGTGGTATCGATGGAACCTCATATACAATCACAGCAACAAATGCTTCTAACTGTTCGGCTACTACAGCTAGTTTCACTTATAATGGAGGTGCACTATTGGCTACACCATCAGTTCCTACGGTTACAGTAACCGCAGCTACTTGCGCATCAGCAGCTAGCAATGTACTGAGTGTTTACGATGCTAACTTGACCTATACGTCCACACCATCAGGATTGATAGTTGGCGCATCAGGTGTTATCACAGGTGGTATCGATGGAACCTCATATACAATCACAGCAACAAATGCTTCTAACTGTTCGGCTACTACAGCTAGTTTCACTTATAATGGAGGTGCACTATTGGCTACACCATCAGTTCCTACGGTTACAGTAACCGCAGCTACTTGCGCATCAGCGGCTAGCAATGTACTGAGTGTTTACGATGCTAACTTGACCTATACGTCCACACCATCAGGATTGATAGTTGGCGCATCAGGTGTTATCACAGGTGGTATCGATGGAACCTCATATACAATCACAGCAACAAATGCTTCTAACTGTTCGGCTACTACAGCTAGTTTCACTTATAATGGAGGTGCACTATTGGCTACACCATCAGTACCTACGGTTACAGTAACCGCAGCTACTTGCGCATCAGCAGCTAGCAATGTACTGAGTGTTTACGATGCTAACTTGACCTATACGTCCACACCATCAGGATTGATAGTTGGCGCATCAGGTGTTATCACAGGCGGTATCGATGGAACTTCATATACAATCACAGCAACAAATGCTTCTAATTGTTCGGCTACCACAGCTAGTTTCACTTATAATGGAGGTGCACTATTGGCTACACCATCAGTTCCTACGGTTACAGTAACCGCAGCTACTTGCGCATCAGCGGCTAGCAATGTACTGAGTGTTTACGATGCTAACTTGACCTACACTTCAACACCATCAGGATTGATAGTTGGTGCATCAGGTGTTATCACAGGTGGTATTGATGGAACCTCATATACAATCACAGCAACAAATGCTTCTAACTGTTCGGCTACCACAGCTAGTTTCACTTATAATGGAGGTGCACTATTGGCTACACCATCAGTTCCTACGGTTACAGTAACCGCAGCTACTTGCGCATCAGCGGCTAGTAATGTACTGAGTGTTTACGATGCTAACTTGACCTATACGTCTACACCATCAGGATTGATAGTTGGTGCATCAGGTGTTATCACAGGCGGTATTGATGGAACCTCGTATACAATCACAGCAACAAATGCTTCTAATTGTTCGGCTACTACAGCTAGTTTCACTTATAATGGAGGTGGACTATTGGCTACACCATCAGTTCCTACGGTTGATTTAATTATTCAACCTACTTGTACAGTTGCAACTGGTAGTGTTGTGTTGAGTGGATTGCCATCAGGTAATTGGATAATCAATCCAGGGAATATCACCGGAAATACTACTTCGATCACTATTACAGGTTTAGCAGTAGGTACAACTTTCAATTATACAGTGACGAATTCTTTCGGTTGTATATCATTAGCTTCAGCTGATATATTTATTTCTAATTTAATTTGTGCTAATGACGACACTATCGCCTCAACAGGAGGTAATGTGTTATCAAATGATACCCTAAACGGCTTAGCAGTAACCACCTCTAACACTGATGTTACACCAGTAACTACCGGTCCATTACGTATTGATGCAAATGGAAATCTTACTGTTGCTCCAAATACACCAAGTGGCACGTATACAATTACATATGAATTATGTGAAGTAGGTGCCACCCCAGCGAATTGCGATACAGCAGTAGCTACAGTAGTAGTTGCTAATCCAATCGTTGCTATTGACGACACTATCGCCTCAACAGGAGGTAATGTGTTATCAAATGATACCCTAAACGGCTTAGTAGTAACGACCTCTAACACTGATGTTACACCAGTAACTACCGGTCCATTACGTATTGATGCAAATGGAAATCTTACTGTTGCTCCAAATACACCAAGTGGCACATATACGATTACCTATGAATTATGTGAAGTAGGTGCCACCCCAGCGAATTGCGATACAGCAGTAGCTACAGTAGTAGTCGCTAATCCAATCGTTGCAAATGACGACACTATCGCCTCAACAGGAGGTAATGTATTATCAAATGATACTCTAAATGGTGTAGCGGTAACGACCTCTAACACTGATGTTACACCAGTAACTACCGGTCCATTGCGTATTGATGCAAATGGAAACCTTACTGTTGCTCCAAATACACCAAGTGGCACATATACGATTACCTATGAATTATGTGAAGTAGGTGCCACCCCAGCGAATTGCGATACAGCAGTAGCTACAGTAGTAGTAAACACTATCGACGCTGTAGACGACGGCTTACAACAGGTAGTAAGTTTGTTTGGAAAAACAATTAATAGTGTTTTATTGAATGATACTTTTAATGGAGTATTATTAACTCCAGCTACCTACAGCACAGTTAGTTTAAGTGGAGTAACAGTTCCAACTGGTTTTACCTTAAATTCAGATGGTTCTATTGATGTTGCACCAGGAACTCCAATAGGTACTTATACAATAGTGTATCAAATTTGTACTAAGAGCACTCCGGTTTTATGTGATCAAGCAACTGTTGTTATAGAGATACAGAATTTACCGGCTCCAGCTCCACCAGTTGTTTTTGCTGACGATGACACAGTTGGGTCGATTGATGGAAGTAATGGTGCTAAAAATGTCATTTCCATATTGTCTAATGATTTTATTGACTTAACACCAGCCACAATCAATAACGTAAACATAAGTATCATCACTCCTGATGCTACTGGTAGTTTGATACTAAATCCTGACGGTTCTGTAGATGTGAAAGCAGGAACACCAGCAGGTACGTATAGTTTTGTTTATTCAATATGTACTAAAAACACACCTGTTGTTTGTGATCAAGCCACAGTGACAGTAACGGTAATTTGTAATACGACAAAAATTTCTGGAGTTGTAAGAGATTTGTTAAATAATAGACCATTGGCAAATGTACCTGTGACTTTAATTCCTGATAAACAAACCACAGGTCCAGTATTGTTGATGTTAACCAAAGCAGATGGTTCTTATAATTTTACAGGATTTACCCCAGGGGATTATATAATACAAGTTCAAGATGTTAATTTAAATAGTGCGCAAAATTTGTATAATGTAGGGCCTAGTATTCAATTCTTGAACATTCAAAAATGTATCTATGAAGTCAGAAATTTCGATTATGATAAAACAGATTTACCAGTTTTAGGAAACTTTGTTTGGTATGATATCAATAGTAATGGTTTACAAGACGAGTGGTATGATGCCAATAATGATGGAGTAGTAACTCAAAACATACCAGATGCTAATGGATATATCGACTACAGTAAGTGGGAATGGATTGATTACAATGGAGATGGAAAATATACCGGAAAAGAGAACGAGGGCGAAATCAATGCAGCAGGTCTTGGAAATGGCACTACTAATGTTCCCAATATTTATATCACAGGGCCAAATGGTTTTTCTAGACAAATCACGATGAGTATCCAAGGTTACTGGAGGTCTAGAGCACCACAAGGAAACTGGGGTGATTATCAAGTTAGCTTAGTAATGGAATCTAATTTAGAAGCTGCAGCCCAAGCCAAATCGGCAACCGGATTGATAAAAGTTTTACCTACACCTTTAAACAGATCTATTACAGATAAAAGCGCAGCCGTTCAAAGTTTTGTGGTGTGTGGTGTTACTACAAATAGCACCAAAAATACTCAACTATCTGTAGTGAATCCCGTTGATGACAAATTAGATTTTGGAATCCAATGTAAATTGTTTGCTACAATAGTAGCCAATAACGATCCAGTTGGTCCGATTGTAAGTTCAACTTCAGTAACAACTAATGTAATAAATGTGCTTGCCAACGATACTTTCAATGGTGCTCCATTAGCATTAGCGAATGTGAATTTGACCACAGTAAACACTAATCCAAATTTGCGTTTAAATACAGATGGAACAGTAGATGTTGTGGCCAATACACCAGCAGGGACTTATGTGTTAACTTATCAAATATGTGAGAAGGCCAACCCATCAAATTGTCAAACTGCTACAGTAACCGTTACCGTTGTTGCACCAGTAATTGTGGCTACTAATGATGATTACTCAAATCAACCTATTGATTCTTCTAAAGGAACAGTATTGGATATTTTAGCCAATGACAGACTGAATAACGGAACGGTAAGTGCTTCTCAAGTAGTGATTACTATTGTTGATGCAAATGGAATAGCAGGTGTCACAGTTGATGCACAAGGGAAAATAACAATTCCGGCGGGCACCCCAGTTGGAACCTATGTATTAACCTATAGAATTTGTGATGTGGTTAATACAAACAATTGTGCCACAGCTACGATTACTATAGTGGTAAAAGACCCTTGTGATTTTGATGATAGTGCCTCTTCTTGTGATATTTTGATACACAATGCTTTTTCTCCGAATAATGACGGAAGAAACGAAGTATTTGTAATCGAAAGAATAGAGAACTATCCAGAGAATACCGTTGAAATCTACAACCGCTGGGGAGTATTGGTGTTTGAAGTGTCGGGCTATGATAATGCTTCAAAAGTTTTTGTTGGATTGTCTGAAGGTCGTGTAACAGTAAACAAAGCCGATGCTCTACCTAACGGAACCTACTATTATGTGGTTAAATATAAAAAACCAATTAGTGGAGCCATCAACCAAAAAGCGGGTTATTTATACTTATCAAGATAAACTAAAAAAGAATAGCCTGAGCTAGACACAAACTCAGGCTAAAATAAAATATACAATGAAAACAAGAATTATCACTTTCATTACCATGTTACTAGCTACGGTGAGTTATGGCCAACAAGATGCACAATTCACCCAGTACATGTACAACACGATAAATATCAACCCCGCCTATGCAGGGAGCCGAGGCGCTATGAGTATCTTTGCTTTGCACCGAACTCAATGGGTAGGTTTGGATGGAGCGCCTACTACTAATGCAGCATCTATAAATACTCCTATTAATAACAGTAATTTAGGATTAGGAGTTTCATTTGTAAATGACAAAATTGGTCCCACAAATGAAAACACTATTTCTGCAGACCTTTCATATACTATTCCCACCTCAGAGAATTTCAAACTTTCTTTTGGAATGAAAGCTACTGCAAATTTATTTAACTTGAATGTAAACAAACTTAATCCCGCAGATCAAGGAGACTCACAGTTTCAAAATCTCAGAAACGTATTCACTCCAAACATCGGAGCAGGAATCTACTACCATTCAGATAAAGCCTATCTAGGATTGTCAGTACCTAATTTTATTCAAAGTAATCGATACGATGATAATCAAGTAGCTATTTTTAAAGAGAAAATAAACTATTATTTAATTGGAGGTTATGTGTTTGATTTGTCGAATGATATCAAATTCAAACCCGCATTTTTAACCAAATTAGTAGAAGGGTCTCCGTTGCAAGTTGATGTTTCGGCCAACTTTATGTTCATAGAAAAAGTAGTCGTTGGAGTAGCCTATCGTTGGAGCGCTGCCATGAGTGCGATGGTTGGATTTCAAGTTACAGATGGAATGTATATTGGGTATGGATACGATTTAGAAACCACCAATTTAGAGAACTACAATTCAGGTTCGCACGAAATTTTCTTGCGATATGAAATCTTCAAAAACAACGAAAAAGTAATAACCCCAAGGTTTTTCTAAAAATAAAATAAACGATGAAAAGACAGTTACTTCTTTGTCTTGCTATAACCTCTTTTTTGAGTAATTCAGGTATTGCTCAAAAAGCCAAGATAGCAGCTGCTGATAAAAAATACAACAGTTACGCGTACATTGATGCGATTAAAACCTACGAACGACTTGCTTCAAAAGGCTATCAATCGGTAGAAATGTTTGAGAAATTGGGCAATGCCTATTATTTTAATTCTGATTTTGAAAAAGCAGCTCAATCCTATGAAAAGCTCTATCAACTACAGCCAGAATTAGCACCAGAGTATTATTACCGTTATGCTCAATCATTAAAAGCCACCGGAAAAGAAAAAGAAGCAGCAAGTATATTGGCTAAATTCGAAAGCAAATCTGCAAACGATAGCCGAAGCAAACGCTTGAAAAACAACACCGATTATTTAGAAGAAATCAAAGCTAATGTTGGCATCTATACCATTGAAAATGCTGGAATCAATTCTAAATATTCTGATTATGGAAGCGCCATTGTTGATAATAAATTGATTTTTACTTCAGCAAGAGACACGGGTGGAGTAGGTCAGCGCAAACACGCTTGGACAGGCGAACATTTTACGAATTTGTATGCCGCTGGAGTCAATGGCGAACTTATTCCGAGTAATCCCGTTCGATATGATGCAAATGTTAATTCTAAATTTCATGAAGCTACACCAGTGTTTACTAAAGATGGTAACACTATGTATTTTACCAGAAACAACTATTTGGACGGTAAAAAAGGAAAAGATGCCAACAAAGTTACGTTGCTTAAAATCTATAAAGCCACTTTGGTCAACAATAGATGGACCAATGTAACCGAGTTGCCATTCAATAGCAATAATTTCAGTACTGCACATCCGGCCTTGAGTCCCGACGAACAAACGTTGTATTTTGCCTCAGATAGACCAGGAACTATTGGGCAATCTGATTTGTATAAAGTCGCCATTAATAGCAACGGAACTTATGGAGAACCTATCAATTTAGGAGCAGAAATCAATACCGAAGGTAGAGAGACTTTTCCATTTGTAACCAAAGACAATCAATTGTATTTTGCCTCAGACGGTCATCCTGGACTAGGAGGATTGGATATTTTTACCACCAAAATCAACAACGATGGTAGTTTTGACGAAGTAGAAAATGATGGGGCAGAGGTGAATTCTCCCAAAGATGATTTTGGGTACTATAGAGATAGTGAGACCAACAAAGGTTTTTTCTCTTCCAATCGCGATGGAGGATTGGGGTCCGATGATATTTATAAGTTCATAAGTAAAGACAAGTGCAAACAAACTTTAAAAGGAATAGTAACCGATAGTGCTACGGGTGAGGCTTTAGCAGGCGTACAGCTAGTTCTTTTGAATAAACAATACAAAGTCATAGCAGAGACCACATCTGACGCTTCAGGCTATTATACTTTTGATGTGAATTGTAGAAAAACCTACTTTGTAAGAGCTAACAAAAAAGACTATACATCCAAAGAGACAAAGCTTAGAACCGCTGAAGTAACAGGAGAGACCAAGCTAGATATTCAGTTGGAGAGTAGTATTTGTAGAGTTGCAGTTGGTGATGATTTGGGTAAATGTTTTGGAATCAAAATGATTTATTTTGACTTGGATAAATCCAATATTCGTAAGGAAGCTGCTTTAGATTTAGCCAAAATATTAGATGTTTTGACTCAAAATCCAACTATGAAATTAGACATTCGTTCTCATACCGATTGCAGACAAACGGCCAAATACAATATGGCTTTATCAGATAGAAGAGCAAAAGCAACAATTGCTTGGTTGGTCTCAAAAGGAATCGATTCCTCTAGGCTTACCGGACGAGGTTATGGAGAATCACAACTCATCAACGATTGTGGTTGCGAACCTACCAATGCCTCAAACTGCACCGAAGAACAACATCAAATGAACCGTAGAAGTGAATTTATTATAACAGCGCTTTAAATATTTTTTTCAAAACGAGAAGGGCTACTTTTTGAGTAGCCTTTTTTATGAAGTTATTTGAAAGGATTTCGTTTTTTCCAAACGGTTTTAGGTTCTAAATAATAAAAAAAATAGGTTAAAAAATAATTAAATATTGGGTTTTTATGCTCCATAAGTCCATACATAGTTTCTGGTTTTGCACCAACCGAACTTTTGATTTCTAGAGCTGTTCTAGCAAAAATAATGGTCTTGAATTTTTTTTTGATAGAATAAGCAATCATGTCATATAGCATGTTTAAATACAATAGTTTATCTCGCTGAATGGTGTCGTCATAACCTAAAAAATAAGTGTCCATGGCTTCGCCATTTTTGATAAGAGTATTAAAACCAATCAATTTATCATCGATGAAATAACCATAAAAAAGGAAATTATCTTTCCATATTTTCTTTAGTTCAGTAAAATGGTTTTTAGACAAGAAGAAAGAGTTGAAGGGAGCATTTTTTGCTACATGATAATATAGATCATAAATTAACTCATTATTTTGTTCTATTTCTGTAAGCGACAACTTATGTTTTAAAACTCCTTCTGCCTTTTTTCGTGCCCTTTTGTATTGGTCTCTATATTTCTTGGATAGAGCGTTTACATAATCATGTTCGTTCTTCCAATGTTCGGGAATTGAAAAAATCATATTGGGTTGTGTAGAAAATTGAAAAATAGACCCGAATGACGTTTGATTGATTTTGCTTATTTCGGCTTTGGAAAAATCTTTAGTGGTTCGTAAATGAATTCGAATTCCTTCCTTTTTTAAAATTTTTTCGATGCTATTTCGGGCTTCATAAAGCACTTTTATTTGTTCATCAAAAGGGATAAAGTCTAAAAAAGTATATGCATTTTCTCCGGTTAGCATGCAGTTGCCAAGAAATAGAACATGCGAAGAAAAGCGTTTGAAAATAAAATTTCTAATAACTGTTTTTAGGCACTTATCACGTTCTCCAAAAGATTCTAATTTGTTTAAATCTAAATACTGGCTTATAGCAACACCAACTAATTCGTTATTTTGAAACACACCGATAAAAAAACATTTCATGTTTGCAGGACATGATTGTTCTAAAATTTTAAAGTAATCTCTTTGTAAAAAAATAGTTGATTTAGCGATAGCATCCCAATTTTCGGGAAGTTCGCTTACAGATTGATAAATAACGAAGGAAAGAGATGTGTTCAAAGAGATTAAAATTGGTACAGAGAACAAATTTAATCTAAAAAGGTATAGGTTATGAGTTTGAGGTAAAAAACCAGTGGGATGATGATGTGAAATATATTTTAATAAAAAATGCGTTTCGTAATACTTAAGAAACGCATTTTTAAACTAGTTAAACCCAGCCACAAATAATGGCTCCCATCAAAGTGAGGGTAATAATCCAATATCCAGAGTGAATTAAAATGTATTTCCAAGATTTTCTTTCGAAAAGCCCATTAATTCCAACTATTGGGAAAGCAAAAAATATACCCGACATCAATCCGTGTAAAGCTCCGTGTTTGAAAGTCCTAAAAGCAGTTCCGTAATCTGCCATAAAAGCAGTATAAGAGGAGAGAGCCTCATTTACTTTGGCCGGACCTCCAACCATTCCAAGTGCACCCATTTGATGAATTGTTAGTGTCATTTCAATAGAAGCAATAAACAATGAGAATAGGTAAGTGAAGCCGAAAATTTTCAGCATGTTTCCTGTTTTGAGCTGATCTTCAGTTAATCCGGCTTCTTTCATCCAAACGGTTCCGAATACTTTTGGGTGATACCAAATGAAACCCACAAAAAGTGTAATAATAGCCGCTACAAATAGTGCTATAAAATTCATTTCCATAATTCATTCATTTAAAGGTTAGTAACCAAATGTACAAAAAAAAGGTTTGACCTTTTCTGTTTTTATTTGTAAGATAATAATGTTAGTTTTTTTTATTTGTGTATTTTATCGATTTTATTTGTATTTCATCTTTAAGTATGCTATTTTTAGAACGTTAATTTAAGTTTTATTTAACAGTCATGAAAAAAGTACTTTACCTCTTGTTTTTGTCTTTTTCAGCAAGTTCGTTTGCATCAGTTTCTGTTTTAGAACGTGAAGCTTTATTAGATTTGTACCAATCGACTAATGGTGGTCAATGGAAAAATAAATGGAATTTGGCTGCTCCAATAAGTACTTGGTATGGGGTAACACTTCAGGATGATAAAGTTGTTGGAATTAATTTGCAAGACAACAATTTATCAGGAAACTTACCAGTAACAATTGGTAACTTGGTTTTCTTAAAAGAATTAAATCTCCCAAAAAATAAAATAGAAGGGTCGCTGCCCAAGACAATAGGTAATCTGGTATCTTTAGAAAAATTAAATCTTTCTTGTAACCAATTTTCAGGAGTTATTCCGCCTACCGTAGGTAATTTACTTCAATTGGTTAAAATAGAATTGTATATGAATAAGTTAAAAGGTAGTTTGCCTTATGAACTAGGTAAGTTAAGTCATTTGCAAATTTTGTCTATTTATAATAATGAAATAGAAGGTAAAATTCCAGTTTCATTGTATGCTATTCATACGTTACGAGTTATGTTGCTTAGTGGGAATCGATTAAATGGTGAATTACGCTCTGATATTGTTAAATTGAAAGACTTAGAAACATTAAGTTTGTTTGATAATGAGTTGAAAGGTTTAATTCCTAAAGAATTAGAATCATTGAAAAAATTAAGAGAATTGAACATTTCATATAATCAGTTCAATGGACCTGTATCTAAAAATTTAGTAGATAAAGATGCTTTGAACATGACGATGTTGACCTCTAATGGAAAAATTGTTTTGCTAGAAACAATATAATTTGTATCAATACGCTTTAAATTTAGTTAATAAAAAACCTGCTAAAAGCAGGTTTTTTTGTGGAGTTCTTATTGATAATTTTTTTAGCAAAAAAAAAACACCAGCTTTTTCAAGTGGTGTTTTCTTAGTAGCGGGAACTGGACTCGAACCAGTGACCTTCGGGTTATGAGCCCGACGAGCTGCCTACTGCTCTATCCCGCGATGTGCGTTTTGTAATCTCAGTAAAATTAACTTAGTAGCGGGAACTGGACTCGAACCAGTGACCTTCGGGTTATGAGCCCGACGAGCTGCCTACTGCTCTATCCCGCGTTGTTTCGGGTGCAAATGTACGACGTTTTTCTAGAAATACAACCAAAATTTAAAAAAATGTTTTATTTCGTCTATTGAGTTGATATGGCTACCTTTGTAGCCTATATCTTTTGCTTTGAATTTTGCGAAGTGAAATTAAATGAATTTAAAATGACACATAAAGCCGGTTTTGTAAATATAATTGGAAACCCAAACGTTGGAAAATCAACGCTTATGAATGCTTTTGTTGGGGAGCGATTATCCATTATTACCTCTAAAGCACAAACCACAAGACATAGAATTTTAGGAATTGTAAATGGAGATGATTTCCAATTGATCTTGTCTGATACACCGGGGATTATTAAACCTGCATATGAGATGCAAGAAGCGATGATGGGTTTTGTAAAATCGGCTTTTGAGGATGCCGATGTCTTGGTATATATGGTAGAAATAGGCGAGCAGGAATTGAAAGATGATGCTTTTTTTAATAAAATTATCCATTCTAAAATTCCAGTTTTGTTGTTGTTGAACAAAATTGACAATTCAAATCAAGAGCAATTGGAAGAGCAAGTCGCTTTTTGGACCGCCAAAGTGCCGAATGCGGAAATTTACCCAATTTCGGCATTACAGAATTTTAATGTTCCAGAAGTGTTTCAGAGAATCATTGCCTTGTTGCCAGAATCGCCAGCATATTATCCTAAAGATCAATTGACCGATAAACCTGAACGTTTTTTTGTAAATGAAATTATTAGAGAGAAAATCTTATTGAATTACAGCAAAGAGATTCCGTATGCTGTTGAAATTGTTACCGAAGAATTTGTAGAAACGGATGCTATCATTCGAATTCGGTCAGTGATTATGGTAGAACGTGATACGCAAAAAGGAATCATTATTGGTCATAAAGGCGCTGCTTTGAAAAAAGTAGGAATGGAATCGAGAGCAGAATTGGAAACGTTTTTCGGCAAACAAATTCACATAGAATTGTATGTGAAAGTGAATAAAAATTGGAGAAGCAATGCCAATATGTTGAAACGTTTCGGGTATAATCAGTAACTATAAGTTAGAAGTGAGAGATTAGAAGTCGGAAGTAAAAAGCAAATTGAAGTTGTTCAATTTTTTATTGAGTTACTATAAATGTGAAATCAGTAGTGGAATTTGTTTCGACTACTGATTTTTTTTTAGCCCAGATCGTAATGGAAACCCCGGAGTACCAAAAACTAGTGGTTCTTGTGGTTGCAGAGCGACCAGCGGAAGCTCCTGCAAGCGCATTAGAACCGCAGTTTTTGGAACGAGGAGTTGTAATGGAGAGCTGGATTAGCTCCTAATAGGTAGGGTTATTCAATTATTTTTAAAAACACTTTTTCTAAGTCGTTCATTTGTTTTTCGCCGTTGGAACGGATTTGACGGGCAATAACATAAAGTAGAAACCAAGCAAAAATCATCATAGAAAGTACGATGAAATCCCATTGTGTGGATTCTTTGAGGACATAATGCGTGTAGGCAATACCGCAAAATACGATGAAAGTGCCAGCAATCATAAAATGCAGAAACATAAATAAGGTCCATAAAGTTGGGTCTGGACCGAAGAGTCCACGGATATGGGTTTCGTTTTCGGATTTTTTTTCTAACTCGAGATGTAAATGGGGTGACCAATATCTTTTTTTGTCTCCTTTGATGTTGAGCCAAATATGATAACCTCTGATTTTGGCATAATAATCTGGCGATTTTTCATAGATGAATTTTTCGAATTTAGAGCGTAAAATATCCGCGTTTTGGTTGATGTCTTTGTAAAATCGTAGGCGTAATCTAATTTCGTTATCAGGGTTCATGGTTTTGGGAAATTGGGTTTGGTATAGTTTAGTTGTGCTAATATATCAAAAAAATTGATTCTCATAGTTTTAAACACTACCTTTGCACGCCTTAACCGCAAAAGTGTGCGCTAAGGATAACTATTTGAATACGAATAAAATGAATAATATTGTTGCGATAGTAGGAAGACCTAATGTAGGGAAATCGACCCTTTTTAATAGGCTGATACAAAGAAGAGAAGCTATTGTAGATTCAGTTTCTGGGGTAACCAGAGATAGAAACTATGGTAAAAGCGAGTGGAACGGAAAAGAGTTTTCTGTGATAGATACGGGTGGATATGTTCGTGGATCTGATGATGTTTTTGAGGGAGAAATCCGCAAACAAGTTGAATTGGCAATAGATGAAGCCGATGTGATTGTTTTTGTGGTAGATGTAGAAGAGGGAATTACGCCAATGGACGAGACGGTGGCTAAGTTGTTGCGTAAAGTGACTAAGCCAGTTTTATTGGCTGTGAACAAAGTAGATAATGCGATGCGTGAGAAAGACGCAGTAGAGTTTTATAATTTGGGATTGGGAGACTACTTTACCTTTGCGAGTATTTCTGGAAGTGGAACGGGTGATTTGTTGGATGCTTTGATTGAAGCTTTTCCAGTGAAACCTGAACCTGTAAAAGAAGAAGTGGTTTTGCCTCGTTTTGCTGTAGTCGGACGTCCTAATGCTGGAAAGTCGAGTTTTATCAATGCTTTGATTGGTCAAGATCGTTTTATGGTGACGGATATTGCGGGTACAACTCGTGATGCTATTGATACTAAATTTGATCGTTTTGGATTTGAATTTAATTTAGTAGATACAGCTGGAATTCGTCGTAAGGCCAAAGTAAAAGAAGACTTAGAATTTTATTCTGTAATGCGTTCTGTTCGTGCTATTGAACACGCAGACGTTTGTATTTTGGTGATTGATGCTACTCGTGGTTTTGAAGGACAAGATCAAAGTATTTTTTGGTTGGCAGAGAAAAACAGAAAAGGGGTAATCATTTTAGTAAACAAATGGGATTTGGTAGAAAAGGATACGATGTCTACTCGTGATTACGAAGAAAAAATAAAAAAGGAATTAATGCCGTTTACAGATGTGCCAATTCTTTTTGTTTCGGCTTTAACGAAACAACGTTTGTTGAAAGCTTTGGAAGCTACTGTTAAAGTGTATGAAAACAGACAGCAAAGGATACCTACTTCTAAGTTTAATGAATTTATGTTGAAGGTTATCGAGGCCTATCCACCACCAGCTACTAAGGGGAAATATGTGAAGATTAAATATTGTATGCAGTTGCCAACGGCTACACCGCAATTTGTATTTTTTGCGAATTTGCCACAATACGTAAAGGAACCTTACAAGCGCTATTTAGAAAACAAAATTAGAGAGCAATGGGATTTTTCTGGTGTTCCGATTGATATTTATATTAGAGAGAAGTAAAAGAAATTGAACATAAAAGCCTCCAAAGTTGAATTTTGGAGGCTTTTTTTATTTTTTAAAAGAGATAATTCCTAGCAGTAATACTAAAATCAATATGATAATTTTCGTTATTTCTAATGTGTTGGTTTCTTTGAAGTTATTTATCAAATCAACAATTGAAGCAATTACTAAGAATAAGTATACTATTAGAGTCGGATAACTTTTATTTACTTGTTTATTCATCTTTATAATTTTCTTGAGATTATGTGTTTTATAAATAAGACTTACTCAATCCCTGCACAAAACAGTTTCAATTTAAGCTTGTAATCAGGGTATAGAGGTTCATTGGTTTGTGCTAAACGTTGCGATCCTACATTCGCTGGGCAAGCAATATCATTGGTAGCGTCGTAAATAATTCTTTTACCGTTTGAGTTTAGGAGTAATTCTTTGGGAACATAGATTTGTACTTTGGTAATCGAATAGCCTGAAGGAAAATAGCGGACATAATATCCATCAGGATGTAAGGTCCAAATGCCACTAGGGACGTCGGTTCTTGGTGGTGCAAAACCTGCAATGATGGCATATTTCTCCATCTCGGCATAGCTGTAGTTTCCTGAAGCAACTAATTTTCGAATTTGATTTTCGGCTTCAAAAATAGTTTGAATTCCTTCCGGTAATTTACTTTTTGCTTTTTCCATTATGTTACCTGGTAATATGCCTAGCGCGCCTCCTTCTAATTTCAATAAGTCTTGTGGAGAAAGTAAAGTGATAGCTGTCAGTTTTATTTGACCGCTATAATCGGCGAATTTAGTTCGAGCAATAATAGCCCATAACAACATTTGGATATCGTGTTGGTCTACTTCGGGGTGTTTTTCAGCATTTTTTAAAATCGTAGTTACAATTTCCTCTTTTGGACCCAAAGTCGGGGCATACATGTAACCATCTCCACTAGAAGGGGCAAAAGTTCCTGCCATCAAGCAGTAGCTTTTGGTAGTCATTTCATAAAAACCTTCACAAAGGACATAGCCACCATCAGGAGCTTTGGGAAGTAAATAAAGCGGTTGTGCTTTTTCGTTGGCTTTAAAATCAGGAAGTTTTGACCCGGTTTTGTCTACATCTTCGAATGATGTGGTTATGGCAGCAGGTTGTTTCAGAATCTTGTCAACCCCTAATGCTTTTGACGCGACAGCCGATCCAGCACTTAAAAGTTTGTCTTTAAGTCCGCCAAATTGAGCATAAGCGGTAAAGGTTAATGAGGTTTGTAAAAAAATAACGAAGTAGCTAGTTTTTAATAGGTTCATTTTCATAAATATAGGGCGTTTAAAATCAGTCCAAATATAAAGGAATAAATATTTTTGTACTACTTTGTTTATGAAAAAAAGTAAAACTTAATAAATTCTTTACCAATGCATTTTATGAAAAATGCTCAGTCTTATGATGTCTCTATTGAAATAGTCGACCCCGCTAGGACGTTGTTGAAAGCTCTTTAGATACCCAAGTTCCACAGAGATATTTTTGTTGATGCCATATTGTAAGGCAGCATAGATTCTATTTTGGTCGAAGGTGTTGTAGATGATGCTTTTTCCAGCATTTAGCATAATCTCGTCGTATACAATTGCTTTGAGATATTGTTTATCTTTTTCCCAAAACGGATATTCTGCTTGCAATCGGTAACGAAAACGCCAACTGAAGGTGGTGCCATCTATAAGTCCTGTTTTAGAAGCGTTGTGTACGAACCGTTCTTCAACCTGTAGTCTTTGGTTGAGGGTTATTTTTTTTAGATTGAACTTATACGTTACATCTTGCTGTCCTCTATATTCAGGAATTTCAAAATCAAAGTCTTGTTTTGGGTCTTGTGTATAAACCGAAAAGTAAGTGAAACCAGCTCCAGTTTCTATATTTGAATTCCATTTGTATCTACCTTGGATTCTAATGACAAATAGGTTTTCGGCAATTGGCTTCAAGAAAACACGATTGTCAAACTCTGTATGAATGGACCAATTGTCATTTAAAGTTAGTAGATTATAATACCGAGTCCAAAGAATGCTTTGGTGGTCGATGTTTTTTTCTGATTGCGAAAAGGAAAAAAAGTAGGATAAAAAGAGAAGAATAAGGAACTTTTTTTTCAAAATATTTTTTTTGTAAATGTAAGTCTACGAATAGAATAGTGCAAAAAAAATGTTTTATTTTATATCTTAGTAAAAAATCAAAATGTTATGAATGTAACTGGAAAAGTAATTTGGATAACAGGCGCTTCAAGTGGAATAGGAGAGGCATTAGCCTATGCTTTAGCTTCAAAACAGGCAAAGCTTATTTTGTCTGGGCGAAATCTTGAAGCATTAGGGCAAGTAAAGGAAAAGTGTGATAGCGCTGATGTTGTGGTGCTTCCTTTTGATTTGTCTAATTTCGACGCATCCAAGACTACTGTTTCTAAAGCCTTGCAATTTTTTGGTTCCATTGATATTTTGATTAATAACGGTGGAATCAGTCAACGCTCCTTAATTGCCGAAACGGATTTTGAAGTAGACAAAAAATTGATAGCCGTCGATTATTTGGGAACTGTGGCTTTAACAAAAGCACTTTTGCCCCATTTTATACAACGAAAGAAAGGTCATTTTGTAACGGTAACCAGCTTAATGGGGAAGTTCGGAAGTCCGTATCGTTCAGGTTATTGTGGAGCAAAACACGCATTACATGGGTTCTTCGATGTTTTACGTATGGAACATGAAAAAGATAATATCAAAGTCACCCTTATTTGTCCAGGCTTCGTACAGACTAATGTAGCAATAAATGCATTAACAGCAAACGGAGAATCTCAAAAATCAAATGATGAAGCGACACAAAACGGAATGCCCGTGGATGTCTTTGCTTCAAAAATGATTAAGGTCATTGAAGCCAATAAATTTGAAGCTTATATTGGAGGTAAAGAAGTTTTAGGGGTTTATTTGAAAAGATTTTTCCCCAAAATGCTTCACTATTTTGTTTTAGAAAGCAAAGTGAGATAATTATTTATGAAAAGAGCCATCTGAAACATAAATTTCAGACGGCTCATAATCAAATAAAGTAAAAGGAATTTTTTAACTAAATTATAATGAATATTTTAGGGTAACACCATAGGTTCTTTGATCACCTAAAACTGCTGCATATTGCCCTGAATTTCCACCAGCAGGAAGTAATTGTTCGTAGTAATCTTTATCGAATAAGTTACGACCCCAGATATAAGCTGACAAGCCATCAGTAACGCGGAAACCAAGGCGACCATTAAATATCGCATAACCAGGTACTACTAAATATTTTGATGCCGATGGGCTTGAAGAGAATTCAGAACGAGCAAAACTGTCCAATGCGATGAAGAACTTACCAATGCTTCCGAAGAATTTAGCATTTTTAGTGTATTCAGCTCCAAGGCTTCCTGCCCATTTTGAAACCCCTGGCAAGTCTGTTCCAGAAACATCTTTAAACGATACCGCAGCTCCAGTTTCTTCTAGTGGTAAAGGGGCATTAGTGAATTTAACATATTTACCATCGCTATAAGTAGCAGCAGCGTTAAAACTAAAGTGTTTGTTTAGTGAAAAACTTGCGTCTAATTCTACACCTTTGACTCTCACTTTGTCGGCATTGGCTAGATAGCCACGATTTACCCCTAATTCAGCAGCTTGCACATTGGTTTGGAAATCTTTAATTTCTGTATCAAAGTACGTGAAGTTTAAAACTGAATTTTTAATAGGTGATGTTTTTATACCGAATTCGTAATGGTTAACGCTTTCGGGTTTAATTACTGCAAGATCAAGAGCTGGTTGTCCAGCAATAGTCGGAAGTCCTGCTACATTCACACCAACCGGTTTATAGCTTTTTGCATAGGTAGCATACGCGTTAATTTTATCGGATACTTTATAGTTAACAGTTAAATTTCCTGAAAAGTCGGTATCATCAGTGCTTGAAGTAAATGATTGGTCTGTATAAACCAGTCTTTTAAGTGCAAGTAATGCAGGATCTGTAGTCTGAAGACCTCCGTATGTTTTACGGTCGTAATCGGCAGCTTTTTTGTCATAATTATATCGTAAACCAGGGAGTACGTGTAATTTCTCGGTAATTGCCCAATCCAATTGAGTAAATACAGCAGCACTTGTTGAACGTACATTCGAGTTGGTTCTTATACCATATCCTTCAAAAAGACCTGGAGTTCTCCATAATGCGCTAGTGGTGCTTTGTGCAAATCGCCATTGTGCCGTTCCAGATTCTTCATTTCCTCTTACCTTTACTTCTTGGTCAATGAAAAACAGACCTACCACACCACTCAAGGATGAGGTTACTTGTCCTGCATAGCGTACTTCTTGTGTAAATTGTGTATGTCTGGCAGGATTTTGAGATAATGCCAATACTTGTAAACCTGTGAAGTCTCTATCATTCGATGGATCCCAATTCCAGAATCTCCAAGCTGTTGTAGAGGTAAGTGTTCCAGTGCCAATTTTTGTATCAATATTTAAAGAGGCGCCACCTAAATCTTGTCCTGAGCGCCAAGGGGTGTCGTGGTCAATCTTACGGTCAAAAGCATTCAAACTAGGAAGTTTATAATTTAAATCGGCAATTATGGCGTCAAATTGGCGGTAAGCCGCTCTTTTTGTTGGAGCAACACCAGCAACTACTTGTGCATATCCGTCAGGACGCTGCAATGTGATATCTGCTGCAAATAATATATTTGTTCTATCAGAAGGAGTATACAGTAATTGACCTCTAATTCCTTGATTGTTCAGTGTATTAGTAGCTCTTCCTGTTACAATATTTTCGATTAATCCATCACGTTGAGTACCAGAGAATGATATTCTACCAGCAATTTTTGAACTCAAAGCTCCCGTAACAGAGGCTTTGGCTTGAATGAACTGGTAGTTACCATAACTTACTTCAAAATCAGCACTTGATGTAAAACTAGGTTTGCGAGACGTAATGTTAAATGCTCCCGAAGTTGTGTTTTTTCCAAACAAAGAACCTTGAGGACCACGCAATACTTCAATTCGATCTACATCTATAAAATCAAGAGTAGTTGCTGCTGGTCTGGCATAATAAACGCCATCAACATAGAATCCAACTCCAGGATCGATACCGTCATTTGTCAACCCAAATGGAGATCCCAAACCACGAATGTTAATTCCAGTATTTCTTGGATTGGAAGAATACAATTGAACAGAAGGTACCAATTCTTTAAGACGATTCACGTTGAATGCCCCAGCTTGTTCCGCTTGTTTACCTGTTACAACTGAAATGGCAATTGGAATATCTTGGGCTTTTTCTATTCTACGTCTTGAGGTAACCACTACCTCAGATAATACTTTTTCTTCTCCAGTAGAGATGTTTATTTGTAACGGTTTTGCATTAGTAGGTAATTCTGTGATTTTAATCTCTTTGGTATTAAAACCAGCGTATTGCACAATAATGGTAAATGGTAATGCTTTGGATTGAATGGAAAACTTTCCATTAACATCTGAAGTCGTACTATTGGTAGTTCCTTTTATAAATATATTGACACCTTCTATAGGTGCGTTGTCATCGTTTCTAACTTCTCCCTCTAAAAGGCTTTGGCTATAGGAAGTTGAAAATAGTAAAATTAAAAGTAGGGTTGATAGTGTTTTTGTATAGATATTTTTCATTTGTATATAAATTATATGTAAGTAGTAGAATTAAATAATAATTTTTTTTGAACTAGCACATACACATCATACAATTATTGATCGTAACCGTTGACAATCGTTTCTTCTTTTTTAGTTTCTCACTTGAATAAACATTCTTTTGATTCGTTTTCATTGTAGTCTTATTTTGGATTTGAATTATTTTCGGGAGCAAATATATATTATTAATTCTATAAAATTAGTAGAATTATTAAAATATTTTTTTCTAAAAGCAAAGCGCTGATTAATAAGATGTTCTGGTTTAGTTTTAAAATAAAAACAGCGCAATGAACTATCATTACGCTGTTCTTTTATGCTTTTGTGAACGTGTTTTGATGCTAAAGTAGAAGTTTTGTTTACCAACTTCCACTTGAACCTCCACCAGAGAATCCGCCTCCGCCGAATCCACCTCCGAATCCGCCACCGCCAAAACCTCCGCCAGATGAACCACCAAATCCGCCTCCGCCGCCACGGCCAAGGTTACTTAAAATGATGACATCGAGTAGGCTAGGGCCACCACCGCCTCGGTTTCCAGAATTGCCTCCGCCTTTGTTTTTAGAGAAAATAATAATCAGGACGACAATAATAAAAATCAAAGGTAAAATAGGAAAGCTTTTTCCTGAAGACTTTTTACGTTCTCCTTTGTATTTACCTTTGAAAACATCAAAAAGGGCATCAGTTCCTTTGTCAATTCCTCTGTAATAACTTCCTGCCTTGAATTCTGGCGTAATGATATTTCGGATGATTTCTCCTCCAATTCCAGCAGTTAGTCGGTCTTCTAGTCCGTAACCAGGATTAATGGCTATTTTTCTATCATTTTTAGCAATCAAAATGATGACACCGTTATCTTCTTTGGCTTGTCCTATTCCCCAAGTATGTGCCCAATTGGTAGCCAATTGATTGACGTTTTCATTCTTCAGACTTTCAATAGAAATTACTACAATCTGGGTGGTAGTCGAATCCGAATAGCGAACTAATTTTTCTTCCAGTTGTGCTTTTTCTTCAGCGCTAAATAAATTCGCATAATCGTAGACCGATGTTTGAAAACTAGGTTTTTCTGGAATAGTAAATTGTGCAAAGCTGCACTGAAACGTTAAGAATGCTATAAGCAAAAGAGGTAATCGAAAAATCCCGTTGGAATTTGAAGCATTTAATTTGGAATTTTTCATAGATTATCCTTTAGAAATTTCGTTTGACAATTCATTAGTGTCACCTTCTTGCCAAGGGAAATATTTTTTAAGTTGTTCTCCAGCATTTAAAATGCCATCAATCAAGCCTTGTTTGTAATTTCCTAATTTGAATTGGCTCACCATAGCATCACGAGTGCAGTCCCAAAAATCAGGAGCTACTACATCGTTTATGCCTTTGTCACCACAAATCACAAAGGTTTTGTCAATCACTGCAAGATAAATGAGTACACCGTTTTGTAATTCGGTAGCATCCATATTGAGTTCGTGAAAAACCTCCATAGCACGGTCATAAGCATCCAGAGAAGTGGTAGCTTCTATGTGAACTCTAATCTCGCCCGAAGTATTTTTTTCGGCCACGCGAATGGCTTCCACTATGGCGTTTTCCTCTTCTTTAGTTAAAAAGTCTTCTACTTTTGACATTTGTTTAGTTTTTTTATTTGGTATAAAAAAAGCCCCTCCTTCGGAGGGGTTAGAAAGGATTAGAATTTTACTTCAACCGGCTTATCAGCCCCTTCAACAGCTTGGAAATATGCTTTTTCTTTGAAGCCAAACATTCCAGCAAAAATTGAGTTAGGGAACGTTTTGATATGTGTGTTATAAGGTTTTACTGCTTCGTTAAAACGAGTTCTAGCAGTCAAAATTTGATTTTCAGTACTAGCTAGTTCGTCTTGTAATTTCAAGAAGTTAGCATTAGCTTTAAGATCAGGATAGCGCTCTACAGATACCAATAATTTAGATAGTGAAGAGGAAACACCAGATTGAGCCGAATTAAAGGCTGATAATTGTTCTGGTGTGATGTTGGTTGGGTCAACAGTAACCGAAGTAGCTTTTGCACGGGCCTCGATAACTGCTGTTAATGTACTTTTTTCAAAATCAGCAGCACCTTTAACAGTATTTACTAAGTTTCCAATCAAATCATTTCTTCTTTGGTAAGAAGTATTGACATTACCCCATGCTTCGTTGATGGTTTGTTCGTAACCAACAGCCGTGTTGTTAATTCCTTTAACCCAGCTGTATATTCCGAAAATCACGACAGCTCCGATAATCCAAGGCAAAAATCTTTTCATGTTTATTTAATTTTAAGGTTTATTATTAGTGATTAATTTTAATACTTTTTTTCTAATGTGTTTAAAGTTCGTTTTTAATTTGGGTTAATTGAACTTTAATGGCTTCTAATTTTCGAATAATTTCAAATTTGTCCAAGGTTTTCTTTTGTCCTTCTTTTAAATGAGTTTTGGCTCCTTCTAAAGTAAAACCTCTTTCTTTGACTAAGTGATAAATTAGTTGTAAGTTTTTGATATCTTCTGGAGTAAACATTCGGTTACCCTTAGCATTTTTTTTAGGTTTTAAAATATCAAATTCACTATCCCAGAATCGAATCAAAGAGGCATTAACGCCAAAGGCTTTGGCTACTTCGCCAATACTGTAATATCTTTTATCTGGTGCTAATTCTATATGCATTATTTCTTGTTTTTTTGAATGCTCTTTTGTAAATCTAACTAATCACTATCTGACGAAATACGAATCACTTTTCTAAAAATATTAATCCAGCGATTGGTTTTCTTGATTCGCTAAATTAGATATGGCCACATACTCAACCGCAGAGATATTGCCGTAATAAAAATTCAACGGATTGACTACTTTACCGTTTTTGTGTACTTCGTAATGCAAATGTGGAGCTTCAGAACGTCCTGTGCTTCCTACATAGCCAATGATGTCACCTCTTTTGACACGTTGTCCGGCTCTACACTTGTATTTGCTTAAATGAGCGTAGAGGGTTTCATAGCCATAACCATGCCGAATTACGATATGGTTTCCAAATCCAGAAGCTGAGTTATCTGCTCGAGCTACAATTCCGTCGCCACTAGCAAAAATTGGTGTGCCTGTTTTTGCTGTAAAATCCATACCCTCATGCATTTTACGTGCTTTGGTGAAGGGGTCCGTACGATATCCAAATCCAGAAGCTACATGTTTTAAATTTTCATTTCGCACAGGCTGAATAGCAGGTATACTGGACAAAAAGACTTGTTTGGCTTCGGCTAATTTCAAAATAGCATCTAAAGATTTAGATTGAATAGCCAATTGTTTACTCAAAACATCCATTTTTTGGGTTGTGCTACTCACGAGTTCTGAATTGTTAAATCCTTGTAAGGCGGCATATCTATTTTTGTTTTTATAGCCTGATTTTCGTTCTTCATCAGAAATGGGTGCTGTATTGAAATACGTTCTGTACAAATTGTTATCTCGTTCAGCCATTTGTTCTGCTACTCCTTGTAATTGCTCTAGTTTTTTATTCAAAATAGCATAATTCAACTTTAAATTTTCAATTTCCCTTTCTTGAATTCTGTCATTGGGAGTTTTGAAATAAGGAACATTCAATAAGGCCACAAATGAAAGGAAACCAAAAAGCGCCGATGCCACTAGAAACAGGATCGCAAAACCGAATTTCTTCCTTTTTTTAGTGGTAATTTTTCGATACGCTAATTTTTCGGAATCGTAATAATATTTTACTTTCGCCATATTTTAAAATACCCTATTTTTGCAACCTGTAAAAAAGTTAGTCGAACAAATTTAAGAAATGTTTCAAATGTTCTTCTTTTTTTTACCATAAATAAAATATTTAGAAAAAGTAGTCTTTGTAGTCTATTGAATAACAGGGAACTCTTGCGTTTTCTAAATTATCTAAACAATTCAAGACCAATTTCGCATCTAACATTATGAAATCACAAGACGTACGTAAGCAATTTTTAGATTTTTTTGAAAGCAAAGGACATTTAATTGTTCCTTCTGCGCCTATCGTTCTTAAAGATGACCCAACGCTGATGTTTAATAACTCAGGAATGGCGCAATTCAAAGAGTATTTTTTGGGTCTAGGAACGCCAAAAAGCCAACGTATTGCCGATACTCAAAAATGTTTGCGTGTTTCAGGAAAGCATAATGATTTGGAGGAAGTAGGTATCGATACCTATCACCACACAATGTTTGAGATGTTGGGGAACTGGTCTTTTGGAGATTATTTCAAAAAAGAAGCCATTCATTGGGCTTGGGAATTGCTAACAGAAGTCTATAAAATAGATAAAGACATATTGTATGTAACTGTTTTTGAAGGAAGCGTTGAAGAAAATGTTCCTTTCGACCAAGAAGCATATGATATTTGGAAAACTTTAATCGCTGAAGACCGAATTTTATTAGGAAATAAAAAAGACAATTTCTGGGAAATGGGAGACCAAGGTCCTTGTGGACCTTGTTCCGAAATTCACGTAGATATTCGTTCAGCCGAAGAAAAAGCAGTAATTGACGGTAAAGAATTAGTCAATGCTGATCATCCTCAAGTGGTGGAGATTTGGAATAATGTATTTATGGAATTCAACCGTAAAGCGGATGGTTCTCTTGAAAAATTGCCAGCACAACACGTTGATACTGGTATGGGATTCGAACGTCTTTGTATGGTTTTACAAGGGGTTCAATCGAATTATGATACGGATGTGTTTACCCCAATTATCAGAGAAATCGAGACGATTACTGGGACAACCTATACCATCAAAGCTTCCAATGAAGAAGAAGAAAAAATAAATATTGCGATTCGTGTGATTGCAGATCACGTTCGTGCAGTTGCTTTTGCCATCGCCGACGGACAACTGCCATCCAACACAGGTGCAGGATATGTAATTCGTAGAATTTTACGTCGTGCTATTCGTTACGGTTTTACTTTCTTGAATACCAAAGAACCTTTTATTTATAAATTAGTAGATACGTTAAGTGCTCAAATGAGTGCTTCTTTTCCTGAAATTCGCTCTCAAAAAGCCCTTTGTTCTAACGTAATTCGTGAGGAAGAAAGTTCATTTTTGCGTACGCTAGATCAAGGTTTGGTTTTGCTAGATGCCGTGATTACAAACAATCAAAGCAAGGTTATTGATGGTAAAAAAGCTTTTGAATTGTATGATACGTATGGTTTTCCAATCGATTTAACAGCTTTGATTTTATCTGAAAAAGGATTGCAACTAGACGAAAAAGTTTTTGAAGAACAATTACAATTGCAAAAAGAACGTTCACGTGCGGCTTCAAAAGTTACTGCGGGTGATTGGAATGTAATTGTAGAAGATGATATTCAGGAGTTTGTAGGCTATGACCGTTTGCAACACCAAGTAAAAATCACAAAATACCGTAGAGTAGAGAGTGTAAAAGAAGGGGAAATCTTTCAATTAGTTTTTAATTCTACTCCTTTTTATGGGGAAAGTGGAGGACAAACTGGCGATAAAGGATATCTTGAAGCTAGTAATGGAGACATCACTTACATAATCGATACCAAAAAAGAGAACAATCAGACCATTCATTTGGCCAAATCACTACCTGGTAATTTAACCGATACTTTCCAAGCGATTGTAGATGTAAAGCAAAGAGCAAGGACATCTTCTAATCATACCGCAACCCACTTGTTGCATCAAGGATTGCGTAAAGTTTTGGGTACACATATTGAACAAAAAGGTTCTATGGTGCGTTCGGCTTCTTTACGTTTTGACTTTTCGCACTTCTCTAAAGTAACAGACGAAGAATTGAAAGAAGTAGAAAATTTTGTTAATGCAAGAATTCGCGAAAGTTTGCCATTAATTGAGAAGCGTGGAATTGCCAAAGAACAAGCTCTGGAAGAAGGAGCGATTGCTTTGTTTGGCGAAAAATATGGCGACTTAGTACGTATGATTAAGTTTGGGGATTCTGTTGAGCTATGCGGAGGAACACACGTGACGAATACTTCTGAAATTTGGCATTTCAAAATTGTTTCGGAAGGAGCAGTGGCAGCAGGTATTCGAAGAATTGAGGCAATCACCAGTGAAGCGGCTAAGGATTTCTTTGAATCGCAATTGATTACTTTTGGAGAAATGAAAGAAGTGCTGAAAAATCCAAAAGACCCAATCAAAGCTATTCAAGGATTACAAGATGAAAATGTACAATTGAAAAAACAAATAGAAGCCTTGCTAAAAGACAAAGCCAAGAATATGAAAGGCGAATTAGCAGCAGCTTTCCAAGAAATAAACGGTGTTAAATTCTTAGCGAAACAAGTAGATTTAACGGCTGAAGGCGCGAAAGATTTGGTGTATGAATTAGGAAATTTAGGTAACAATATTTTCATTGTTTTAGCAACTGTAAATGAAGACAAACCTATGTTGACTTGCTATATTTCTAAAGAATTAGTAGCCGATAAAAATTTAAATGCGGGACAAGTAGTGCGTGAATTAGGAAAACACATCCAAGGAGGCGGTGGAGGACAGCCGTTCTTCGCTACGGCTGGAGGTAAGAACGCAGCTGGTGTTCCTGAAGCTTTAGCAAAAGCTATTGAGTTTGTGAAGTAGTTTTCAAAAAAATATAGAAATTAGAACCCTTTTAGTTAAGTGCTAAAAGGGTTTTTTGTTTTAAAAATCTTTTTTAGGAATCACTGCAATTGCTTCAATCTCTATCAGCCATTCTTTGTTTCCTAGTTTGGAGACGCCTACTAAAGTGCTTGCTGGATATTTTTCGTTTCCTAAGAAGGTTTGTCTAACTTTTCTAAAAATGGGCAAATCAATATCCGGATTAAAATTTACGATGTAAGTAGTCATTTTGACAACATCATTAAAATTAGCATTGGCTTTGGATAGCTGCATTTCTAAATTTTTGAAAGTAGCTATTGTTTGACTTTCTAAGTCTTTTCCAGAGCCAATTTGGCCTGAAATATATAAGGTATTGAAATTACCTGTTGTGACCACTACGGTTTGTGAAAACCCTTCATTGGGGTCAATGTATTCTTTATGTACCATAACTGGGAGTTGAATTGAAGGCTAAAAATAATAGTTTATTTGTCAAAACTAGTTTAAATTTGACAGCAAAACGATTCATTTTGCAACTTAAAACCAAAATAATTATCCCCGAAACCAATACTCCGATAGCTTATTCGTCACAAATAATGCTACTCGGCTCTTGCTTTGCTGAAAACATGGGGGATAAATTACTCTATTATAAATTTCAAACCCAAGTGAATCCTTTTGGGATTATTTTCAACCCCGTTTCTATTGCAAAACTTATAGAGAGAGCGGTGGTGCAACGCTATTTCACCGAGGAAGATATTTTTTTCTTCAACGAAAGATGGCATTGTTATGAAGTTCATTCTGAATTGAGTGACGCTGATTCTGAAGTATTCTTGAGTAAACTGAACCAAATTCTTTTAGACACCCAAAAGCAATTACAGCAAGCGACGCATATCATTATTACCTATGGTACTTCTTGGGTGTATCGGCATATTGAAACCAACGCTATTGTTGCAAATTGCCATAAAGTACCACAAAAACAATTCAGCAAAGAGTTGTTGTCCATTGATAGCATCCAAAAAGCGATTCAGAATACAGTCTCTTTGATTGCCACTTTAAATCCGAAATGTAATTTTATTTTTACGGTTTCACCCGTTCGGCATCTCAAAGACGGTTTTGTCGAAAATCAGGTAAATAAAGCGCATTTGATTGCTGCAATTTATGCAACAACAAACACTAAACAACAAACATTAAACTATTTTCCCAGCTACGAAATTATGATGGACGAGCTCAGGGACTATCGTTTTTACGCCGATGATATGATACATCCTAGTTCGTTGGCGATTGAATATATCTGGGAACGTTTTGCAGCCACTCAAATTGACGACAATGCAATAGCTACAATGGAATTGGTTCAAACCATACAAAAAGGCTTGGCGCATCGTCCTTTTAATCCCAATTCAGAAAGCCATCAAAAGTTTGAGGCAAATCTGAAAGAAAAAATAGCTACATTAGAGGCACAATATTCATTTATGAAATTTTAGTTATGTTGAAACGCATTTTAATTGGAGTTGGAATAGTAGTTATTGGCTTGTTGTTGTTCAAATACTGCGATTTTAAAAAAGAAAAAGAAGACGAGTTCGATTACAATACGAATCTCATTCAGCAACAAATCCTAAATGTGGGGAAATTGGTGGTGACCGAAGGACATTTTTCGGAAGTCATCACGTTTAAGAATTCGAATAAGTACTTTTTGGATATGATTTCTTTTGAAAAAAAGGCTATTGTGATTGTGAATGCCAAAGTAACAGTGGCTTATGATTTGCATCAAATGAAATACGATATTGATGAAAAGAACAAAACCATTACGATTCTTTCCATTCCAAAAGAAGAAATTTCGATTTATCCCGACATCCAATATTATGATGTGGAGCAAAGCAAGCTTAATGAATTCACAGGAGCGGATTACAACAAAATCAATAAAACGGTTAAAACAAGAATGGCTCAAAAAGTAGAGAAGTCAACTTTAAAAACCAATGCTAAAAATCGTTTGGTAAGCGAAATCTCTAAAATGCTCATCTTAACGAATTCTTTGGGCTGGAAACTACAATACAACGGTGAAGTCATCGAAAATGAAAGGCAGCTAAAACAGGATTTGAAGTTGTAAGTTTGTTTTAACACGAATATTACGAATTGACACGAATCATTAGAATTTAATTCGTGCTAATTTGTGAAATTCGTGTTTATAAATTTTAGTGAACAGTTTCCTCTTTTTCAAAAATCAATTCCAAACCATTCGAAATTAATTGGGCAACTTCAGGACGCTGTGTTTTAAGATTTTCTAGATGAGAGAGAATCTCGGTAAGTAATTGTGTTTCGTTTCTTGCTTTTAAAAGTTCAGCCAATTCTACACAAAGCAACCAATCATTAGAATGTTCTTCTTTTAATTTTTCAAAAATGGGAGCCAATGAGGTCGTCGTATCTTTTGTCTCGCGGATATTTCGAACAGTATGATACAAAACTTCTAAGGCATCTCTTTCTTCTGAGGTTGAAGCTTTGATGGTTTTGCTGCTTGGGACGTGAGCAATCAAATCAAAACTATTCACATCCGCAGGGCCAGAAAAAGCCGAAACTAATTTCTTTCCTACAGCCATATCATAAGTTCCCCATTCTGGACGGAAAAGAACTGTTTCACCGTGCGTAACTGTACAGTTTTTGAAAGAAATCAAGATGATTTCACCGTGTAGATTTCGTTTCCCAGTTATGATTTCGCCAACGACTTTGATGTTGCCTTCAAACTCCAAAGTGGCGGTTTCGCCTTCGTAAATGTCGTATGCTTTTAAGTCACGTGGACTCATATCTTCAATAGCCAGATTGATGCCTTTGAGTTTCCCGATGGGGCTACCAAAACCTTCAAGGTGAGCAGCAGTTCCGTGTCCTACTAATTCTTTTTCACGATTGGCCAAAGCTGTTTTTCCAGTCGTTTGTAAGTAAATCGGTTTGCCTTCGTGTTCGATTACGTTGGTAAAAACACCAGAAATCTGTAAACCAGTACTCAATTCTACTGTTCCCAAAGCTTTGGAATCGATGAGTTTTTTGATGCCAGATAAACCGCCTGTTCTCAAAGCCATGGTGTTGGCAAACTCTTCTAAAACCAAACTCAAGTAAGCAAAATCAGGTGTTACATAGAGTTGAGGTTGTACTTTAGTAATATCGAAGCTTTGTTGTGCTGCTTCTATAGTATATGGCAGTTTTTTTACGTTATCGGTCATACACCAAGCGCTTTCACCAATGGAAGAAAGCAAACCAGCGCCGTAAATTTTTGGGTTTTCAAGCGTGCCAATCAAACCGTACTCCACGGTCCACCAATGTAAGTTTCGGATTTGAGCCATTTCTGAGAGTTCGCCCATATTGTTTTGCAAATCTTCTACTGCTTTTTCAGCAGCTTCTATTTGGCTTTGTGGGGTTCCCTCGGCTTCTTTTAAAATCGAAAGTAAACGAATGGCTTCATACATTTCGTAATCTTTGTGCGAAGAGATGGCTTTGCAACCAATTTCGCCAAAACGGCGCAAGTATTCGGCATATTCTGGATTGGCAATAATTGGTGCATGTCCCGCGCCTTCGTGGATGATATCAGGTGCTGGAGTGTATTCGATGTGTTCCAATTGACGAATATCAGAGGCAATCACCAACACATTATAGGCTTGGAATTCCATAAAAGCGTTGGGCGGAATAAAACCATCTACAGCCACGGCGGCCCATCCAATTTCGGATAATATACGATTCATACCGTACATACTCGGAATGGAGTCGATTTCGATACCTGTTTTCTTTAACCCTTCGAGGTAGGAACTGTGAGCAACCTTGGATAGGTAGTCCACGTTTTTGCGCATCACATAGCGCCAAACGGCTTGATTGATGGGCGTGTAGTCTTCGTAGTCTTGCGGTTTGATAAACTGTTTCAAATGTTTCGGTAATCGCTCGATTAGGGGATTACTTTCTATTTTTGCATTCATATCGAAATCGGTATAGTTTTTTGTAAAAATACAATTTCGAATGATTATTTTCAGGTTTTTATTGGGGATTTTTAGTAAACCATGTGTTTTTATAGGATTTTAACAATGGTTTACTTTTTAAAAAATGTCCAATTGAAACCTCTTTAGCCCCGACAGTAGTGGAAATCCTTTGGTGCCGGGGTTCGGTACCAAAGATTATAGCGGATGGCGGGAACCCATAATGGCTGATAATGCCTTTTGTTTCGCTCCTGATTTTTATATCACAGATTGATGCAGATGATTTATTTTATTTGATCTCTTTCGGCTTGTCTGAAATACTCAATCTTATAATTGAACATTTCGGCCATATTTTTGGCTCTTAGCTTAGCTTCTTCGGCTAGTGGGCCAGTAAACAAGCCGTCGATAGTGCTGGTGAAAATCGCCATCCAGCGGTCGAAATGGGTTTTGTCTACCGGCAATTGTTTGTGCGGGGGAAACGGACTTCCTGAATAGGTGTGGACTTCGAGCAAAATGGTTTGCCAAAAACGGTACATTTTTTCGAGATGTTCTGACCAGCGATTGCCTATTTTTTCGTTGAAAACGGGGCCGATGACCGCATCTTGGCGAACATTGGTATAGAAGGTATCGACCATTTTTTTGATGTCGTTTAGGTCTTGTATGTCTTGAGCAGGAGTCATAACTGTTTAAAAATTTGGTTGCAAAGGTACTTTTTTACTGGAAAAGGAGTTAGTTTTTTTAGTTTCTTTTAACCAATGAGTTGGGTGAATAAATCCTGTTTTTCGTTGAGGTATTGGTACACAAATCCCATTTTTTTCATATTGTCTTTGATGGCTACAATGTCGTTTGGATTTTTCACTTCTAAACCTACTACCACAGAGCCTACTTCTCGACTATTCTTTTTAGCAAATTGGAAATAGGTGATGTCATCGTCTGGTCCTAAAATGGTATTGACAAATTCTTTCAATGCTCCGGGGCGTTGCGGAAACTGTATCATAAAATAATGCATTAATCCTTCGTAAAGTAAAGAGCGTTCTTTGATTTCGGCGGTGCGTTCAATATCGTTGTTGCTGCCGCTTACCACGCAAACCACAGTTTTTCCTTTGATTTGATCTTTGTAAAAATCCAACGCTGCAATGGTCAAAGCACCTGCGGGTTCTACCACCATCGCCTCTTCGTTGTACAAACGCAAGATAGTGGTGCACACTTTTCCTTCGGGAACAAGGACGATATCGTCTAGGTTTTTTTGACAAATGGCAAAGGTTTTGTCACCCACTTGTTTTACGGCGGCTCCATCTACAAATTTGTCTATGGCGTCTAAGGGTGTATTGGCTTGATTGGCAATTGATGTTTTCATCGAAGGGGCACCTAGCGGTTCAACGCCAATAATTTTGGTATTGGGGCTAAGGTGTTTGAAAACAGTTGACAGGCCAGAAGCTAAACCGCCACCTCCAATGGGAACAAAAACATAATCGATGGTTTGTTGGTGTTGTTCAACAATTTCGAGTCCTACGGTACCTTGGCCCGCAATGACTTTTTCATCATCAAAAGGGTGGATGAATGCTTTTTGGTTGTACTTGGCGTCGGCAACAGCTTTGGCATAGGCATCGTCGAAGGTGTCGCCAGTTAAAACAATTTCGACCCATTTTTTTCCAAAGAGTTGTACTTGCTTTACTTTTTGATTGGGTGTGGTTTTGGGCATATAGATTTTGCCTTGTATTTGCAAAAGATGGCAAGAGTACGCCACCCCTTGTGCGTGATTGCCAGCGCTGGCGCACACAATGCCATTTGTTTTTTCGCTTTCGTTTAAGGATTTTATTTTGTTGTATGCGCCTCTAATTTTATAAGAACGCACGACTTGAAGGTCTTCTCTTTTAAGTAAAATAGTAGCCCCAAATTCTTCTGAGAGATTGAGGTTTTCAGTTAAAGGCGTAGCGGGAACTACGTTGGCTAATTCTTGTTGTGCTTGTTGTATGGATTGAAATAAGTTCATTTTTTTTATTTTAATTGAATTGTAATGTTGATTTTTTGAGGGTGTTTTGTAGTGTGTAATAGTGCTCATTGATAATTTTGCCACAACAAATCCAATGCTCTTTTTCTTGAAATAAAAAAGAAATAGGATAGTATGTGATTTGTTCTCTGCCTATGGTTGGAATTTTAAAAAGTATGATTTGATGGGTTTCTAGTTCCTTTTCATTTTGAGTGTAACAACAAAAAACCTCGATAATTCGTTCCAAAATAGCCGCTATGGTTTTGCTATTCGTTTCGTCATCCCAATAGTCAATCCTGATTTTGTATAGTGAAGTGTGCTCACAAAAGTCAACCCAAAAATGGTCGATTTGTAGCTTTTTCCGAGAGAATATAAGGACAATTTTACTGATTAGCGTGGCTTCTTTTTCGCAAAATAGCGTAAGGGTTATTTTTTCTTTCATTGTAACTGTGGTTCATTTTTATTCAAAAAAAAACCTTTCTCAAGTGACGAGAAAGGTTTCATACTTATGCATAACATCCTAACTCGTCAACAAAGACGAATAATAATGATGTTAATAATATTAGTGTTTTGTGTCATAATCTAAAAAAAAACCTCCCAATTGGGAGGTTCTATATTGTTATTGTTAATACTATACAGCGCCTCACATTCTCATCGAATGATAATTGAAATACTGCTAATAATTGTGTTATTGTTTTTCATATAAAAAATGTGAGGCCACAAATATAAACAATTATGGTGTTCACCACGATTTATTTTTTTACCGGAGGATATTGTGCTAAAATTTTCCCCACAAACTCAGCAACCACCTCGTCTTTTTTGTCGACATTTTTTGTTAAAGTGCCTACTCCTTCACCTTGCCAAATCATTTCTTTCTTTTTAGCATCGATAAGGTCAATAAACAAAGTACCTTCGGTAGACGTTGAAACGGTGGTTTGGTTGCCACCCATCATCCAAGGGTTCCAACCCCAGCCCCAGCCGTAACCCCAGCCAGCATTGAATTGGTTCACATTAACTTCCTCTCTTGATTTGGTAAAAATATTGATTAACAAATCAGGCGTTTCGCTTTTGGTAAAGCCTTTGGCTGTCATTTGTTGGTCAATGGCTCTCAAAATACGTTTTTTGTCCAAATCAGAAATCTCTACTTTGTCAATGCCTGGTTTGTAATACGCATAGGTTTTGTAGGGAGTAAAATCTACATTCTTATCGTAATCCGAATACACTCTAACGGAACTACAAGAACTAAAAAAAACAACTAGCACTAAGGCAAATAATGATATAGGTTTCATATGGATATTGTTTAAGTTATTATCTATTATGATTCTCGCTTTATGCTGCAAAATAATCTATTTTTAGTTCAAGATGATTTTTTTAACATTAGATTATAACTATCAAAATGTTTTGTTTTAAATCATTTAGACTTTTTCAAAAACGAATTTGTTGTCAAGATTTCAAAGCAAATTTTAATGTTACAGTAAATAATCTTCAACAGCATTCGGAAGTGTCACTTTTAGTAAAGGTTCTACTTCCATAGCGCGTTTGATAGCAAAAATTGCACCCTCGTTACGCGCCCAGCTTCTGCGAGAAATTCCGTTGTTGACATCCCAAAACAACATTGATGCCAAACGTTTAGAAGCTTCTTTAGAACCATCAAGAACCATACCAAAGCCGCCATTAATAACTTCTCCCCAGCCCACACCGCCGCCGTTGTGGATAGATACCCAAGTTGCACCACGGAAACTATCGCCAATCACATTATGAATGGCCATATCAGCGGTAAATCTTGAACCGTCATAGATATTCGACGTTTCTCGATAAGGCGAATCGGTTCCCGAAACATCGTGGTGGTCACGGCCTAAAACTACATAGCCTATTTCGCCTTTGGCAATAGCTTGGTTAAATGCTTCGGCGATTTTAGTACGTCCTTCGGCATCGGCATATAAAATTCGCGCTTGTGAACCTACCACTAATTTATTTTCTTGAGCACCTTTAATCCACTGAATGTTGTCCTGCATTTGTTGCTGAATTTCTTCAGGAGAGGTTTCCATCATTTTTTCTAAAACTTCGCAAGCAATAGCATCTGTTTTGGCCAAGTCTTCTGGTTTTCCTGAGGTACAAACCCAACGGAAAGGACCAAAACCATAATCAAAACACATCGGTCCCATAATATCTTGCACGTAAGAAGGGTATTTGAATTCTCTACCAAGCGTTGGATTTTCGGCCATCACATCGGCTCCCGCTCTTGAAGCTTCTAGTAAAAAGGCGTTGCCGTAATCAAAGAAATACGTGCCTTTTGCGGTATGTTTGTTGATTGCCGCTGCGTGACGACGTAAAGTTTCTTGCACTTTTTCTTTAAAAAGTTCCGGTTGGTTGGCCATCATTTCATTGGCTTCCTCAAACGAAATGCCTGCTGGATAATACCCGCCAGCCCACGGATTATGTAATGAAGTTTGGTCAGAACCCAAATCGATATGCATATTTTCTTGGTCAAAACGTTCCCAAACGTCTACGATATTACCCAAATAAGCAATAGAAACGGTCTCGTTATTCGTTTTTGCCAAGGCTACGCGTTGCACTAAAGCGTCTAAATCTTCAATCACTTCATTAATCCAACCTTGGCTGTGACGAATATGGGTGATTTTTGGATTCACTTCGGCGCAAACGGTGATACAACCCGCAATATTTCCCGCTTTGGGTTGCGCGCCACTCATCCCGCCCAATCCAGACGTTACAAATAAACTTCCTTTTGGATTCTTTTTAATTTTTCTAAAACCATTCAAAACCGTGATGGTCGTGCCGTGCACAATACCTTGTGGACCAATGTACATATAACTTCCAGCCGTCATTTGTCCGTATTGCGAAACGCCCAAGGCATTCATTTTTTCCCAATCGTCTGGTGCCGAATAATTCGGAATCACCATTCCGTTGGTCACCACGACTCTCGGCGCCTCTTTATGCGACGGAAACAATCCCATCGGGTGGCCCGAGTACATCGTCAACGTTTGCTCGTCGGTCATTTCCGATAAGTATTGCATCGTCAAAAGGTATTGTGCCCAATTTTGAAACACCGCACCATTTCCGCCATACGTAATCAATTCGTGCGGATGCTGCGCCACGGCATAATCCAAATTGTTTTGAATCATCAACATAATAGCTTTCGCTTGCTCGCTTTTTCCTGGATATTCGTCAATCGGACGCGCGTACATTTTGTAATCAGGACGAAAACGGTACATATAAATGCGTCCGTATTGCGCTAATTCTTCCGAGAATTCAGGGGCTAATTCCGCGTGATGTTTTGGGTCAAAATAACGCAACGCATTGCGCAACGCCAACTTTTTTTCTTCAGCTGTCAAAATCTCTTTGCGTTTCGGCGCGTGATTTATGGCAGCATCATACGGTTTAGGTTGTGGTAATATATCAGGAATTCCTTGTTGGATTTGTTCTTTAAATGTCATCTTTTTTTGTTTTTACAATCGAAAATAAAATAATAGTGATACCCATTTCGTGAAATTATTTTTACCACATAGAATCATAGAATTTATAGTTTTTTAAAAGAAGTCAAGAGACGTTTTACTATTCACATAGCTAATCTATTGTGAGAAATAGTGCTATTTCTTTTTTTATCTATGTTGATTTGCTAGTAATCTATGGTTCTATGTGGTTAAGTTTTTATTTTATTTAAATTTCACCCAATTGGCTAATTGCGATACTTTTTAGCAAGATTTGGGCGAGCCCCCAATACCCCAAGTGGCCTATGAAGCGTTGTCGTGATGCGGCCACTTGCGGTATTGCGGTCGGGCTATCCACGCTACTTCGGTAGCCAGTTCCTATCCCTCTCGCGACTCGTAGACCAAGGACTTATGGCTTCCAAAATTACTTAGGACTATTTTCTCACCCTCCAGTTGGAAAAAACCGACTAAGGATACCTAATATCCGACCGATGGTAGGACTTGTATATTTTGATTCTGTATTGTAAAGAAAGGACATCCATTTCTTAGCGTTTTTTTATATTTTGAGTTCAATTATTTCATCGAGACTAGTGAACTTTGGTAAGTCTAATATAATTTGCTCTCTACTTTTATCACCAAAGAAACACACCCCCAGCCCCTATAACTCCATTTTTTACTTTTTTTTGAGTCGTTGAATCTTCGATTTCGAGAGGGGAGTAGCAGCTGCATTGAAAACGCGAATCTTTTGTTTTTTTTGTAATTTCTGCTTTCACCGCCCTAAATCTGAACACTAAAAAACTGAGCACTGACCACTAATTTCTGCCTTCTGCCTTCTGCTTTCTACTTTCTACTTTCTACTTTCTACCTTCTTAAACCCTCCCGTTTTCTTATCATAGCCATAAGGACAATGACGGCAACCGCTTTTGCAACAATACCCTCTTTTTAGGTGGTGTTTTTCGGTAAAACATTTATAGCCTTCGGGAGTAAAGTAAAAATCTTCACCCTCGATTAATTTATTTTCATTAATTTGCTCTAACATAAGCGACTTGTTTTTTGGGGATGTTCGTGCTAATAGAACGAATCGTGTTTTCCTTAAATAAAAGGGTTCAACAGTTGCAAATCTATAAATTTTAAAGCGAAATGATTCTTATTGTTGCTAAATATTTAATTCCAAAAGGATATAGTGGCCTCGCTGCTTTTCCGTTTGTGTTCCTTAAAAAAGCAGGATACAAAGAGAATCACATTTTCCTCAATCACGAAAAAATACATTTACGACAACAACTCGAATTGCTGATTGTTCCTTTTTTTATTTGGTACAGTTTTGAGTTTTTGCTTCGATGGTGCCAATACAAAGATAAAAACTTGGCGTATCGGAACCTGAGTTTTGAACGCGAAGCTTATGCCAACGAATCCAATTTGAGTTACCTTGAAACGAGGAAATATTTTAGTTTTTTAAACTATTTGCACACAAAAAGAAATTAAAAGCCTATTTAACCGCAAGGTTCGCAAAGAAAGCGCAATGACCGCAAAGCTTAGTGAACTTTGCGTAAATCTTTGCGAACCTTGCGGTTAATTTTATAAAAGCTATACACTTTGAATCAAAAAATAACATACGACCTGCCCAAAGGAATTACTCTTGAGATAAAAAGAGAGGATTTACTTCATCCTTTTGTCTCAGGCAATAAATTCCGAAAACTAAAATACAATGTACTCCAAGCCAAAGCCGAAAAGCATTCGGTTTTGCTCACTTTTGGTGGCGCTTTTTCCAATCATATCGCTGCTGTGGCCTATGCCGGAAAAGAGCAAGGTTTTGAAACTATTGGTGTGATTCGGGGGGATGAATTACGCGATAAAATTTCGGAAAATCCTACCTTGTCTTTTGCTCAAGAATGCGGAATGCGTTTTGAATTTGTCACCCGTGAAGCCTATCGTCATAAAACAGAGAGTGCTTTTATCGAACAACTAAAAGCACAATTCGGGTCTTTTTATTTGGTTCCAGAAGGTGGTACGAACGATTTGGCCGTCAAAGGCTGTGAAGAAATCCTAACAGAGCTTGATGCTGATTTTGATTTTGTTTGTAGCGCCGTGGGAACTGGAGGAACCATTTCTGGACTTATCAATAGTGCTTTGCCACATCAAAAAGTTTTGGGATTTCCAGCGTTAAAAGGGGATTTTTTACAAGATGAAATTCGTAATTTTGTCCAAAATAAAAACTGGGAGCTCCAAACCGACTATCATTTTGGAGGTTATGGTAAAGTAACCACCGAATTTATCGAATGGATGAATTGGTTTTATGCGCAAACGGGTATTCCGTTAGACCCAATTTATACCGGAAAAATGGTTTTTGGCGTTATGGATTTAATAAAACGCAACTATTTTCCACCAAAATCCAAAATTCTGATGATTCACACCGGTGGACTCCAAGGAATTGCTGGGATGAATGCCAAATTAGAAAAACAAAACAAACCGATTTTAGTACTATGATAAAACAAATTTTCTGCCTGATGGTATTGCTGTTTTTGGTAAGCTGTAACAGTACTAAACCGGTTACTCAAACCCATAAAAGAAACACAACTCCTGCTAAGAAAACAGTCGTTTATACTAAGACGCCATCTACTAATGGTGTTGCCACTAAAAGATTAGAGGTAGTCAATCAATACATAGAACAATACAAAGGAATTGCGATGAGCAATATGAAAAATTTCGGCATTCCTGCGAGTATAATTTTGGCACAAGGAATCTTAGAATCGGGTGCTGGGAAAAGCAGTTTGGCAGTCAATTCCAATAATCACTTTGGTATCAAATGTCATAATGATTGGGAAGGAGAAGTTGTACACCAAGATGATGATTCAGAAAAAGAATGTTTCCGAAAGTACGAAGATCCCGCAGGTTCGTATAAAGACCACTCTAAATTTTTGACAACCAAAAAGCGATATGCCTCTCTTTTCTCATTAGCCAAAGGAGATTATGTGGCTTGGGCTATGGGATTGCGAGCCGCTGGATACGCTACCGACCCGTTGTATCCAGAAAAACTGATTGCCTACATTGAACGCTATGATTTGCATCAGTACGATAGTCAGGTTTTGGGCAAAAGTGGGGTAAATTATCCCGTTTCGAATCGAGTAGACAACCAAGTGGTAAACGGTGATGGCACGTTGTATGAAGTCCAAAAAGGCGATACCTTGTATTCCATTTCCAAAAAATTCAATGTTTTGGTCGAAGATTTACAACGCAAAAACAACTTAACTGACAACGCCATTTCGATTGGACAAAAATTGATTGTGAAGTAATTTTTAATTCTGAGTTTTTACAGTTTATGAAGAAGTTTTTTTTTGTGGTGTTCTTAGTTACCATTATAAGCTTGTTGGTAAGGTTTTATTTTGGAGTGTATGAACACGATGAATTTACCGAAAAGAATTTTTTTATTAAACATCGACCTACGTGGAAATGGTACTTTTATTCCCCTATTAGAATGTCCGATGTTAAGTTTGAATCACTTTCAAAAGAAAACCAAATTGAACAAAAATATTTTGATGAATTCATCACAAATCAAGGGTTGAGTCGATAAGTAAATTTAAAAAAATAAAAAAAATATGATATACCAAAGAAGCAGTCAGCTTTTTGCTGAAGCGGAAAAAGTAATTCCAGGAGGCGTAAATTCACCAGTACGAGCTTTTAAAGCCGTGGGTGGTACTCCAATTTTTGTAAAAAGAGCGCAAGGCGCGTATTTATATGATGAAGATGGTAACCGATTGATCGATTACATTAATTCTTGGGGGCCAATGATTTTGGGTCACGCCTACGAACCCGTCGTGGAGGCATTAACGGAACGTGCCAAATTAGGAACTTCTTTTGGAATGCCTACAGAATTGGAAACCAAAATTGCTGCTTTGGCAGTTGATATGGTTCCGAATATCGATAAAATTCGTTTTGTGAATTCGGGGACAGAAGCTTGTATGAGTGCCGTTCGTTTGGCGCGTGGCTTTACCAAAAGAGATAAAATCATCAAGTTTGCAGGTTGTTATCACGGTCATTCCGATTCGTTTTTGATTGCAGCGGGTAGTGGCTTAAGTACTTTTGGAGTACCAAATAGTCCTGGAGTAACTGAAGGTACGGCTAAAGATACTTTGCTGGCTCGTTACAACGATTTAGAAAATGTTAGCGCTCTCATTGCTGCCAATCCAAATGAAATTGCAGCCATTATTGTAGAGCCTGTTGCGGGAAATATGGGTTGCGTACCACCACTCAACGGATTCTTAGAAGGTTTACGTGAGTTGTGTTCTGCTAACGGGATTTTATTGATTTTTGATGAGGTAATGACAGGCTTCCGTTTGGCAGCAGGTGGTGTTCAGGAGTTGTACGGCATTCAAGCAGATATCGTTTGTTTTGGAAAAGTAATTGGTGGCGGATTGCCAGTAGGGGCTTTTGCTGCTCGTGAAGAAATTATGAATTACTTGGCGCCACTAGGTCCCGTGTATCAAGCTGGAACATTATCAGGAAATCCGTTAGCGATGGCGGCTGGATTGGCAATGTTGGAATCGTTAAACAACGACAGAACAGTATTTCAACGATTGGAAGAGAAAACCGTTTATTTAGAAGCAGGAATTCGTAAAGTACTTACTGCAAATGGTGTGGTGTTTACCATCAATAGAGTAGGTTCTATGATTTCTGTTCATTTTGATGCGGAGCCTGTAGTCGATTTTCAATCGGCTGCTAAAGGAGATAATGCAACCTTTAAAAAATTCTTCCACGGTTTGTTGCAAGAAGGTATTTACATTGCACCATCAGCTTATGAAACTTGGTTTATTACTGATGCGTTGACTTATGAAGATTTAGATGTGACCATTCAAGCTATTGATAAAGTATCGAAGACTTTTTAAGAAATAGAAGTACAACAAAAAAGGGAGTTTCTTGCTGTAGAAACTCCCTTTTTTTATTAATAATCACCTTTATGTCTTCGTCTTTCTTCTCTTTTCTCGAGCATTTTTTCTTTTCTAATTTCACGGTCGTTCTCCCATTTGGTGTATTGTTCAGGGGTTAAAATCGACTTCATTTTCGCGTCAGTGGCTTCTTTTTCGGCTTTCATTTTTTTAGCCATTTCTTTTCTTTCTTTAGCAGAAGCCAGTAATTGTTCGTCTTTTTTGGCTTCTCTTTTGGCTTTAAATTCGGCTACTTTTGCGCTTTGTTCTGCTAATAATTTTTTTACTTCTTCTTGTTGTTTAGCATTCAAGTTCAAATCCGTAGTCATTTTTTTTAAATGTTTCTCCTGACGTTGTTCTGGAGTCAATTTTTCCATTTCGTCACGATTGGGTCTTTCTCTTCTTTGCTGTGCCACACTGCTTAAACTTACTACCAATAAGGCAGCCATAATTACTTTTTTCATCTTACTTTCGTTTTTTTGATTTATACTGATAAGATGACGTTTAAAGAAAAAGGTTTAATGTTAACAAAAAATTAGCATCTTAAGTACTTGATTTTGAAAAAACCACCGCGATTTTCCTCTCGTAAGATAGAATGTTGAACAATGAGGATTCCTATGGTAATCAGATTTTTCAATTCATAAAAAGCGGTATTCCCTTGATAATTTTGTTCAAGTTCTAGGAGTTCTTTTAGCCAATGTTTTAACTGTTTTTTGGCTTTTTTCAAATCGTGATTGTTTCTCACGATTCCTGCATGGCTTCGCATCAAAAGTTGTAATTCACTTTTTATTTGACTCAAAACAGAATTCGTAATCAAAGGCAAGCGGTCTTTGTAGATTTTGGAGTAAACGGGTGTTTTGCTTACTTCTAGGTCAGGGTTTTCAGAAAGGTAATCATAAATTGCATTGGAATAAACCAACGCCTCTAGTAGGGAGTTAGAAGCTAACCTGTTGGCTCCGTGTAAACCCGTTCTAGAGCATTCACCGCAAGCAAAAAGGCGCTCTACAGAAGTCTTACCATTAGCATCGACTACAATTCCGCCACAAAGATAATGTTGAGCAGGTACTACAGGAATCCAGTCGTTTGTGATGTCGATACCAATGCTTTTGCAATGTCTATAAATCATTGGGAAATGAGCGATAAATGCTTCCGAATCCAAGTGGGTACAATCTAAATAAACACATGCGTCTCCTGATTTTTTCAATTCAAAATCGATACTTTGCGAAATAATATCTCTCGAAGCCAATTCTTTTCTTTCGTCATAATCTTCCATAAAACGATGGCCGCTTTTGGTGCGTAGATAGGCACCAAAACCGCGAACAGCTTCTGAGATTAAAAACTGAGTTCCTGATGCATTATGAAATAAGGCTGTAGGATGAAATTGGATAAATTCCATTTCGGTGATAGTGGCGTGAATACGGTTTGCCATAGCAATTCCGTCGCCTGTCGCAATAATGGGATTGGTGGTATGTCCGTATACATTTCCTATGCCGCCAGTGGCTAGCAAGGTATAATCAGCAAAACAAGGAAAAATAGTTTTGTCTTTTTGATTCAAAACTTGAACGCCCAAACAACAATTGTCTTCAGCAATCAAATCGATAGCAAAATGATGGTCGAGCACGGTGATGTTTTCTTTGAGATATACTTGCTGTAAAATAGCGCGTTCTATTTCAAAACCCGTTTGGTCTTTATGGTGTACTACTCGATTTTGTGAATGGCCTCCTTCTTTTCCTAAGTCGAAATTGCCTTGTGCATTTTTGTCAAATTGTGCGCCCCAATTGATTAATTCTTGTAGTCGTTTTGGCCCTTCGGTGATGACTTTTCGAACCACGGCTTCGTCGCACAAGCCATCGCCACAAATTAGGGTATCCTGAATGTGTTTTTCGTACGAATCTTCAATTTTGTTGGTTACAATAGCGATACCTCCTTGCGCATATTTTGTGTTCGATTCTTCAGCATTGGCTTTGGTAACGATTGTGATTTTTTTTTCTGGAAAGCGCGTGGCCATTTTTAGGGCAAAAGTTAGTCCTGCCACACCAGAACCGATAATTAAATAGTTGGTTTGTGTCATTAGTTGGAGAGTTCAAGCATACGTTCTATAGGTACTAAAGCGCGTTCTCTGATGTCTTCAGGAACGATAATTTCGGGAGTTTCGTGGAGCAAACAATCGTACACTTTTTGAAGTGTGTTGACTTTCATATAACCGCATTCGCTGCACGCACAAGTATTGTCCTCTTCGGATGGAGCAGGAATCAAGATTTTATGCGGTACTTCTTGTTGCATTTTATGCAAAATACCTGCTTCGGTGGCAACAATGAACTTAGTATTTGGACTATTTTTTACATAGCTTATCATTCCAGCAGTGGAGCCAATGTAATGGGCTGTTTTTAGGATATGTGTTTCTGATTCTGGATGCGCAATGATTTCGGCATCAGGGTTTTGTTTGTATAATTCAACTAACTTGTCTAGAGAAAAAGCTTCGTGTACCACACAAGAGCCGTCCCAAAGCAATAGTTCACGTCCTGTTTTTTGACTAATGTATTTGCCTAAGTTTTTGTCTGGAGCAAAGATAATTGGCGTTTCTTTTGGAACTGATGCAACAATTTTTAAAGCATTAGCCGAAGTACATACGATATCGCTCAACGCTTTTATCTCAGCCGAACAGTTAACATAAGTAATCACGATATGATTGGGATGTTGGGCTTTGAATGCTCTAAACAAGTCTGGCGGACAAGAGTCGGCCAAGGAGCATCCTGCATTGAGGTCGGGCAAAATTACTTTCTTATTAGGATTGAGTATTTTGGCTGTTTCGGCCATAAAATGAACCCCTGCAAAAAGAATAATAGGTGCATCAACTTTGGTCGCTTCTTGTGACAAACCCAAGCTATCACCAACATAATCAGCAATATCTTGTATGTCTGGCTCTTGATAATAATGCGCCAAAATGACTGCATTTTTTTCTTTCTTTAGGGCAACAATTTTTGCTTTGAGTTCTTTCATTTTACCTTTTTTTAGTATGTCATTTTATAAAGGGCGTGTAAAAGTATTTTAATCCTATTGGACTGCCAATGATAAATGTCAGGTTTAGAAGTGTTTCAAAAAGAGCGGTTAGTTTAATTCCGAATCACAATTTTGATGTTGGCTGTGGAAAGCGATTCCGAATCTAATTCCCGCTGGGAAAAGCCCATTTTTTCTAGAGTTGTAGCTTCATTTACGAAATACTGAATATAGTATTGGCCTTGATAGCCTTTTTGTTCCAAAAAACGAACCATTGCTGTGAGGTCTTCTTTAGAAATTAAGTCGGAGTGGATGGTGGTGCGCACTTCAAAAGGGACAGAATGCGAGAGCAGCAATTCGAGGGATTGTTCGAAAGTATCGAACAAATTGGATTGGGTGATTTTTTCGAAAGTGTTGGGTAAGGATTTAAAATCTAAGGCAACATAATCGATAGTTTGTTGATGGAGTAGGGTATGAAGTACTTTGGGTTTTGAACCGTTGGTGTCTATTTTTACTAGAAAGCCCATTTTCTTGACGGTTGCAATGAATTCAAGGCAGTTTTTATGCAATAGGCATTCGCCACCGCTGAAAACAACCGCATCTAGGAGATTTTTTCGGGTGTGGAGAAAATCCAAGGCATCTTGGAAGGTGAGTTTTCCTTTTCCTAAAACTATTTCTGGATTGTAGCAATATAAGCACCGCATATTGCAGCCTGCAAACCAAAGAATGCAAGCTGACTGATGCGGATAATCTAGTAAGGTAAAAGGCGTTATGCTGTAAATGGGTGTGCTAGCACTTACATTCATTGAAATGGGTGCGTTGTTTGTGTTCTCCTTTTTTGCCAATGTTGAAACTTTCTACGGGACGGTGATAGCCCATTACACGAGTGTAAACTAAACATTTGGTTCTGCGTTCTGGATGTTGTTCTAGAATGGGATGTGTTTTCATTATTTAAGGGTTTTAGATTGTTTAAAAGTTTAAGGTTTAAAGTTGTTTAAGGGTTTAAATTGTTTGAAGTTGTTTAAAAGTTTAAAGTTTTTGGATGTTTCCAAAAGGGTAATTTGTGACTTTTTAGCCCCGATCGTAGTGAAAATCCTTTGCTGCCGGGGTTCGGCAGCAAAGATTGTAGCGGAGAGCGGGACGGTGTTTCCTGAAAAAACCTTTTGTTTCTGCTCCTAAAAATTATGAGGCTTGTGCTTCTTTTTCTTTTTCGAGAATTAGGGCTTCGTCGCATTTTGGGCAGTATTCGTGTTCGCCGTTTAGGTAGCCGTGTACGGGGCAAACGCTGAATACGGGAGTCACGGTGACATAGGGCAATTTGAAATTGGAGATTACTTTTTTGACAAATTGTTTGCAGGCTTCAGATGAGCTGATTTTTTCGCTCATATAAAGATGTAATACGGTTCCGCCGGTGTATTTGCATTGTAATTCGTCTTGCAGGCAAAGGGCTTCGAAAGGGTCTTCGGTAAAATCGGCTGGGATTTGAGAACTATTCGTGTAATAAATATTGTCTCCTTCACCCGCTTGATAGATGTTGGTGAAGCGTTTTTTGTCTTCTTTGGCAAAGCGATAAGTAGTTCCTTCGGCTGGTGTGGCTTCAAGATTGTAGAGGTTTCCGGTGCTTTCTTGAAATTCTTTCATTCGGTTTCGGATGTGTTCCAAAATTTCGGCTGCCAGTTCGATTCCGGTTCTAGAGGTGATTTGGTCTTGATTTTGAGTGAAATTGACAATCATTTCGTTGATTCCGTTGACACCAATGGTAGAAAAATGATTTCTGAAATGCGACAAATAGCGTTTGGTGTAAGGGTACAAACCGCGGTCGTACATTTCTTGAATAAAGACTCTTTTTTTCTCTAAAGTTGATTTGGAAAGGTATAAAAGATGGTCTAATTGTTCTAGCAAAGCGGTTTTATTTCCTTGATACAAATAGCCCAATCGCGCCATATTGATGGTCACAACTCCAATGCTTCCGGTCATTTCGGCACTTCCAAAAAGGCCATTACCGCGTTTTAGTAATTCGCGTAAATCGAGTTGGAGGCGACAGCACATACTGCGAACGGCGTTGGGTTTGTAGGCATTGGGGTTTTCTTCTTTGTTGCCGTTTTCGTCAAGAATGTATTGGCTTCCAATGAAATTTTGGAAATACGACGACCCAATTTTAGCGGTATTTTCGAATAGCAAATCGGTGTTTTCTCCATTCCAGTCAAACTCCTCGGTGATATTTACGGTTGGAATTGGAAAAGTGAAAGGTTGTCCGTTGGCATCACCTTCGGTCATTACAGTATAATACGCTTTATTGATGAGGTTCATTTCGGGTTGAAAATGCTCGTAACGCAACTCGGTTAACGTTTTCACTCCACGCGCTTGTGCACGAAGTAATAGGTCTTCATTGGTTATTTTGTCAAAAAAATGAATGTCTTTTCGGGTTGGAATTTGAGTTTTCAAATCTTCGGGAACGACCCAGTCCAAGGTAATATTGGTAAACGGTGATTGTCCCCAACGCGCTGGCACGTTTAAGTTATAGACAAAACTGCGAACGGCTTTCAGCACATCATCAAAGGATAAATTGTCTTTGAACACATAAGGCGCTAAATAGGTATCGAAGGAGCTGAAGGCTTGTGCGCCGGCCCATTCGCTCTGAAGAATTCCTAGAAAATTAGCCATTTGTCCCAGAGCTTCTCTAAAATGCGAGGGTGGTCTGCTTTCTACACGTCCGCGAACTCCATTGAATCCTTCGTTGAGTAATACTCTCAAACTCCAACCTGCGCAATAGCCCGTAAGACAATCTAAATCGTGTATGTGAATATCGCCATTTCGGTGCGCATATCCTTCTTGTTTGCTGTAGACTTTGTCTAGCCAGTAGTTGGCAATTATTTTTCCAGCTACGTTGTTTACCAAGCCAGCATTGGAGTAGGAGGTGTTGGCATTGGCATTGATTCTCCAATCGGTTTGTTCAATGTATTCTTCAATAGTTTGCGTGCTGTCTACATAGGTGGTGTCTTCGTTGAGTCCGTTGATGTGTTCGCGTTGTAACTTTCTGGTATGTCGAAAGAGCATAAACGAACGCATCACATCAAAATATTGTTTTTCAAAAAGGGTTTTTTCTATGCAATCCTGAATTTCTTCTACGGCCCAAGTAGTTTTGGAAAGAAGTTGTTCGAAAACACTATCTACTACTTTCTCGTCTATTGCCAATTGAACACTGTTAAAACTCTTTTCAATGGCATCTTTGATTTTGAATTCCTCAAAAGGTCGGTATTCTCCGTTTCGTTTGATTACATATTTTTCCATAGTTTTTGAAAGTTTAAGTTTGCGTTTGTTGTTATAAATGAATACGTGTTTTTAATAAATAGTTAGATTTCAGAAGTTTAATTCTGAGGTAGCCAACCAATTTTGTTTTTTGTTGTAAACAAATTAAAATCAGTTGTTTATGTAAGTTGTGGAATTTGTATTTGGTAGTACTATTTTACGTTTAAATGCAAAATACCGACCTGATATTTATCATATTTTACGTTTTTTTATGCTCTTTTATTAACTGTCCTGAAGCCTTGTTTTTCTGTCTTTTTAGTTGCTTTTTGCGGTAGATTGTTGATAAGTTACTTTGTTATTCTTTTATTAACTTTAAAAAAAAGAGACGCGACAACGAATAAGAATAGGTATTTTTGTTGGTTCAAAATCTATGCAATGAAGAAGAATGTCATACTAGTTTTTTTATTTTTATTATCCTTAAATGGAATTTTTGCTCAAACTAAGGAATACCGAATACAATTTAAAAGTGGAAAAGAATTACAAAAGTTCTTGACGTATTCTAAAAAGTCCTATCCTTTGGTAAGCGCACATAGAGGAGGACCAACAGTAGGTTTTCCAGAAAATTGCACTCCAACTTTTGCTAATACCATTCAGTATAATCCAGCAATAATCGAAACCGATATTGCATTATCCAAAGATTCGGTTTTGGTAATGATGCACGATGATAAGTTAGATAGAACCACGACAGGAACGGGATTGATTGGCAATTATACGTACAAAGAATTACAAGATTTCTATCTAGAAGATACCCAAGGCAATCCAACTCCCTACAAAATAGAAACCTTGGATGAGGTATTGCAATGGGGGAAGGGAAAAGTAATTTACACGTTGGATGTAAAACGAGGAGTTCCTATGCGAAAAGTAATCGATGCGGTGCGTCGCAATAAGGCAGAAGCGTATTCCGTAATCATAACCTACAATGCCAATCAAGCAGCAGAAGTAGCTCGTTTGGCTCCCGATTTGATGATTTCTGTTTCTGCAAGAGGAAAAGAGGATGTAGAACGTATGGAATCTTTGGGTGTAAAAGCAGAAAAAATGGTCGCCTTTGTAGGAACTTCGGACCCTAAACCAGAAGTATATGCCTATTTACATAGTCGTTCAATCGCTTGCATCTTGGGAACAATGGGCAATATTGATAAAAGCGCTGCTACAAATGGGGATGGGTTGTATTATCAATTAATAACCAATGGTGCTACTGTTTTATCTTCGGATAGGAGTAAAGAGGTTGGTATGCAATTGATGAAATATGCGAAAGACAACAAGCTACGCTCGAAGCATATTAAAGAAGTAGTAAAAAAGTAATTTGTATAGAAACAACAAACCCGATAATAGGTCATATTATCGGGTTTGTATTTATCTTACAAAAAGTTTACTCTTTCAATCGACAAGCTTTAACATCACCATCAACCACAACTTCGGTCATTCCAAGTGCGGAAAGGTTTTTCATAGCTTTGTCCCATTTTTTACCACTCAATTCGGATTTGATTTTTAGTAAACTAAATTCCATTTGATTATCATTGGCTTGTAAAATGGCAACAATTACTTTTTCATCAGCTTCTAACTCTACGGTTGCTTTTTTCTTTTCTGGTCGCATTTGTGGGAACAAAAGCACTTCCTGAATAGACGCGTTATTGGTCAAGAACATCATCAAACGGTCCATTCCAATCCCTAATCCAGAGGTTGGTGGCATTCCGTATTCTAGAGCTCTCAAGAAATCTTCGTCAATAGTTCCGTTCGCCTCATCATCTCCTTTTTCGGCCAAACGCATTTGGTCTTCAAAACGCTCTCTTTGGTCAATTGGGTCGTTCAATTCTGAGTAGGCATTAGCGATTTCTTTTCCGCAAACCATCAACTCGAAACGCTCTGTTAATTCAGGATTATCGCGGTGTTCTTTACACAATGGCGACATCTCTTTTGGATAATCAGTAATGAACGTTGGCTGAATATAATTTCCTTCGCATTTAGCACCAAAAATTTCGTCAATCAATTTTCCTTTACCCATCGTTTCATCCACTTCAATTCCCATTCCTTTGGCTGCTTCAAACAATTCAGCTTCGCTTTTACCAGAAATATCAAAACCTGTAAAATGTTTGATAGCATCGGTCATGGTTACACGAGCATAAGGCGCTTTGAAATTGATAGTGTGCTCGCCAAAAGTCACTTCGCTAGTTCCGTTTACAGCCGTTGCACAATATTCCAATAATTGCTCTGTAAATTCCATCATCCAGTTGTAGTCTTTGTAGGCTACATAAATTTCCATAGCGGTAAATTCAGGATTATGAGTTCTGTCCATACCTTCGTTACGGAAATTTTTTGAGAATTCGTAGACACCATCAAAGCCACCAACGATTAGTCTTTTCAAATACAATTCATTGGCAATTCGCATATACAATGGAATGTCTAAGGAGTTGTGATGCGTTATAAATGGTCTCGCTGCTGCACCACCAGGAATGGATTGCAACACAGGAGTTTCTACTTCTAAGTACCCAGCTTCGTTAAAGAAGGTTCTCATTGCAGTGAACAATTTCGTTCTCTTGATGAAGGTTTCTTTTACGTGTTGGTTTACGGTCAAATCCACATAACGCATACGGTAACGCAATTCAGCATCGTTAAAGGCATCGTGAATTTTTCCCTCTTCGTCTATTTTTGGTAATGGTAAAGGACGCAAGGTTTTGCTCAAAAAGGTAAATTCATCCACACGAATACATTGTGCACCCACTTTGGTAGTAAACAATTCTCCTTCAATACCAATAAAATCGCCTAAATCGGTTAATTTTTTAAAAATTTGATTGTATAATGTTTTGTCTTCTTCTGGGCATAAAACATCGCGATTTACGTACAATTGAATACGTCCTTCGCTATCTTGTAATTCAGCAAAACAAGCTTTTCCTTGATCTCTAACACTCATTAAACGTCCTGCTACTATTACTTTTTTGCCTTCTTCAAAGCTTTCTTTTACTTGCTTTGAGGTATGATTTACAGGAAAAAGTTGTGCAGGGTAAGGGTTAATTCCTAAATTACGTAGGCTTTGTAGTTTTTCTCTTCGGATTATTTCTTGTTCTGATAAGGCCATTATGTTCTGAATTTTAAGTCCGCAAAGATAAGAAAAGAATGCAGACTTCAGATTTTAGATTTTAGATTTTTTGGAACAGCTATTTGTCTTTCTGTTATTTTAAAACGAAGAGTTTTTATAAATAAAACATATTGAAAAAATCAAGACATTTTATCTTTGTTCCGCAATAGTTGCTTTGTTCACTTTTAAAACTCTTATCACCTGATTGCTGTTGTCGGCTACAAACAAACGGTCTTTTAGCAATGCACAATTAGTAATGGAGTTAAACGCATTTTCTCCCATAATATCCGAATTGTTGATGGTTGGCGTGTAATTTTGATCTAAAAAAACGTTTTTTGGATACAGGCGAATATAGTTGGTGTTTTTTATTTTTTCAGTTGTTATAGCCCATTCATCGCTAAAAACCACAGATAATGGAAAGTTGTCCGTTAATGTTTTAGTATTTGGTAAAATAGGAACAGTCAACGAGCTGGTTGCGTTTTTCTCTATGTCTTTTAGATTGTAATGCAAAAATCCGTTGGCATTTTGTCCAGCTACGATTAAATTTCCATTAGCGATATCCATCGAATATATTTCGGTGTAGCCTTTTAGGGTATTTAATTTTGCGATTGGAGCTAAGTTCCAATTGCTGGTTTCGGTAATTTGTGCTGTTTGGAAAACTTTGATGCTGTTGTTCTTTTCTTTGACAAAAAGGAATCCATCTTTTGCTTTTAGTCCAAATACGTGAACAAAAGTTTGCCACCATTGTCCATTTCCAATCGTGTTGATTCCAGATAGTGTTTTTTCGTCCAAAACAAAAACCCTCGAGTCAATGCTACCAAGGTAAATACGGTCATTGTCAACAGAAATAGAAGATAACTTTGTGAACGGAATTGTGGTAGTTCCTTTTGTATAGCTTTTGAGACTTGAAAGATAAGATAAAGTTGTGGCGTCAAATATTTCAAGAACATCGCCGTTGCAAACGTATAATTTATTGTTTGCGATAGCGATGGCGTTAGCTTCTAAAGTGCCTTTTCCTCCAATAATTTGATTGACTTTGATAGTTGCTTCGTTACTTAAGTAATAATATTGATAGTTGGTTGGCTCGTAAACTTCATCAGAATCTTTACTACAACAAGTAAAAACAAAGAATAGAGCTATAAATAAAATTTTTTTCATAGTAAGTAAGTGGTATTAATTCCATTTTCCTTCTCCTTTATATTTAAGTAAGAAAGGGTTGTTAGGGCTGATTTTGAAGACGGGTTTTTTATAGTCTTTTTTGTTTAAGTAGGCTGTTTTTGTCCATCCTTTTAGTATTTCAGGATCTATAAAAGGAAGGTCGTTTAGATAAATCAAATATTTATAAAAGTGAGTGAGCATTTCTTGTTGTCCTCCACCTTCACCACTATTGGCTAAATTGCTACTATGGCTAAATCCAATGTGATGAGAATATTCGTGTGACCAAACAGACATTTCACCTAACCAATGACCTGTGATATACCCAGATTCCCATTGAGAAGCCAAAGGTCCTCCTCCCCAAGCACTTCCGCCTCCTACCATTGCTAGGTAAACGGTTCTTGAATCTAAGTAATTCCAGTAAATTTTCTCTATTTCTTCCTTGGTATAATAATCATAAATTCCATTCAAATCATCAGTGTTGCCGTGCCAATTTAAAGCTCCATTTATGGGAGTCCCTGCTAAAGTGGCTTGGTCTTGTTTGTATTTATCAAAATTGGTAAAGGTTTGATAGTATAAAGGATGACTTAAGGCATAGGAGTAATTTATAATCATTGTTATGGCTTCTTTGGCAAGAACAGGATTCATTGGAAGAAATTTCCCTGGTTCATTGATATGATAACCATCGTGAAATTGCACTAAATGATTGGATTTTATTTTCTTGAATTTAGCAAATAATGGATCTGTTGAAGAGATAGAAAACTCAATAGATCCTGATGAAAATCCTTCAATTTTGTCTATGGTTACCGTTTTTCCATTTTCTAATAAGTAATCGTTTTTGCCAATTACCAATGGAATTTGATGAACTGAACGATGAAAAGCTGGAATTTTACTAAAATGAAAAAGGACGAATTTTTTCTCGTAATTTGGAAGTTTAGCATAAACATTTACGTCTGTCAAAGCAACTGGCGAATACAATGAAACTTGTACAGAATCCTTTCCTTTTAGTATGACTTGAAGGGGTTCGTTAACTCGAAACCAACGATCTTTTTTGTTGTACATTAGTGTTGGGTCTTCATTGTCTTCAAATAGGGTCATAGGTTTGTTACCAGCGGGTAAATTGGTAGCGTCAATACTTGATAAATAATTGGGTTGGTAGTTTTTGTAGTTTACTTCGGTTTCGCAATTAGTGAATAATGACAAAATAGCCATTAGCAAAAAGCAAAACGGAGCTTTTTTTAAGAATGGATTCATAGGTAAAGTTTAAGATTAAGGGTTTACAAATTTATTTTTTCTTTTATTATTTCTTCTAATAGAAGTGTTTTTAATTAATTTTATTCTTATTAGACTTGTTAATGTAAGGTGATTTTATATGAAAGGCAGTTTTTAAAATAAGATTTTTCTTTATATTTGAAAATTAGATGTGATAATATGAGTCGATGTAAGTTTTTTTTATTGTATTTTTTTGGATTGCTTTTGTGTACGAGCTGTCAAGTAACCGAAACCATTCATTTCAATGAAGATGGTAGTGGAACTATCTCTGTCGAAATGCTTCGAATAGAACAAAATTATCAGCAATTGGCAGGAGAGGAGTATAATAAAAACGAAGTCTTTGAAGATACCACTTATGTGTTTGATGATTATATTTCAAAACATTCAGAGACTTATTCTAAGCTTACTCCTCAAGAAAAAGCAGTTTTTAACGCATACAAAGGCGTGAAAGTGCACATTAAGAAGAATTCTTTTGAAAAGGAATTTAGAACCACCTTAACTCAAAATTTTCAGCAAGCAAATCAAATCGCTGATTTATACAAGACAGAAGAATATGTTAGTGATTTGGTACATAATTATGCGCTAAGTGCCGAAGAACATTATTATAAAGTAGCTTTTGTTTTTACTGAAAATGAATTTAAAAGAATAGTAATTGTTACAGATGAAGAGGAGTTAAAAAAAACACAAGAGAAAATTTCAGCAATCAAAGCAGGTTTGCCTCAGAAGAATTTACATCAAAAAATAACCTTGCATTATCATTTTGTCAAAATGATAAAATCAGTTTCAAACCCTAATGCCAAAATCAGTCCTGATCGAAAATCAGTTGAAATAACGTTTGGTTTGATTGAAAGTTTGATGGATCCAGTTTCAACTTCTGTAACAATCGAATTAGAGAAGTAATTAAGAATAAATCCAAGAAAGAATCTTTTCTAGGAAAAGTATCTGTTGGCTTTTGTTATCTTTGACAAAAAATAAAAACAAAAACCTACATATATAAACACGGTATGCTTTTGTTTCTATTAGACAGTAAAAAAACATTAGATATGAAAGGGATATTCCAGTTTTTGGTTTTAAGTATGATATTGTTATTAACGAGTTGTACAGTTACAGAAAACATATATATAGAAGCTGATGGCTCCGGTAAATTCAATGTTGATTTAGATGGTTCAAGCCTAATGGCTATGATGCCAAAAGATTCTTTGAAAAATGAAAAGAGTATTGATTCGACCTTTACATTTAAACAACTTTTAGCAGATAATAAGGACAGTATTGCGAAATTGCCTATTTCTGAGCAACAGCAACTGAAAAAATTAGAAAATTTCAATATGCGTATGCAAATGAATCAAGACCAAAAACAGTTCTTGTTTTCGTTGCAAACTAATTTTAAGAACGTCTCAGAATTACAAGATGCTATGGTTGCAATTAATGCGATGAGTTCACTTCAGAACAAAGTCAATAAAACTAATGAGTTTGGCACGGGAGTTCCTGCGGATGGTTTTGCGAATAACAATGCAGTTGTATCTTATAGTTTTAAAGGGAATAAATTTAAACGAACAGCTACTTTGAATACCTCGAAAAAAGTAGTACCAAATGAGGAAGCAGCCGAAATGAATAAAATGATTTTTGCTTCTTCCAATTATATAGTTAAATATCATTTTGCAAAACCTGTTAAGAAAGTTTCTAATGCTGCCGCTATGTTTAGCGAGGACAGAAAAACCATTACCATTCAATACCCCTTTTCAGAATATATGGATACCCCTGAAAAAATGAATATTGAAGTAGAATTTTAGAAAATAGAAAATGAATAAAAATATCCAACTTCAAGATTTAGGCAGTAAAGATTATAAGGCAACTTGGGAATACCAAGAAGAATTGTTCAAAGGAATTGTTGATTTGAAAGTTCAAAATAGGAGAGAGGAAACAAATTTTTCTACACCTAATTATTTGCTTTTTGTAGAACATCCACATGTATATACCTTAGGGAAAAGTGGCGATATGGGTAATTTGCTTTTAAATCAAGAACAATTAGAAGCAAAGGGTGCGACTTTTTATAAAATCAATCGTGGGGGAGATATTACGTATCATGGACCAGGGCAAATTGTGGGATATCCTATTTTAGATTTAGAAAACTTTTTTTCGGATATTCATAAATATTTACGTTTTCTCGAAGAAGCTATTATTCTTACGTTACAAGAGTATGGTTTAGAATGCGGTAGAAGCGAGGGTGAAACCGGTGTTTGGTTAGGCGTTGGTACTCCTTTTGCGAGAAAAATTTGTGCAATGGGAGTTCGAGCTTCCCGTTGGGTAACTATGCATGGTTTTGCTTTAAATGTTAATGTTGACTTAGGTTATTTTGATAACATCATTCCATGTGGCATTCGAGGTAAAGCTGTTACCTCTTTGAATGTAGAACTTGGAGTAGAAGTTGTAGATGAGAATGAAGTGAAAGCAAAAATCCTAAAGCACTTTGCCGCGCTATTTGATTGTGAGTTTTTGGAACAGTACTAAATGAATAGAAAGAATCATCATTCTAAGTTTATAAATCCAAGCTGAGCTGTTCAGGCAATAATCTGAAACTCATTCTGTGATATTTGGTTACACCATATTTTTTTATGGCTTCGCGATGTTCTTGAGTGGGGTAACCTTTGTTTTTTTTCCAATTATACATGGGAAATTCTTCATGAATGCGATTCATATATTCGTCTCTGTATGTTTTAGCCAAAACAGATGCGGCAGCTATACTTAGGTACTTTCCATCTCCTTTTATGATACTCTCATTGGGTAATGTGCTTAAAAAACGAATTTCTTCCTCAGTAAATATTTTAATCCCTTTTTTGATAATCCCTCTTTTGGGTATAAAAGGAGCATTGCCATCGATTATCACAGCTGATGGTTTTGGGGCCAATTTTACCACGCATTCTTGCATCGCTTTTATGGATGCATTCAAGATATTGATTTCATCAATTTCAAGTGGCTCAATATGAGTTACATTATACGTTATGGCCTCATTTTCTATTACAATTCTAAGTTTTTCTCGCGTTTTTTCTGTTAATTGTTTGCTATCATTAAGTAAAGAATTGTTAAAATGTAAAGGAAGGATTACAGCGCAAGCGGTAACTGGCCCCGCTAAACATCCCCTGCCGGCCTCATCACAGCCTGATTCTAAATTTTCCGTTAAAAAAAAAGGTTTTAGCATTGAATTTTTTTTAGCAAAAATATTGTTTTATTCGTTATTATTTTTCGGTTAAGAACTTTTTTGTTGAGAATTATTTAAAATTTTCACATTTAGCTATTGTTTTCTGAACATTTGTTAATGGATTTATTGTGTTATTTGTTTGGTATATTAAGAATTTATTGTGATTTTTGTTGCATAACTAATTCAAACAATAATAATATGAGATCAAAATTCAAATGGATTTTTTCTTTGCTATTGGCGCTGTCAATGCAATTAGTCTTCGCACAAGAGAAGACTATTTCTGGTACTGTTACTGATGAAACTGGTGCTTTACCAGGAGTAAATGTAGTAGTGAGCGGTACAAAAAATGGTACTCAAACAGGTTTTGATGGAAAATATTCCATAAAAGCAAAACAAGGTGATGTTCTTGTGTTTTCATTTTTAGGAATGAACTCCTTAAGGGTTACTGTTGGTGCTTCAAATGTTTTAAATGCAACAATGACAAGTGAAGCTAAGACTTTAGAGACAGTAGTCATTCAAGGTTACAGAACTGTGACTAAAAAGAATGCTGTAACTGCTGCAGCAACAGTAACTGCTAAAACAATAGAAAATAGACCTAATGCTAACGTGTTGAATACGGTTCAAGGTCAGTTAGCTGGTGTTAATATTACGGCTACTACAGGTCAACCTGGTGCTAGATCGACAGTTATTATTAGAGGTGTTGGTACCATCAATGGTAATACGGATCCATTGTATGTGATTGACGGTTTTCCATCTAACAGTGATAATTTTAGATCAATCAATCCAAATGATATTGCTAGTTTAGATGTACTTAAAGATGCTTCTGCTATCTCGGAATATGGATCAAGAGGTTCGAATGGTGTTATTGTGATAAAAACAAGAAAAGGAAATTTCAGTGATGAAAAAACTATCTTTAAGTATTCTTCTCAAATTGGTCTTTCCGAATTGCAAACACCTAAGTACTCATTTGCAAATTCTAGACAATTATTAACTCTAGAAAAAGTATTTGGTTCTGGTAGAGGTACAACTTTAACTGATGCTCAAATTGCGAGTTATAATATTAATACTGATTGGGTTGATTATTTTTTTAGACCAGCAAGTTCTGTTAATCATAATCTAAGTATAGAAAACAATGGTAAAAACTTAAATTCTTTTACATCAATAAGTTATTTAGATCAGGAAGGTTTGTTGAAAACTACGGGATTGCAAAGATTTACATTGAGAAATAATATAAACGGTAAATCAGGTAATGAAAAGTTTAAATACTCATTGAATACATCTATTGGATATTCAAAAAATAATGAAGCTACAGGTTTAGGTACTGGTGGAGTTAATCAAAACTATGTTTTAGGTGCTTATCAGGCTGCGCCTTATGTTTCACCTGATGAGTATAAGAATCCTAATCAGTTATTCTCGTTATATCAAGCTAACGGTACGTTATTATATACACCTTTGATGTTGATTGATAAAATTAATACATACAATAATTTGACAGATGAGTTGAGGTTAGATGTTGCTTCTGAGCTATCTTATAAAATTACTGAAAATTTGACTGGTCGTATGAGAACTTCAGGTCAATTTTTGTCAAATAGATTTTTCCAATCTCAACATCCAGTTTCTTTTAATACACTTTTATTTCTTAATCCTGGACAGCAATTTGGTGGTTTTGAAGATATAAATCAAAGGAGAGAGTTTTTGTTTAATAATCTGTATCAACTAGATTATAACAAGTCTTTTGGTAATCATACATTTAATGTTGCGGTTGCATCAGAATATAATCATTCAAGATTACATGTTAATAATTTTAGACAGAACGGTTTAGATCCTAAATTATTTGTCCCTAATACTGGAGCTGGTTATGTTTCTGATACTTCTGCAAATGATTTTAATGTTCCAACAGTTTCCGCTTCTCAATTAAGAAATGATTTGATTTCTTATTTTGGCACTTTTGATTATGATTACAACAAGCTTATTGGTGTTGTTGCATCATATAGAATTGATGGCTCCTCACGCTTTGTAAAAGATAATCAATACAATAACTTTTGGTCTGTAGGAGGTCGTTTCAATTTTGAGGAGCTTGAGTTTGTTAAATCTTTGGATTTTATAAACGTATTGAAAATAAGAGGATCTATAGGTACATCAGGAAATCAAAGAATTGTTGACGGTACTATTTATGCAGGTATAAATCCACCTGCTTTTGCTGACATTTATCCAGGTACAAATAATGCATATAATAATGGTACTGGATACGGTTTGACTTTGGGGTATCCTGATTTGAGATGGGAAACAACTGAACAGTGGAATGCAGGTTTAGATTTCGAATTTTTCAAAAGTGCTTTGAGAGGATCTTTTGATTACTATAATAGAAAAACTGTTGATTTGTTTTTAAGTGAACCAGTTGTACCTGTTACAGGGGCTACTTCTATTACTAAAAATTCTGCTGCATCAATTACGAATAAAGGAATTGAATTAAGTTTAGCTTACGATATTTTTAGAGATGAAGATTTTTCACTTACAGTAAGAGCAAACGGTTCAATGAATGATAATTCTGTTTCTGGAATTAAAGCGAATGGTGGTCGAATTATAAATGGTAACTTCATCACTGAGAATGGAGGAATGATTAATGAACCATATTTGTATAAGTATTTAGGTGTTAATCCAGTTAATGGTAACTTGCTATTTGAAGATGCTTCAGGTAATCCAACTGAAACTCCAACAGGTGCTGACAGAAAAGCATTAGGAGTAAACAATATTCCAGTTTACCAAGGAGGATTTGGTTTTGATTTTTCTTATAAAGGTTTCTTTGCATCTACAACTTTTACTTATGCTCAAAAAGTCAAAAGATTTGATTTTGACTTATCAGGACTATATAGTTCTGGACGTATAGGCGTTTTCAATGTTACTGATGATTTATTAAATGCATGGACTCCTACTAATACAAATACAGATGTACCAAGTTTAAGAGCAACAAATTTTGCAGCTCAAACTTTGTCAGACAGATTTTTACGCGATGCTTCATATGTACGTTTAAGAAATGCTCAAATAGGTTATAGAGTTCCAAAGCAATTTTTGAAAAACACTTTTCTAACGGATTTATCATTTACTTTGCAGGGTGAGAATATATTTAACATCACAAAATGGCAAGGTTTTGATCCAGAGAGTGCAAGAACTGGTGATCAAAGTCAGTATCCAACGCCTAGACAGTATACATTTGGAGTTGATTTGAAATTTTAATTTATAATCTTATGAAAATGAAAAAAATATTTATATTATCATTGTTGGCAGGAACTTTTTTTGTTTCATGTAATAATGATTTGCTTGAGCCTTTTACACCAGGTTCATTGACGGAGGATGTTGCTTATACTAGTTCAACTGATTTGCAACGACTGATGAATTCTACATATGGTTTAGTGGCTAATCGTGAGGATGTTGTTTTTTCATCAGTTTTTACTGATGAGTGTGGAATTGGTTTTGCTAATGGTGGACAAGGGATTAACGATAATTATGTTTTCTTTTTGAACATATCTTCTACTTCCCCAGATGTGATATGGACACAAGCCTATTTCGCTTTATCAAGAGCAAATCGTGTTATTACTTTTGCAGATAAGATAATCGCTTCAACAGATCCAGCAAATACTGCCGAGTTAGCTAAATTGCGTTTTTTAAAAGCTGAAGGTTTGACTATAAGAGCCTTATTGCATCTTAGAATTATGGCTTATTTTTCACCAGATTTAAAAAATGATTCAGCATTGGCAGGTGTTCTTGCTGATAAAATTATTTCATCAAGTGATGCTCCAAAGCTAAGAAGTACTAATGCTGAGTTTTATTCTTTAATTCACAAAGATTTGGATGATGCTATTGCATTGTTTAATAGTACAGCTTCCCCTTATACAGGAGCTACAGCAAAGCTTTATGCTAGCGTAAATTTAGCTAAAGGTTTAAAGGCTAGGGCATATTCCTATAAAGGAGATTATTCTAACGCAGAGACGTGGGCTAATAATGTAATTAATACTTCAGGTTTGGTTTTGGCTAATGCTACAAACTATGCAAGTATTTTTGTTACAGATGCAGAGCCAGCTAATACAGAAGTTATATTTAGATTAAAGAGAACCCTTCAACAATCAAGTCAAGCTACAAACATTGGTAATGGATATGCTTCAGTAACTAGTTTGATATCAGGTTCTCCTTTTTATGAAGTTGGAAGGTCTTTGTTTAATATTTTAAATTCTAATCCAACAGACGTTAGAAGAAACGTAATAGTTGGTGCTACTTCTAGAATTGATCCTAATTATGCAACTTCTGCAGATTATAGAAATACAGATGTTTTGGTTTTAGCAAAATATCCTGGATCTGCTTCAGTTGGAAATTTGAATTCTGATTTTAAAGTTATGCGTTTATCTGAGATGTATTTTATACGTGCAGAGGCGAGAGTTGCTGCTGGAGATTTAGTTGGTGCAGCTAATGCTGTTAAAGCTGTTTTAGATGGTCGTTTTCCTGTAGCTCAACCAGCTCCAGTATACGCTAATGCAACAGCTGCATGGAAAGGTATTTTAGATCAAAGACGTTTGGAGTTTGCTTTTGAAGGGTACAGGTTTATTGATTTAAAACGTATCGGAACTTTAGCTGGAGCCGCTATTGATCGAGATCCTGCTGACTACAGTTCTAGTTCTTCTAATTACCCTGGTGGAAATCCGGCAAATCTTCCATTGACAAGTACTAAGTTTGCACTTCCAATTCCAGTATCGGAATTAAATGCAAACCCAACTATACAACAAAATCCTGGGTACTAATAAAATTTTTTATTTGTAACTTACCAACCGTCTCAATTTTGAGGCGGTTTTTTGTTGAATTGATTTCAACAATCTATAGATGCTTTTTTTTTTATTGTTTTTAATTAATCTACCTTTGTCTAAATTTTTCATCTTCTTATCATTTATAAATGAAAAACAAGATTTTTATAGTATTCGTTTTTGTTTGTTTTTATGCTTACCCCCAAGCCCCAAAAAGGATGAACGCTCAAAGAGAAAGTTCTAAGTCTGTGGATACGACCAAAACCAAAGTTGCCCCAATAGATTTGTATCGTATTATTACTTTGGATAGAGATACCACTTATATTGATACTTCTTTGACAATCAGAAAAGAATACTCGCATAATTATTTAAGAAAAGATAATTTTGGTCTTTTGGCTTTTCCGAATGAGGGGCAAACTTATAATACCCTTAATTATGGTTTAGTTAAAAATGATATTTTTCCAGAAATGGGATTTAAAGCCAAGCACTTCAATTTTATGGAAGCCAATCAAATTCGATATGCTTCTGTGGCTACTCCTGTAACCGAGCTCTATTTTAAAACAACTATTCAGCAAGGACAATCTTTAGATTCGTACTTCGCTGTTAATGTTAATGAAAACCTTAACTTTTCTTTTGCTTATCGTGGTTTGCGATCCTTAGGAAGGTATATCAACCAATTATCAAGTTCAGGAAATTTCAGATTTACGACCAGTTATCATACTAAGGATTTTAGATATATAGCCAACGCACATTTTACGTATCAAGATATTTTAAATGGAGAAAATGGAGGTATTACAACCGTTTCTGATTTCGAAGGTGAGGATCCAAACTATGACAATCGCGCTCGTTTAGAGGTTTTTTTAACCGATGCAAAATCTTTTTTGAAAGGAAGGCGTTTGTTTTTGGATCACGAATTTAGAGTCAATAAGAAAAAGGGAGCCAATAATTTATTGTTGAATCATCAATTTAATTATGAGAATAAATTCTTTGAATACAATCAAGCCACTGTAGCTTCAACAGTAGGAAACTCTTCTGTTATGAGATTTGGAGATGCTTATTCTTCTAGCGATATCAACGACCAAACTCATTTCAATAAAATGTATAATCGAGTAGGCGCTGTATATGAAAATACAATACTAGGTAGGTTTAATTTTTTCATTGATGATTTTAGAAGCAACTATTATTACAACCAAATTTTAATTTTAGGTTTAGACGTAATCCCGAGTGTAATAAGTGAGAAGATTAATAGTTTTGGTGCTCAATACAATTATTCAAAAGGAAAATGGAACGGTAAATTTTTGTATTCCCGGTCAATAACTAATCAATCATTGTCTAATCTTGAAGCTAAAATGGTTTTCGACTTAGACGAGGATAATCAGTTTTCTTTTGAATATCAAAACAAGAATAAATTACCAAATAATAATTATAATTTGTATCAATCAAGTTTTGTAAACTACAATTGGTCGAATAATTTTAAGAATGAAAAAACAAATAGCATTTTTGCAAATGCTACGACTCAATGGGTTAATTTTTCTGCTCAATATACGATTTTAAAAGATTTTTTATTTTTTAAAGATATAACGACTTCCGCTCAAAAATTAGATAGACAACAGATTGTTGCGCCTAATCAGTATGATAAAACAATCAATTATTTATCAGTAAAAGCAAGTCGAGAATTCAATTTTGGAAAGTTTGGTTTCGATAATACCTTTTTATATCAAAAAGTTAGTCAATCTGATGCAATTTTGAACGTGCCTGATTTTACACTGAGAAGTGCCTTTTATTTCTCAGATGCTTATTTCAAAAATAAAGCCTTGTATTTGCAAACCGGAATTGTGTTGAACTATTTCACATCGTACTTTGCTAATGACTACAATCCGGTTGTCGGAGAATTTTTTGTACAAAACGACAAGAAAATCGGAAACTTTCCGTTGTTTGATTTTTTTGTTAATGCTAAAATTCAACGAACGCGCATCTATTTAAAAGCAGAGCATTTTAATTCTCTTTTTTCTTCAAATAAATATTTTTCAGCTCCCAATACGCCATATAGAGATTTTACGGTTCGTTTTGGTTTGGTTTGGAATTTCTTTAATTAATTTTTTTTACAAATGAAGTTTTCACAAAATATATTAGGCACTATTGGTAATACACCATTGGTAAAATTGAACAAGATTGTTAATGGAGTAGATGCTTTGGTTTTAGCCAAAGTAGAAACTTTTAATCCTGGAAATTCTGTTAAAGACAGAATGGCCATAAAAATGATTGAAGATGCCGAGGCCGATGGTCGTTTGCAACCTGGGGGTACAATCATTGAAGGGACATCTGGAAATACAGGTATGGGATTAGCCTTAGTGGCCATTGTAAAAGGCTACAAGTTAATTTGTGTAATTTCAGACAAACAGTCCAAAGAGAAGATGGATATTCTTCGTGCAGTTGGTGCTAAGGTGGTGGTGTGTCCAACAGATGTTGAGCCAACAGATCCACGTTCTTATTATTCTGTTTCCAAACGTTTAGCTGAAGAAACACCAAATTCTTGGTATGTGAATCAATATGATAACCCATCGAATGCTACTGCGCACTATGAGCAAACAGGCCCTGAAATTTGGGAACAAACCGATGGGAAAATTACGCATTTTGTGGTTGGAGTTGGTACAGGAGGTACTATTTCTGGTGTTGCCAAATATTTGAAAGAAAAAAATCCAAATATCAAAATTTGGGGTATTGATACGTATGGTTCTGTATTTAAAAAATACCACGAAACGGGTATTTTTGATGAAAACGAAATCTATTCTTATATCACAGAAGGAATTGGAGAAGATATTTTACCAAAAAATGTTGACTTTTCTCTAATTGATGGTTTTACAAAAGTAACTGACAAAGATGCGGCAGTTTATACTAGAAAAATTGCGCTAGAGGAAGGGATTTTTGTTGGGAATTCTGCAGGAGCTGCTATTAAGGGATTATTGCAACTTAAAGAACACTTTAAACCAGAAGATGTTGTTGTAGTATTGTTTCATGATTCAGGAAGTAGGTATGTTGGCAAAATGTTCAATGATGATTGGATGCGCGAGAGAGGATTTTTAGAAGATGAAATTACAAAAGCTGAGGATGTAATTAAAGATCACATAGATAAACCCTTGGTTATTGCAAGAACAGAAGAGCTAGTATCGCATGCAATTGAGCGTATGCGTAAATATAAAATCTCTCAAATTCCAGTGGTTGATGTTACTGGATTTGTTGGGTCTGTAGATGAGTCGTTGTTGTTTCAAAGTTATATTACTGATAAAAATACGGCCGATCGTCCTTTGAGAGAAATTATGGGAGCTCCATTTCCAATTGTACCATTGGGAACGCCTATTGAGGAAGTGTCGAAATTATTCACTCGTGAAAATGCGGCTGTTTTGATTGATCTTGGGAATGGAAATCATCATATTATTACTAAATACGATATAATTGGATCAATAAAATAAAATGAACACCTTCACTGCAATAGATTTTGAAACGGCGACGGCCTATAATCCCTGCTCGGTTGGAATTGTTACTGTCGAAGATGGAATTATTGTAGATGAGTTTGTTACTTTGATTCAACCGCCAAATAATTTTTATAATCCATTCAACATTCAAGTGCACGGAATTTATCCAAGAGATACAGCAAATGCTAAAACGTTTTTAGAGGTTTTTCCAGAGATTGAAAAGCGCCTTAAAAATAGAGTAGTAGTAGCTCATAACGAAAGTTTTGACCGAAATGTGTTGTCTAAAACGATGGCATTGCACGGTTTAAATTATGAGGATTTAAATATTGGCTCCCGATGGGAATGCACCGTAAAAATTTATAAAGCCAAAGGATTTAAACCTGCAAAATTAAGCGACTGTTGCAGGATAATGAACATTGCATTAGATCATCATGAAGCATTATCCGATGCTAGAGCTTGTGCTAAATTGTATTTATTGAAATAATTTTCTTTCATTTATGTTTTTTTAATACATTAGTAGTCAATTCATTTGAATCGTCTAACTATATGAAAGAAGATTTTTTGCATTATGTCTGGAAATACCAAAAGTTAACTTCTCTTGAGTTACAAACTGTCAAAGGAGAAACTGTTTCAATACTACATCCAGGGTATTATTTAGAAACTGCAGGTCCTGATTTTTTCAATGCTCAAGTCATAATTGGTAATCAAAAATGGGCTGGCAATATCGAAATACATGTCAATTCTTCAGATTGGTATTTGCATAATCATGAGCGTGATGCGGCTTATAATAATGTTATTTTGCATGTAGTTTGGGAACACGATTCTGATGTGTTTGGTTCTAATAATGTCGAAATTCCTGTAGTGGAGGTTCGAGATTTTGTAAAGAGAGACCTATTGCTTTCTTACAGACATTTGCTTGCTCAAAAATCTTGGATTTATTGCGAAAACCAAATACAACAAGTCAATCAATTTGTAATTACTAATTGGCAAGAACGCCTCTTTTTTGAACGCTTAGAACGAAAATCTCAGTATGTTTTCGATAGTTTGCTCGCTACCAATAATGATTGGGAAGCGGTTTTATTCTTCTTGTTAGCTAAGAATTTTGGACTCAATACAAATGGAGTTTCTTTTTTCAAAATAGCACAATCCGTTCCTTTTTCGGTTATTCGAAAAGAAGCCTCAGATTTGCAAAATCTAGAAGCACTATTTTTCGGAATGGCAGGTTTGTTAGATCAAAAAAAAGAAGACACTTATTACAATGACTTACAATTTCGTTTCTATTACTTACTCCAAAAGTACTCGATAGAGAAGGTGTTCATAGAGCCTCTCCAATTTTTCAAGCACAGACCCGATAATTTTCCAACTATTCGATTGGCTCAATTGGCAAGTTTGTACCATCAAGAAAAAAATCTTTTTTCTAAAATCACCAACGAATTTTCGTTACCCTTACTTTATGAACGCTTTGCTGTAGCTGCTTCAGATTATTGGCAAACTCACTTTCAATTCGATAAAATCAGTCCTAAAAAGAGCAAAAAACTTTCCAAATCTTTTGTCGATTTGTTGTTGATTAACACCATAATCCCAGTTCAATTTGCGTATGCAAAAAATCATGGAAAAGAAATAACAGAGGAATTAATCGCTTTGATGCAATCTCTAGATTCAGAAAAGAATGCAATTTTAGACAAGTTTAAATCAATTGGAATTTCCACCAAAAATGCTTTTGAAGCTCAAACATTACTTCAATTAAAATCAGAATATTGTAACAAAAGGAGATGTCTCGATTGTGCTATTGGTTCAGAATTACTTAAGCAATAGTCTTTTTTGGATCATAAACAATCAGAATTCTTGGATTCATTGTTCCCGCTGTCCGCTATATCTTTGCCTTTTTAAAGGAAAAAGGCAAAGGATGCCACTCCCATCCTTTAGATTTGCTAAATAAATTTAGAGTACTTTTAATCAACAACCAAACTGACAAAGTGAACCTTATCTTCCATCAAAGTTAGCTACTTATGCCCCGATTAGGACTTTGTCAGTTA